>CAYSSF010000407.1:0-2837 GCA_964433455.1 uncultured Syntrophaceae bacterium
ATATTTAACATGATTCATACCATTTTTCGCAAATAGTGTCAAGAGAAAACTTCGTGATTATTAAATTATTTTAGCCATTTATGCTAATTTGACTTTTGACGAGAGCATCAAGAATAACATAAAAGAATAGTATTTAAGTAATCGTCATTACAATTATTAGGTGCAGGGTTTCTTGAGATGTGGGGTAGGCCAAAATAAAACGACCGGTAAGTTTACATAACATATCTTATAGGTCATAAAGGGAAATGGAAATTCGCGCCGGGGGGCACCTCTCGTCTAAATTCCTGTTTCGGCAAGCTTACGGATCAGTTGGAGCTGGTTGTCGTTCATTTTACGGGGAACGTCAATGCTGATCTTGACAAACTGATCCCCCTTGACAGTGTCAGAACCTTTGAGACCGGGAACGCCATAACCCTTCATCCGTATCTTGGTACCATTTTGTGTACCGGCCGGAATTTTTATTCTCTTGATCGTACCGTCGATCGTCGGGACCTCGATGCTGCTCCCGAGAACGGCCTGTGTGAAGGAGATCGATTTTTCGATGAAAATATCATTTCCATCCCGTGCAAAAATCGGATGCGGGAGAACCGAGATGTTCAGATAGAGGTCACCGGATGGGCCGCTTTGAATGCCGGCATATCCCTTGCCTGAAAGTCTCAGTTTCTTTCCCGTGCTGATCCCCGCTGGTATTTTTACACTGATTTCATGTACCTCTTGGCCGCGCTGGAGGGCAAGTTTCTTTTCGGTGCCGGATACAGATTCCTCAAGTGTTATCGATAAATTGTAATGAAGATCTTCACCCTTCTGTGGGGTTTCATATTGCGGCTGACCTTGTCTGAAGAGTTCTGAGAATGGATCACCGCCTCCGGCGCGGAAGGTGAAACCCCCACGCCGCCCAGCGCTGCCCGTACCTCCGAATCCGAAATCGCGGAGGATCTCATTGAGATCAAAATTTCGGAAGATATCCTCCTGGCTATAGCGCTGGCTGAACTGATCCGATCCGAAGTTTTCGTATTGCTTGCGTTTTTCCGGATCGCTCAACACGGCGTATGCCTCGCTGATCTTTTTGAACTTTTCCTCAGCTTCCTTATTTCCGGGGTTCCGATCGGGATGATACTTCAGGGCCAGCTTGCGATAGGCTTTCTTGATCGCCTCGGCATCGGCTTTTTTATCAACACCCAATATTTTATAATAGTCATCTGCCATGCTAAATTCCACCGTTCCTGTTAATTACTCACCAATAGATATCTACTGAAAGAGATTTGTCAAGGATTCGATGCAACCTCCTTCGACACTCCCGGGTTTCTCCAGACAACAGCTCTTTCACAAAACACCCCTTAACCGTTTTTGGAGACCCGTGTTGCAGGCGCAGATCTTTCGCCGCCATCAGCCCAAAAACGCCAATTTTCTTTTTAAAAACAGCGTCATAAGTGGATCAGTCGTTTTGTCCAGGGCCTTCCGGTAAAACTCGGCAGCCTTAGTTGGTTCGTTTTTCGCCTCATAGATCCTCGCAATGCTGCTGTAATTCAGGACCTCGAACAAGGGCGCAGCAGGCGTTTTCATCGCCAGATCATAGGACTCAAGCGCTTTGTTAAAATCCTTCTTCTCCTCCTGGCTGGCGCCGAGGCCGATATAAGCCATGGTCATCAAATCACTTTTAGCATGGGCGTGCCTGAGAAAATCCTGATAGAAACTGATTGCAGCATCGTACTCATGGCGGCCGTAATAGAGGTTTCCAAGACGGTAGTAAGCCGTTATGGCCACCCTGCTCCTCGGGTAGCGGGAGATGAGATCCTTGTATCCTTTAATCGCCGTCCCGTTTCCGGCCGGTGAATCTTTCTTTAACGCGATGTCGGTGATCTGGTCGTATAGGATTCCCGCGCTGGTTTCGTAACGGTCCTGGTAGAGGTACCAACCGCCGGCCAGCAGTACAATCAGAATGAAGATACCCGCTCCGGCATAAATTCTCACCCGGTGTTTTTCAGCAAACGTCCGAATGCTGAAAAAGAATAGCTGAAGTTTGTCCGGTTCTTCCAGTTCATGCTTGTTCATTTTTGCAGCCATGATTTTCGTTATTCTCCTTTAAAGTTGGGATAGAATAAGCGGGTTTTTTCCGCAATGACGGTCGGGATGCGGATGATTTTCCCATCCCGATCCGTGCAGGCATGAACCGTGTACCCCTCTGTAATCAGTTTTTCACGTTTTTCATCCCAGAGCAGGTACGCAAATTTCATACTGGCCCGCTTCAGATACTCGATTTCCGTTTCAACCATAACCAGATCATCGTAACGCGTCGGAAGAAGGTAATGGCAATAGACCTGCGTCATGGGTAGATTGAACCCGGCCGCCTCCACCTCTGTGTACAGGATTCCCATATCCCGGAAGAGTTCGGTCCGTCCGACCTCGAACCAGCGGATATAATTGGTGTGATAGACGATACCCATGGCATCCGTATCGGCATAGATGACACGGATTTTAATGGGTGTTCTGTTCAAACAATCGCCTCCCGTTGCCGATAAAATTCTCCATGAAGCGATGTCCGGGAGAGATCAGATTACCCGAGCCTCTTGCCTCGCTCTCTCCGAATGCGATCCCTTGGGCCTGGTTTTCGCTGTCCGAGGAATAGAGGATCGCAATCGGACTTGGGTCAGCGGTATGTGTCTTCAGTCGGATCGGGGTTGGATGGTCGCTCAATACCGCCACACGAAAGTCTCCGAACCGGGGAATCCCGTGCAGAATCTTCCCGACGACTTTTTCGTCGAAATCCTCGATGGCCTTGATTTTTCCTTGTAGATTGCCTTCATGGCCCATCTCGTCGGGGGCCTCGACATGGATGA
>CAYSSF010000408.1:0-2823 GCA_964433455.1 uncultured Syntrophaceae bacterium
CTCGCCGCTCCGGTAGAGGAAGCGGGCATGCATGTTCCAGATCAGCCATGCGTCCCATTTGCCGTGGGGCTCCTTCAGAAAGGCGACGAGAAACGAGCCGAGGGAGGCGAGGAGTTCGACGGCGAAGAGGACGGCGATTCCGATTTCCCATTTCGATCCCGTTTTGGGAAGGGCGGCCTTGCGGCCGGCGAGCTGCGATTCCACCGGACATTCCGCTTTCCGACGGCCCCGCTTCAGCAAAACGTAACCGGTCATACCGAGCATAAGGCACGCGGCGAGGTCGACCGGCGGGATGTATTCCAAAAGCCCCATCGGAAGGGAGACAAAATAGAGGCATGCGCTCAGACCGATTCCGAGACCGCCTCCGGCGGAGAGCCGGAGGAGCAGGCCCTGGAGGTCGTTTTTCAGGGAGGGAAGAAGGATGAAAGTCAACAGAAGGCCGCCGATCAGCGAAAGAAGCAGGGATGCCAGGAAGAAGAGGATCATGGTTTCCGCTCCCTCCGGTAGAGGATGAGGCCGTCTCCGAGATCCCGGAACACGACCAGATCATGCTTCTCCAGAAATCCGGGTGCGGGCGGCCCGTCGATAAAATTGCCGACGACGAGCGGGAGGTCCGGGCTGTTCCGGACGATCCGCGGGGCCAGCGTGTATTGCGTCAGAACATACTGGGCAAGAAATTCCACGTTGGTGAAGCTCTTTTCCGCGGCGAAGATGCGGTTGTTTTCGACGGTTGTGATATAGCCGACGGCGCCGGAGGCAGGCAGCAGCGGCCGGAGCTGCGCGATTCTTGCCTCGTGGATCGTGATCGGGTCCGTCTCCGGGAGCCCGGGGTAGAGGCGGATGTTCTGCCAAAGCAGGTTCAGGACGGCATAACCGGTCAGAATGACCAGCAGGAGACGACCCGCCGTCGCACGGTATTTTGCAAACAAATGGACCATTCCCTTCTGCTTACTTCCAATGCGCCATCGGCAACCCTGCCGCCGGCGACCTGAAATGGGGAATACGCGTTCCACGAAGGCTGCCTACTTAAACGGTTTTCAGGTCAGGCCCTCCGAATGTAACGCTGGCAAACCAGGGCGCAATGGTTCCGCCTGCGGCCAGCATATGGTCGGGCGTTACACGATCCTCGGCAAAGGCCTGCTCCAGCGCCAGAGCCGGCGCTGTGTTGGTGTCGTCCAGGACAATGTGAAAATCCCCGTCCGGGGTGATCGCAAAAACCTGATCGACCATGACGAGCGTTCCCCAGAGGTTCCCATAAGCGTCAAACGCAATACCGTCGGGAAAACCATACCGTCCAAGCTTGGCAGGCCCATATATTTCCCGGTTGGTCAGCGACCCGTCCGGCCCGACCCGCATGCGCGTGATGCGCTGACCGCAGGTTTCTACAATGTAGAGGTATTCCTCACGGGCATCCAGCCGGATTTCGTTGGTAAAACGGAAGCCGTCGGCCACGATGCGCAAGCCTCTTGAATCGGCCAGCGCGATATAGCCGTCGGCGATGTTCGGGCTGATGGCCTTCATCCAATTTTTGATTCGGGTTGAAATGGTCAGCCAAACACGGTTTTGGCTATCCCGCAGCACAAAGTTCACTTTGCCGATCGGCTCGCCGTCGATGCGATCATAGAGCACGCGGGTGCTGCCGCTGCGCGTCATGACCTCCAGGCTGTCGGTGCCGAAATTGGAAATGAGGATATCGCCGTTTTCCGCAAAGGCCAGGCCGTTGGGCAACGTGCCTTCGGTAAACCTGCTGGCGTCATCGGATGCCGATTCGAAAGCCTTTTCATAGGACTGGGCAATGATCTCCTGGCTGCCGTCCGGTGAGATTTTGACGACGCCTCCGCGAGCATCCGCGGACCAGAGCGTGCCGTCCCGCTCCGCCAGGATACACTCCGGCCGTTGTAAATCATAACCGATATATTGGATGTCGGTCCGATCGACCTGAAAACCGAATAGGGGATTCTTCCTGTTCATCGTCTCCTCTCCTTTCTCGCTACCGAACAAAAATGAGGCTGATTTGAGGGAACATGACCACCAGCGCCAGTACGATGATCATCATCAATACGTAGGGCAGCGCCCCGTAAAATACCTCGTTCAAGCCGATGCGCTGATCGTCCAGAGTCGACTTGACCACAAAGGCTGCAATGCCAAAGGGCGGGGTGATCAATCCCACTTCAACAGCGATGACCGTTACAATGCCGAACCAGACAAAATTGACGCTGAACCCCTGCATCACCGGATAGATGAGCGGCACCAGGATCATCAAAATGGACGTGGAATCGAGAAACATGCCTGCCAGCAGGATGATCACCAAATAGACGGTCACGACGGAATATAGCCCCAGTCCGGATTCCACGAACAAACTCTCGATAGACCCGATGACGCCGGACATGGCCAGCATGCGTCCGTACATGTTGGCGGCTATCAGCAAAAACAGGATGGCCACCGTGACGTGGCCGGTTTCTACAAGCACCTGCCAGAGCTTTACCCAGTTAAGCTGCCGTTTGCCGAGCGCCAGAATAAAAGCTCCCAGGGCCCCGACAGCGCCCGATTCGGTGGGCGTGAACCAGCCCGCATAAATTCCGCCCAGCACCAGCGCAATCAGCAAAGCAATGGGCAATATCTTCAACAGGGCATCAAAAACCCTTATTTCGTGGTCTCCTTTCGAATCCGCCCGGCTGTTCACCCCGCCCACATAGTTCGGGAAGCGATAAGCCATCACAAGGATCGCGACGCAGTAAGCGGCGGAAAGGAGGAGCCCGGGCATAATTCCGGCCTTGAAGAGATCGCCGATGGAGGTTTCCGTCAATATCCCGAACAGGATCA
>CAYSSF010000409.1:0-2797 GCA_964433455.1 uncultured Syntrophaceae bacterium
TCATAAAATTTGTCAACCTCTATAAGGAGCTTGACGCGGATGATGATGAATTGACGAGAACAAGGAAATTGCGCCGGGAGTTTGTTGCGAAAAAATACGAGGATATCGTGAATGCCCTTTATTCGGATGCGGATGCGGTCCATATTGACACGACCATTACGTATGAAGACGGGCGCAAGACGCATATCAAGACAGATTTACATATATGCAAAGTGAAACCTAATTAAGGATCAGGAGGAAAAAGCCCGATGGAACTTTTTTTCATGACCATTACAACCGGCGTTATGGTGGGAGGAATATATGCCCTTATAGCACTTGGATGGGTGCTGATATACAAATGTTCGGGGGTGCTGAATCTTGCAATGGGAGAGTTGACGCTTATTGGCGCATATGTCTCGCTGGCCTTCTATTCCATGGGAGTTCCCTTTATTCCTGCGCTCTTATTATCTCTTGCTGTCGGTTTTATCCTTGGAATTCTAACGGAAAGGATATTTCTGGATAAGCTCATTGGCGAACCTGTCCTTACCGTCATCATGGTTACGGTGGGACTTTCCTTTTTTTTCAAAGGGATCGTTGAACTGATATGGAGCACTGATACAAGAGTCTTCGAACCTCCGGTCTTTCCCCTTGAGCCGTTTCGCTTTGGGCATATCGTCGTTGGCCAGGTTTACCTGTGGAGTTTTGTTGCAGCCATGATCCTTCTGGTCGTTTTCGTATGCTTTTTCAAATACACACGCTGGGGTCTTGCCATGCAGGCAACGGCAGACGATGAAATGGCAGCCCTTTCGATCGGTATCAGCGCGCGCTTCGTTTATGCCGCCGCCTGGGCGATTGCCTTCATGGCAGCCGGCGTAGGCGGAACCCTCCTTGGGAATATCAACGGACTGAACATATCCGTAGGATACATGGGGCTGCTTGTCTTGCCGGCGGTTGTTCTGGGCGGACTCAATTCCGTCCCCGGCGCGATTGTGGGAGGAATAGCCATAGGCGTAATGCAAAACCTCTGCGGGGCATACCTTGATCAGTATTTCCCCGGTGGCGTAAAAGAGATAGCCCCTTTTGCGTTTATGGCTATTTTTCTCCTTTTCAAACCGTACGGACTGTGGGGCTGGGAACGTATTGAAAGGGTTTAACATCAAATAAAAATGGACGGAGAAATTCTATGTCTACAACTTTTCTTCCCTGCGGAGTTTATCACGAGAATTACAAGCAGGACCATGCCTGGTGGCAGACGAAGTTTATAAAATCGAAAATGATTCTGCTCCTTATCTCCCTTTTTTTTATTATCCCCCGGATAGCAGATACTTACTGGTTAAGCATTTGTAATCAGATAGGTTACACGGTGCTTGGGGCGCTTGGGGTCCAGCTTCTCATCGGTTTCTGCGGGCAGGTTACCCTCGGCCATGCCGCTTTTATTGCCGTTGGCGCCTATGTAAGCACCTTGCTTGTTCTTGAATTTCCATGGCCGGCCATCCTCGTTGAATCGGGTTTGGCATATCCCATAAGTATATTGATTGCTGCAATTGCCTCGGGTTTCTGGTGTGTTTTGTTCGGGCTTCCCTCGGCGAGGGTTAAGGGGTTTTATCTGATCCTGACCACAATGGCGGCGCAGTTCATTACCGTTGACTTTGTTATAACCCAATATGTAAGCCAGATAGGCGGAAGAGGGCAGGCGTTTTCACTTCCTCCGGGAACGATCAAGGTCGGGCCCTGGGTTATCGACAGTGACATTAAAGTCTATTATATGATGATCGTGCTGGTGATCCTATGCGTCGTCGGAGTGGTAAACCTGCTGCGTTCGAGGGTCGGAAGGGCCTGGGTAGCGATCAGGGATAATGATATATCGGCAGAGGTTATGGGAATCAATATTATTAAATACAAACTCCTTGCATTTTTTGTCGCCGGTTTCATCGGGGGCATTGCAGGGGCTGTCTGGATCAGTAACCTTTCGGCGATAAGCCCTGAGCATTTTCCGTGGTTCTGGTCTTTATGGCTTGTCGGCGTCGTCCTGATCGGCGGGGCCGGCTCGATTCACGGCACCATCTTCGGATCCATCTTCATGGTGGTTGTCATGGAGCTGCTGCAAATGGCCGTTCTCCCTCTTGCAGATACATACCCGAAACTTTTAGTGGATTTTCTTTTTATCAAGGAATCTGCCTTCGGTCTGGCAATTTGTGCGTTCCTGATATTTGAACCAAACGGTCTGGCTTACCGCTGGTGGCAGGCCAAGAATTATTTCAATTTATGGCCATTTTCATATTAACTTTCGAAGGAGGTGATGGATTTTAGTTCATGATATTGCATGTTGGTTGGTTAAGTCGTAATAACAGCTTACTTTCCAATGAAAAGGAGGGAAATATGTATTTCAAGAAAATAGTGACCGGGTTTTATGTATTATTGCTTTCCGTGCTGCTCGGTGCAGGCTTTGTGTCGGCAGCGGGTCCGGCCAAACCGATCAATGTCGGTGCGCTCTATGATATGACCGGCGCCACATCGGACGTGGGAAGGGATTACGCACTGGGTATAGCCGAAGCGATTCATTATGTAAACGAGACTGGCGGCATCAACGGCAAGCAGATCAAGCTTCACCAGTTTGATTACGGCTATCGGGTTCCCGAGGCGCTAACCAAGTACAAGCTGTTCCAGAGGTTGGGTTGCGTTGCAGTCCTTGGATGGGGCACGGGCGATACCGATGCCCTTTCACCCACGGTCACCAAGGACAAGATGCCTTATGTTTCAGCCTCCTATTCGGGACATCTGACGGATCCCAAGAAGACGCCCTATAACCTCTTCTTTG
>CAYSSF010000410.1:0-2791 GCA_964433455.1 uncultured Syntrophaceae bacterium
CCGCCCGCCGGGGATCGGCCACCCGGAGCATGAGACAGCCGCCGGAGAACTGATCCGGACGGTAAGACTGATGTCCGAGATCAGGGTTGTGAAACGCCACCCTGCGGTAAAAAGGCGGGTGCCGCCAGAGACGGCGAAAATGGAAGTCCGGAAAACAGACGTTCAAATTCAAGCGATTGCGATCGGCGCTTCCACCGGGGGACCGCCGGTGCTGCAACAGATCCTTTCCGGTTTACCCCATGATTTGCCTGTTCCCGTGCTCATGGTTCAGCACATTGCGGCAGGGTTCACCAAAGGTTTCGTGGAATGGCTTTCGGACACTACCCGTTTCCCTGTGCACATCGCGTCGCATGGGGAGTATCCTCTGCCGGGACACGGGTATATCGCCCCGGATGGTTTTCACCTGGGAATTGGGAACGGTCCGCGCATTATTCTCAGCGATCACGCGCCGGAGAATGGTTTACGGCCTTCGGTTGCTTATCTCTTTCACTCCGTCGCGCAAACCTTGGGTCCGCGTGCGGTGGGTGTATTATTGACCGGCATGGGGCGGGATGGGGCAGTGGAATTGAAGGAAATGAAAGACGGGGGCGCCGTCACCATTGTCCAGGATAAGGAGAGTTCCGTCGTGCACGGCATGCCCGGGGAAGCGGTTGCCCTGAATGCGCACACATACATACTGCCTCCGGATAAAATCGCCGTCCTGCTGGGAACGCTCGCGGGGAACCGTTCGAATTCCAAAACGAACTTTGAGTGAGGAGAGTCATGATTACGGGCAAAAAAGAGAATACCATAAAAATCCTGATCGTCGAGGACAGTCCGACACAGGCGGAGAAGTTGAAATATATCCTGGAGGAACAGGGACATCAGGTTATTCATGCCATGAACGGCAGAGCTGCGCTTGCGATCCTGAACGATCAGACTCCGGATCTGGTCATCAGCGACATCATCATGCCCGAAATGGACGGTTTTGAACTTTGCCGTAATATCAAGGTAAATGAAAGACTCATGAGCACCCCGGTCATCCTGCTTACCTCCCTTTCGGATCCGCAGGATGTGATCCGAGCGGTGCAATGCGGCGCAGATCAATTCGTCACCAAGCCTTACGACGAAAAGCACCTTCTCACCACCATCGAGCACCTTCTTCATGACGAGAATCTGCGTGATCGGGAGGAACACCAAGAAGGCATTCAAATTTCTACCTATAAGAATGAAAAGTATTTAATTACATCGAGCCGGCGGCAGATCCTCAACCTCCTTCTTTCGACATACGAAACGGCGATGGCAAAGAACCGCGATTTGATCAGAACGCAGGATGAGCTCAAGAGTCTCAATGATGACCTCGAGGAAATGGTCAATAAAAGGACGGCCGCCCTGCACAGCGAAATTGCCGAACGCAAGTCGGCCGAGGCAGCCCTTCAGGCAAAGAACGGAGAGCTGAATGCGGTTACACAGCAACTCTGGCAGGCGGCGAAACTGGCGACGATGGGGGAGCTGGCATCCAGTATCGCCCACGAACTGAACAATCCCCTGGCTACCGTCAGTCTCCGGATCGAATCCCTGACGGCGCAGACATCCCAAGACGATCAGCGGCGGCGTGAGCTGGAAATCATCGGTCAGGAAGTTGAACGGATGGGGAATCTCGTGACCAATCTTCTCCAGTTCAGCCGCCGGAGCCGACAGCAGATTTCTACGGTGGATGTTCGTGAAGAAGTAGAAAAGACCTTCGAACTCATTGAGTACCATTTCCGCAAGAACAATGTAAAAGTTATCCGGGAGTTTGCAGCCGATGCGCCCTGCATTCATGCAGACCGCCAGCAATTGCGGCAGTTGTTTCTGAACCTCTTTACGAATGCCTGCGACGCCATGCCTCAGGGAGGAACGCTGACGATCCGCGTAATGGCGCGCCCTGAAGCAAAGCAAGTCTATATCGAGATTGCCGATACGGGTACCGGCATACCGCCTGAGATCCTGCCCAAAGTCATGGAACCTTTCTATACGACGAAACCGGAGGGAAAAGGCACCGGGCTGGGATTGGCCATTTGCCGGCGCGTAGCCCAGGAACACCAAGGCACGTTTGATGTCGTGAGCGAGGGGATTCCCGGGAAGGGGACACGGGTATGCATTACCCTTCCTTTCTCCAATGGAAGCAATGCAACGAGCCTCAAGGGTGAATGACAATTGAAGAGGCCGCCATTCATGAACAGGAAAGGAAAATCATGAAGAATATCGCAGAAAAAGACTCCAATCACAAAATAGGCCGCATCATTGTTGTGGACGATGAAGCCGAACTGATGAACGCCCTTTGCGAGACGCTGGTGCGCCAGAGATACGAAACAGCAGGTTTTCTGTCAGGTGAGGAAGCCTTGGCTGTTCTCAAAGAACGGGAATTCGATCTGCTGTTGACCGATCTGATGATGCCCAAGATGGACGGGATTGATCTGATCCGGGCCGGTCTCGATATCGACCCCAATCTGATCGGCATTATCATGACCGGACACGGCACGGTTCAGACCGCCGTGGAGGCGATGAAGACCGGCGCCTTCGATTACATCCTGAAACCGTTCAAGCTCAACACCCTTCTGCCGCTGCTCTCCCGCGCCATGCAGGTGCGCAATCTGCGGCTGGAAAACATGCAACTGAAGGAGACCGTGGCCATTCACGAACTGGGAAAGGCCATCTCCTTTTCCTCCGATCTGAATTCGATCCTCAATAAGATCGCCGACACCGCGCTTCAGCAGTGCAGCGCCGATGAGGTATCCATCATGTTGCCGACGAAGGGCGGCGAAGAGCT
>CAYSSF010000411.1:0-2782 GCA_964433455.1 uncultured Syntrophaceae bacterium
CGTTCCCGATCCCCTTTTCGGTGATCTGCTCACCCAGCCACATGATGAATGCGGTGCCGGCGGTCAACGTGATCACCGTCATCAGGCGGAATGCCCAACCAGTCGTGATCACGATTGAAGTGCCTGTCGGACCGGCCATGTTTTCCAGACCGATGGCAATTCCGAAGCCCTGAATCAAGCTGAGAAGAACCGTACCGTACCGCGTGTACTGTGTAATCTTTCTCCGACCGGCCTCGCCTTCCTTGGAAAGCTTCTCCAGGTAGGGGATCGCCACGGTCAGAAGCTGGAGGATGATCGATGCGCTGATGTAGGGCATGATCCCCAATGCAAAGACCGAAAGATTGCTCAGGGCGCCGCCCGCAAACATGTCAAAGAGGCCGAGGAGAGAACCCTTGGCCTGTTCGAAAAAGGCCGCGAGCGCCGTCGTATCGATCCCCGGCGTCGGCACATGAGCCCCAATCCGGTATACCGTCAGCAAGAGAAAGGTAAATAGAATCCTCTTTTGAAGTTCCGGTATCTTAGAGATGTTTTTTAAGCCTTCTAACAAATCAGATGACCTCTACAATTGTGCCGCCCGCGGCTTCGATCTTCGCCCTTGCCCCGCGACTGACCTGATCGACGTTGACGGAGAGGGCGAAATTGATTTCCCCGTTTCCCAGGACCTTGATCCCGTCCACGGCCCCGGAAACCAGGCCGATCGCCGTAAGGGTATCGCGATTCACAATCGATCCCTGCTGGAATCTCTTCAACTGCTCAATGTTGACGATCGCAATGACGCGCCTCATCGGATTCTTGAATCCGCGTTTGGGCAACCTTCGGTAAAGGGGCATCTGCCCCCCCTCAAACCCGGGACGGACGCTGTGTCCGGAGCGGGCGTTCTGGCCCTTTGCGCCCTTGCCGGCGGTTCCTCCGTGTCCCGAACCATCGCCGCGACCGACCCTCTTTTTCTTTTTCCGCGAACCCTCCGGGGGCCTCAGTGTTCCCAGATTCATTTCCCGTCCCCCTCAACTTCCACAGCAGTCACCAGATGACAGACCTTCCGGATCATCCCGCGGATATCCGGTGTATCATTGAGCACCACGCTCCGGTTGACCTTGCCGAGTCCCATCCCGCGAACGACCCTGCGGTGAGCCTCCGGCCTCCCGATGCAACTATGAACCAGTGTAATCTTGAGCATTTTACCCAAAGCCTATCCTTCTCTGCCTTAAATTTCGGCAGCGCTTTTGCCCCTGGCGGCAAGGATTTCGGACGGCGCCCTCAGTTGGCACAGTCCTTCAATCGTCGCCTTGACCAGGTTGTGCGGATTATGCGATCCAAGGCACTTCGTCAGGATATTGCGAACACCGGCCACTTCCAGTACCGCGCGAACCGCCCCTCCAGCAATCAGCCCTGTGCCTTCCGACGCCGGCTTCAGCATCACCTTCCCGGCGCCGTAATGGCCGACAACGCTGTAGGGGATCGTCCGATTTTCGACTGCGACCCGGGTCATCGCCTTCTTGGCCTGCTCCATGCCCTTGCGGATCGCCTCCGGGACTTCATGGGCTTTGCCGAGACCGGCGCCGACGGATCCCTTCCCATCGCCGACCACGACCACGGCGCTGAACCGGAAACGTCTCCCGCCCTTGACCACCTTGGCCGTTCTGTTTATAGTAATCACCCTGTCCAGAAGTTCCAATTCTTCCATAATATTCTCTTCCTGCGATCATCCCTTCGCGGTCGTTTATCGAATGGCAGGCTAAAACTTCAGTCCCGCTTCCCTCGCGCCGTCAGCCAGCGCCTTAACCCTTCCATGATAGAGAAATCTCCCGCGGTCGAAGACGACATTTTCGATACCCGCTCCCTGAAGGCGTTTCGCCAGGAGCATCCCCACCGCCTTGGCCGCTTCGCTCTTTTTCAAACCGGCCAGGGAATTACCCAACTCCTTGCTCAACGTCGAGGCTTCCGCCAGGGTCCTCCCGGAATCATCGGCAATAGCCTGTGCATAGATATGGGCAGCAGACCTGAACACGGAAAGGCGGGGCCGCGTTTCGCTCCCAATGACCTTTCCCCTGACCCTCATCTTACGTTTGCTTCTGATCTTTTCAATTCTCTTCGTAGCCAATGTCCTACCTCATCACGGGGTACGCCGGAACCGGGCCGGTCGCACCGGAAACTTTAGGCGCCTACGGATTTACCGACTTTGCGTCTGATCTGCTCACCCAAATACTTGATGCCCTTGCCTTTGTACGGCTCCGGCTTTTTCAGGCTGCGGATCTCCGCCGCCACGCGACCGACCAGTTGCTTGTCAATACCGGAAACCACAATGTTGACCAGTTTATCAACCCTGATGTGAATCCCCTCCGGTATCGGATATTCGACCGGAGCAGAAAAACCGATGACCAGCTTCAGGGTACTCCCCCCCACTTCGGCGCGGTATCCTACCCCGGAAATCTCCAGACTTTTATCAAACCCGCTGCTGACCCCCTTGACCATATTGGCCATCAGGGTTCGAACCAGCCCATGCCGGGATCTATCGATTCTCCCATCTGTCAGTCGTTTAACCTCGACTACCCGGTCACCCAGAATAACATCTACGCCGGTTGGCACTTCCAGGGAAAGCTTCCCCTTGGGGCCCTCAACCATAATCACGGACTGATCCCGGCTTATCTTTACACCTGCCGGAATTTCGACCGGTATTTTACCAATTCTTGACATGGTTTCCTCTCCAAAAGTGGGGACGGATTTCAAATCCTTCCCCCTCCTCACTTACCACACATTGCAGAGAAGCTCTCCACCCAGGCTC
>CAYSSF010000412.1:0-1232 GCA_964433455.1 uncultured Syntrophaceae bacterium
CAGCCGAAAAGGCAGCACCCGCCGCCCCGGCAGCACCCGCCGCAATGGCTGATCCCGCGAAGGCTGCTGACAAGAAGGCGGATGCCGACAAGAAGGCCGCCGACAAGAAGGCCGCCGCCGACAAGAAGGCCGCTGATAAGAAGGCCGCCGCCGACAAGAAGGCCGCTGATAAGAAGGCCGCCGCCGATAAGAAGGCTGCCGACAAGAAGGCCGCTACAGACAAGAAGACCGATGACAAGAAGGCTGAGGCCCCGGCAGCTCCCGCCAAGAAGTAATCCTTTTCAGATATCGAACAGAAAAAAGGGGTGCGGAGAGGTCTCCGCGCCCCCTTTTTTTCGCCGATCATTCGCGTGCATTTCTCTCCCGGTCTGCACTATAATCGCGGCCGGGCAAAAACCGGATTTCCGGGAAACTTATGCCCCGGGGAGTAATCCATGACCGTCCGAACACGCCTGATGCTGCTCACGGTCCTCGGGCTGGCCGTCACGATGGCCGTCTGGGGGTGGGTCCAGATCCGGGCACTGGACCAGATCCTGGTCGAACAGCAGGCGAAGCGCCTCTCCGGCGTCGCCGAAACGGTCAGCGCCTACTACACCCATTTTCCGACCGGTCAGGGTCTCTCCACGCTCGACGCCACGCTGAAAGAGCAGATCCAGACCGATATCCGTCTGGCCCGCATCGACATCTTCACCGTCGTCAATTACGATATCGATTATATCGAATACATCGCCGGGGCGAGCCGCGTCCGCTACGAGTGGCCGGAGAGCCTGGTCAGCTCGGTGGCGGCGTCCCGCAAGCCTCAGTACGTCCGCCTCCAGATGGAGGATGGTCCGGCGGCGGGGCTTCTCTATCCGGTCACCTCCGAGAAATCGAAAAATACACAGTTCGTCGTCGGGGTGATCACTTTCAGCCGGACCAATGCGGAAATCCTCGCCCGGGCGAATCGCTTGCTCGTCACCAGCACCGTCTGGCTCCTCGTTATCATCCTGCTTGTGCTCGCGGTGAGCTACCGGTGGCTGATCGCCCGGCCGCTCGGCATCATCATCCGCACGATCGACGCGTTCCAGACCGGGCAATATGTGAAACGGATACCGATCGTCCGCCGCGATGAATGGGGACATCTGGCCGAACATTTCAACTCGATGGCCGATGAAATCGAGCAGGTTCTGATGAGAAACCGGGAACTGACCCGGAGCCTCGAAGATCGCGTCCGCGAGGAGACGCGCAAGGCG
>CAYSSF010000412.1:1242-2770 GCA_964433455.1 uncultured Syntrophaceae bacterium
CTCCAGAAACAGGTCAACCAGCTCCAGCAGCTCACCGCGATGGGATACCTGACCGCAACGCTCGCCCACGACCTCGGAACGCCGCTCCATTCCATCGCGGGGCTCGCGAGTCTGCTTCAGGAGAGCGGAAATTGGCCGCCGGACGTCGCCCGTAAACTGGAACTCATCGTCCAGCAGACCCAACGGCTCAATACCGTCATCCAAAACGTCCGGCGCGCGACCCGCCCGCCCGAGGCCCATTTCGAGACCGTCACCGTCCAGGGGCTGTTGAACGAGACCCTCTCGCTTGTGGAACCCCTCATGCAGAAGGCGGGGATAGCGCTTCAGGTCGATTTTGATGAGAAGTTGCCGGGAATCCATGCGGACCGTTACCGCGTCCAAACCGCCCTGTTCAACCTGATCCAGAATGCGATCGAGGCGATGCCGGCCGGGGGCCGGATCACCGTTTCCACCGCGGCAGCGACGGACCGGAAAGAGCTTTCGATCTCCATCGCCGACACCGGAAAAGGGATCCCGCCGGAGCTGATGGAGAGGATCTGCGAGCCCTTCTTCAGCACCCACCAGGAGGAGGGCATGCGGGGATTGGGACTGGCGATCGTCCAGGATATCGTCAAGATGCATGGGGGGCGGATGGAGATCCAAAGTACATCGGACGAAGGGACGAAGGTGACCCTCTGTTTCCCCGCGGCTGCGGAATAAAAATAGGAAGAATAAAAATAGGGACAGATACCTATTTTTCGGAAAGAAGTATCTGTCCCTATTTTCCCAGACCATAACGGAGGATCTTGGCCCGCAGGGTCTTCCGGTCGATCCCCAGACGCAGGGCCGCCCGGCTCTGATTCCAGGCGCTGGTCTCCAGGGCCTGGAGGATCTGCTGTCGTTCCGCCGTATCGAGCGGCGACAGCAACGGCGACTCGGGGGCAGCCTGGACCGGACGGAACTTTCCGGGAAGGTTTTCCGGCAGGATCACCGTAAAAGGCGAGAGGAGCAGGGTCTGCCGGAGGGCATTCTCCAACTCGCGAACATTGCCCGGCCAGTGATAACCCATGAAAAGTTCCATCGCCTCATCGGAGATGCGCACCGTCGGGTATCCCCACTTCTTCAGGAAAGATTCGATGAGCTGCGGGATGTCTTCCCGGTGCGCCCGAAGCGGCGGCACCTGGAGACGAACGACAAAGCGGTAGAGCAGATCGGACCGGAACCGCCCGGCGCCGGCCTCCGCGTCGATGTCACGATTCGCCGCCGCGACCACCCTTACCCCCACGTGCTTCGCCTCATGGCCTCCGAGCCGTCTCACCTCCCCGTTCTGCATGAAGCGGAGGAGCTTTCCCTGGAGCGCCGGCGACATCTCGGTGATCTCATCAAGAAAAATCGTCCCGTGCTGGGCGGCCTCCAGAAGCCCCGCATGCATGTGGTCGGCCCCGGTGAAGGCCCCCTTTTCGAACCCGAAGAGTTCCGATTCCAGCAGGGTCTCCGGAATGGCGCCGCAGTTGACGGTGAGAAAGGGTTTATCACGCCGGGCGCTCAA
>CAYSSF010000413.1:0-2761 GCA_964433455.1 uncultured Syntrophaceae bacterium
TATTGATCAAGGATGGAGGCGAGCTGCATAATCACACCCTCCTTAGATCAACGTGCAGGGAATTGATCAGCCCGTTAATGGTGTCAAATGCATTCTAGTTTGAGCAAACGAACGTGACGCTGATAAAGTTCATTAAATCGATTGGTTTCAGCCTGATCCATAGTATACCTCCGTTTGTTTTGATGGCGCCCGGAATTGGGCAACTATGGGAGGTTATACACTGATTTGAGACTTTTTTCCGCCGCGTAGCGGCTTCGTCCAACAAGATCAATCCAGCCGATCGCTATGCTCCGGCTGATCTTTTCGTTCGCGCGGCTTCGCCGCGCGAACGGCGAGTTGCCCGCCTACGTCAGGCCGCCCGTTTGGCTCCTGCTTCGGGTTCAATAGGTTTTCTGGTACAATGTTGTGGTTAGTTGATCGGCTCACCTTATCAGGGGGACAAAAGATATGGCGACACATCCCACGCTCATTTCTCCTTGCGGTCTTTATTGCGGTGTTTGTGCTATCTACATCGCAGCGCGAGACAATAACGTCAAGCTTAAGGCGCGATTGGTAAACCTGTACAGAGGAGGGACTCCAGGAAAAGGGACACTCCCTAATAGTGAAAAGCTTTTGACAGAGGATATTCATTGTGGTGGGTGCCTGTCAGATGATCTTTTCATGCATTGTCAGCAATGTGAGATCAGGGCATGCACCAAAGTAAAAGGTTACACAGGTTGTCACGAGTGCGATGATTTTCCTTGCCAGCACATTGACGACTTTTCCATGGCCGTTGGCAAGAAAGTCATTTTGCGCTCTGTCCCGTATCGACGAGAATTCGGAACTGAAAAATGGGTTCGGGACGAAGAGGCTCGCTATATATGCGCAGAATGCGGCAATAAGGTTTTTCGGGGCGCCCTGAAATGCAATCAATGTAAAGCGCAATTGGATCTTGACTGACGAATTGACTTAAATGCTCAAAACAAGCGGGGCGAGGCGACGGCGAAAAGCCGCCGCGCTTCAGCTCGGCATTCGGCATATCAGAGTGCAATAGGAGCTTTCATGGAAACCTCTATCGAGAAGCGCGTCAAGGATAGTTTTGCCCGTCAAACCGCGATGGCAACTATCGGGGCATCCATCACCAGAGTCGAACAGGGTGAAGTAACCATCGAGTTGCCGTTTCGATCAGACCTCACGCAACAACCATGGCTTCCTTCATGCCGGAGTGGTGACCATGATGGTCGATACCGCCTGCGGTTACGCTGCGCTGACCCGGATGCCCGCCTCCGCCGCGGTGTTGACTGTCGAATATAAAGTCAATTTCCTATCGCCCGCCGAGGGCGAAAAATTGATTGCCCGAGGCCGTGTACTCAAGCCGGGCCGTACCCTAACGGTGTGCTTCGGAGAAGTTTATGCGAAAAAGGACGGGAAAGAGAAACTGGTGGCCACGATGCTGGCCACCATGATAGCGCGTGAAGAAACGGGTTTGGCGGATTAGCACATCGCCTTGGAGCAGACATTTCCGCTGACTTACAGTATTGGCCCTTCTTTTTGGTCTGGCCGGTATTTCTCAGGGGTGTCTGTCGACGTGCCGCCGAACGATGGTTTGCAGCCGGACACGCAACCACGCGGTGCATATCTCTTGGCATTTCCTGAAGTTCCTTGGCCGCGTGGTTGTGTGCCGCTGAAACCGGCGTTAGCAGTGGAGGGTAACGAGATGAAGCTTTACTCCTACATTGTCACTCATGATACCGGTTTTTCACCGAATCCGTTCTGGGGATACTGTACTCTTGCCGACTGCAAACCTGCAATCCGCCGCACAGCAGAAGTTGGTGATTGGATCGTTGGGCTCAGCCCTAAACCCACTGGGAATCGGATGGTCTTTGCTATGCAGGTGGATGAGATTCTCTCTTACGCCGACTATTACCATGATGAACGGTTTACAGGCTTCCCTCGCTTTTGCCGACAGCCTGGGAATTGACGTTCCAGGCAATTTGCCAAACATCCGGATTGATCTGCTCAAGAAGTCCGACCTTTTTCATCTCGTCCCGGAATTTGGCGCGAAAGATCTCGGAAAGCGCCCTGACCGGCAGGAAGAAATCGATCCGCGAAGAATGCCAGAAGCCGGTTTCCCGATTCAGAGCCCCGCCGGGGACGACGTAATGAATGTGAGGGTGGTATTCCAGTTGTCGGCCCCAGGTATGCAGAACCCCGAAGAAACCGGGGCAGTCGCCGCCCACGAATTTGTCATCGACGACAAGTTTTTTCAGAGCCGCTGACGATGTCGCAAACAGGGCCGCATAGGCGATCTTCTGGCGACTCCGGATAAAACGGCGCAATTGTTCGGGAACAGTGAAGGTTATCATGAAGTGATGTCCGGGGAGTTGGCGTTCCAACTGTTTTTCCAGCCATTGCCGGGTTTTGTGATTCTGGCAGATGGGACAATGACGATTTCCACAGGAGCGAAAGACGATGCTTTCCCGGTGACATTGCTGGCAGATGAAAACATTGCTGCCGCAAATCTCGGTGCGACACCTGATGATGGCCTCGATCACCTTTTTGTGGGCCGCGGGCAGACTGTCTGCGAAAGTTGTCATGTATTCAGTGCCGAATTCATTCGCGGAAGATTTCCGCAATGGCGCTCATGAGCCCAGCCCTTTCATGACATCGTTGATTATGTCGTATGCGTCTTCCTGGCCTTTGCTGGTCAGATGCAGATAAACCATGGTGGTTTCCAACTGACTGTGCCCGAGGTAGCGCTGTATGGCTCTGATATTGACCC
>CAYSSF010000414.1:0-2735 GCA_964433455.1 uncultured Syntrophaceae bacterium
GTGTCTGGATGCCCAAAGAGGCATTCGTCAGCGGATTATTGATTTCGTGCGCTATACCGGCTGCGAGCTGTCCGAGCGAGGAAAGCTTTTCAGTCTGGACGAGCAGCCTTGCCTGTTGCTCAATTTTCCGTCTGGTTTCGATGTCAAAAATATTCAGTGCTTTGATGATGAAGTATGAAAAAAGAAAAACCGTTGCTCCCCGGAGGAATTCCACGGGCATGTGAATAATGGTCATAAGCACGCGAAGGTCAATGATGCCCTCCAACAATCCGTAGAAAAGAATTGCAATGCCGGAGAAGAGGAAATTCCTCGAAACGGGTCCGCTCATGTTTTTAATTTCGTATGAGTACGTGATGAGCCCATAGCCGGTTACCAGCCCTGCTGTGAGCCCGAGTGTGTATCGTACGCCAACTTTTGCGTGCCATAAGAACAGCAGATCGATTTGTGGTTTATTGTTCCATAGAACGACGGTCCACAAAAGGACCAGTATGGAGGGAATCCCTTTGATCCAACTCATTTGCTTTTTATCAAGAGCGCTTATCAGTGAAAGGCCGAACTGCAGAAGGAAGAAAAAAGAGAGGATCATCGTCGCGAGCAATATCAGCTTGATCAGGAAAATTTCCTGCCGGGTCATTTGTTCCCCCTGGATCAATGGGAGGAGTTGCAGCCATTCATGGAAGCCGTGGATAAATCCGAACGTTCCGAGCATCCACAGGCTGTTGGAGATTTTCAAGTCGCTTGCCTTCAGCTCTTTCACCGAAATGGAAATGCCCAGAAAAAAGAAAGCGGCGCCGTAAAAAAAATAGAGCGGGTAAACAAGGGGAATGTTCGAGAGTAGGTTATAAAGAGATAAAAAAGTCGTCATATGCCTCAGCATCTATAACAATCAATCCCGGTTTCCGCAACATACCGGGGGGGGTAAAAGGCCGGTGGGTCATGGCCACCTGATGGATAAAGAAGACGAAGATCACTTGTGACAGCGGGAACAATGCTTGGAGTCCTGCACGTCAAATGATACCCGTCCATTATGACATCGGCCGCAGAATCTTCCTTTGGTGATCTTCCCCATGTCCATCTTGTATGACCCTTTGGCCATCTGGAAAAACCGGTAATGACAGCTGCTACACTTGAGCCCCTGTTTCTTCATGTGTTGATCATGGCTGAAGATGACCGACGGAGCATCCTGGGGCGTAAAGGTCAAATCACCGCCGCCGACCGGCTGAGCAAGAGCAATGAGAGGTATCGATAGGGAGCCGATGATCATGGCCGTAACGAACATCTTTTTCATATGGTTTCATTTCCTATTAACTTTAATCAGTTAACGTGGCAGCGATTATATAAGCTTATTCCGAGATGTCAAAGCATTTTGTAATTTCTGAAGACAATATAATCCTTTTCCCTAAGATATATTGCTTGACAGTACGGACATATTGCTTATATATGAGCACACGATCATATATAGGGAGATAAAAATGACAAAAGTGCGGAACGATAAGAGAGCTGTTTGCGAGGTCTTGTGCATCAATGAGCGGAAAGTGGCCTCTGCAAGACGAGCAATGAAACCGGATGCGACGCTGTTGAAACTGGCCGCGAGCTTCAAGGTTCTGGGCGATCCCACGAGAACTAAAATCATATCCGCCCTTTTGCAGGAAGAGCTATGCGTATGCGACCTGGCCTCCCTGATCGGCATTTCCCAGTCGGCCATCTCCCATCAGTTGCGGGTCTTGAGAAATATGGATCTGGTCAAGTATCGCAAAGATGGGAGGATCGCCTACTATTCCCTCGACGATGACCACATCAGCGCCATCCTCACGGCAGGTCTGAAGCACGTCGAGGAGTGATTTTTTTAACGTTATATATGAATAAATGCTCATACATTGCAAAATCATGACGGCATGAATATCGGATGAAAGGAACTGGGAGGATGGGCGAAGCGATTTTCAAGGTAACAGGCATGGATTGCGCCGAGGAGACAAATGCGCTACGGGAGTCTGTCGGCGCGCTGCCGGGGATCACAGGCGTGGCCTTCAACCTTCTCAACGGCACCATGGCCGTAACGACTGTGGAAGGCGCTGCTGAGGATCAGGCCATTGTTGCTGCGGTGGAACGGGCCGGAATGAGCGTGCGGCCTGCCGACAGTACACAGGCGGGCGTATCTTCGCACGTTGCCGAGGGATTATGGACGACGCATGGCCGCGCCGTTCTGTGTGCGGTCAGCGGCATCGCCGTTGCCGCCGGCTTTCTCTCCCATTGGTTTCTGCATGGGAGCCTCCTCGATGCCCTCGCGGAAGGAGGGGGAAGCGGATTCCATGTCTTCCCGGCGGTCTCTGTTTTACTCTATCTTGTCGGGGTGATTGCGGGCGGATGGTTTATCTTTCCGAAGGCAGTGGCCGCACTCCGCCGCTTCCGTGCGGACATGAACCTGCTCATGACCATCGCCGTGTTGGGCGCGATCCTGATCGGCGAGTGGTTCGAGGCGGCGACCGTATCCTTTCTTTTTTCGCTCTCCCTCGTCCTCGAGGCGTGGAGCATCGGGCGAGCCCGCAGCGCCATCAAAGCGCTGTTCAAGCTCACGCCTCCCCGGGCGCGGTACATCTGTCCTCATGACGGCGATATCATGGAAAAGCCCGTGGAGGATGTGCCGCTCGGCGCAACAGTCCTGGTCAGGCCGGGGGAACGCATTCCTCTCGACGGCCAAATCACGAAGGGAAGGGCTTCCGTCAACCAGGCGCCGA
>CAYSSF010000415.1:0-2733 GCA_964433455.1 uncultured Syntrophaceae bacterium
GGGGACCGGCAGCGAGGTGACCAGCATGGCGGTGATCCTCGACGAGCGGAAGGGGCAGAAGATCCTGATCGTCGAGTATTACAACACGCCGCGGATCGCGATCCTCGATCCGAAGATGACGGAGAAGCTCCCGCCGCTGCTTACGGTGTCGACGGGAATGGACGCGATGACCCATGCCGTGGAGGCGCTGCAGTCGGTGCAGCGCGAGCCGATCGCGGATGGGCTCGCGATGCAGGCGATCCGCCTGCTCCACCGCAACCTGCCGGTCTGTACGGAAAACGGCTTGGATCTCGCGGCCCGCGGGCAGACCCAGCTCGCCGCGACGATGGCCGGCTGGGCCTTCGGGAATGCGATGGTCGGGCTGGTCCATGCGATGGCCCACTCCCTCGGGGCGATCGCCCGGGTGCCGCACGGAATCGCCAACGGGATCCTCCTCCCGCACGTGATGGCGTTCAACCGGGACGATGCGGCGGAGGGGTATGCGATGGTTGCCGAGGCGCTCGGGGTGCGCGAAAAGGGGATGGATGAGCCCGCGGCCGCGGGGGCGGCCATCGTCGAAATGAACGCCCTCCTCCGGTGGATCGGCCATCCGCTCCGTCTTTCGGAAGCGGGTGTGAAGGATGACGATCTTCGGAAGGCGGCGGCGCTCAGCCTCTCCGATGGGGCGATCGTCAACAACCCGCGGATGGTTCTTGACGAGGAGGAGGTCCTCGCCGTCTATCGGGCGGCGTTCTGAACGGAGATGTCATGGAAGAGGGATTCATTGAAAATCGGTCGACGGAGGTTCCTTTTGCCGGGATTCTCGCGGATCTGCTGACGGCGAACCTGACGCAGCGCCCGGAGAAACGGGCGGTCTATGAGACCATGCGCGGCGCCATCGCCATCGAACTTACCGACATCGAAACGGCGGTGACCCTCTTTTTCGCGTCGGGAAAGATCCGTATCGAGGAGGGGATCGTCGGGGATCCGGAAATCGTCATCCGGACGGCCTCCGAGCGGGTGATGGATCTGAACGCCCTCCGGATCGTCGGGGGGCTCCCGTGGTACTTTGACGGGGCGGGTCGGCGTGTTCTCGGTCATCTCTTCTCCGGGCGGCTGAAAATAGAGGGGCTTTTCTCCCATCCGGTCCTGCTTACACAGTTGACAAAGATCATGTCCGTCATGTAAGAAGAGGCGCAAATTAATCTGATATCCCGGCAATGATGATGTTTCCCTGAAAACAGGGATTTTTCTGGACGATAACCGGTCAAGAAAGGGTGACGCTTGATGATGGGTATGCAATTCAAAGGAATGAAAAAAACCGCAGTCTGGTTGTTTCCGATGGTTTGTTCCGTGATTTTTTCCTCTGCCGTCTTCGCCGCCACGAATGAAGACTGCATGGAGTGTCACGCGGATCAAACGATGACCATGGAGCGAAAAGGGCAAAAGATTTCCCTTTATGTCGATTTGAAGAAATTTTCCCGCTCCGTTCACAAGCAGGCGGGATGCGCCGGGTGTCATCCCGATGCGGATGTCAAGGAGTTCCCCCATCCCGAAAAGTTGCAACCCGTGCAATGCAGCGCCTGTCATGATGAACCGGATAAAGACTTCATGGCGGGTATCCACGGGAAGGCGTTGGCCAAAAAAGAGCCCTACGCCCCCACCTGTTCCGAGTGTCATGGAAACCACTACATTTTGCCCCGGAAGAATCCCAACTCCCTCACCTATAAAATGAATATCCCCGCTCTTTGCGGGAAATGTCACCGGGAAGGCGCTCCCGTCGCCCGAACCTACGACATTCCGGAAAAAAACATCCTGGACAACTACTCCCAGAGCATCCACGGGGTGGGTCTTTTCAAGCGGGGGCTCATCGTTACCGCCACATGCAATGATTGCCACGACAATCATCTCATCCTTCCCCATTTTGACGCCCGCGCCTCCACCTCTCCCTACAATATCGCGAAGACTTGCCAAGCATGTCATACCAAGATCGAAGAGGTCCATCTGAAGGTGATCCGGGGCGAGATGTGGGAAGAGAAGCCGGGGGCGATTCCCGCCTGTTCGGATTGTCATCTCTCCCACAAAATGCGCAAGGAGAGCGTCGCGACCGGTCTGTCGGACCGCGTCTGCCTGAAGTGCCACTCGAAGCCGACGGTCCATAAGGTGGCGGCCGGGAAGACCATTTCGATGCATGTGGACGAGGCCGAGCTGCAGAATTCCGCCCACAAAAACATCCCTTGCGTCAAATGCCACGCCGATATCAACCCCCGCCTCCCCCGTCCCTGCCAGACCTCCGGCAAGATCGACTGCTCCAGTTGCCATGCCCAGAGTGCGAAAGACTTCAACGACAGCGCGCACGGGCAGGCCTATTTACAGAACAAACCGGATACCCCTTACTGCACCGATTGTCACGGCAAGCATCTGGTATTGTCCAAGCGGAAGCTGGATTCCCCCGTCTATCGGGCGAACATCCCCCGCCTTTGCGGCAAATGTCACGGCGTCAAGGGGCAGGCCGCCCGGGTTTCGCAGGTCGAGAAGGGAAACGTCGTCGTCGATTATGCGACAAGCGTCCACGGGATTGGCTTGCAGCAAAAGGGTCTCCTCCCGACCGCGATCTGCACCGACTGCCACAACAGCCATCTGATTCTGGACCACAAGGATCCGCGCTCTTCGATCAATATCGAGAATGTTCCGGCCACCTGCGGCACCTGCCACCAAGGGATTTACATCAAATTTCAGAAGAGCATCCATAGC
>CAYSSF010000416.1:0-2727 GCA_964433455.1 uncultured Syntrophaceae bacterium
CGTATTACCTGCTGCATCGGTCTTTTCCGCTGGATATCAAAATTATCCTTCTGACGGTATTCAAGGTCGTGAGGCGTGAAGGGGTGGTCCACTGATAAATAGGGACAGAGCCCCTATTTTGGGCGGCAGGGTTAAATAGGGAGAGAGCCCTCAGGAGGGCTTTATCCCTAGGAATCTCTCCGGACGCCTTGGCAGAGCTTCTATTACCCTGCATAGCTCATTCTGTAAATTGTATTGACAATATGTGCAATTCCGCATAGTATGCACCCATGATACCGAGAACAGCACAAAAAACCCTTCTCCGTCTGGCAAAAGGTTTCCCCATTGTTGCCATCACCGGGCCGCGTCAATCCGGCAAAACCACCCTGGCAAAACTCACATTTCCCGAAAAACCATATCTGTCGCTTGAGGATCCGGATGTTAGAGCGACGGCTGAAAGCGATCCGCGGGGTCTGCTGGCCGGCTTTCCCGACGGCGCGATCCTCGATGAAGCTCAGCGTGCGCCGCAACTTTTCTCTTATCTTCAGACAAAAGTTGATGAGCAAATCATACCGGGCATGTTTGTGTTAACAGGCTCTCAGCAATTTGGACTTCTGACAGGTATTACCCAATCTCTGGCGGGTCGTGTCGGGCTGATCCACCTGCTCCCTTTTGCCGCAAGTGAACTTTCATCTGCCCGTCAGCTTCCGGAGTCTCTCGAAGAGCTGCTCGTCCGGGGACTGTACCCTCCACTTTACGACCGCGACATCCTTCCCGGCGACTGGTTTTCCGGTTACATCGCAACCTATGTCGAACGGGATGCGCGACAATTGATCAACGTCCGCGACCTCTCCGCATTCCAACGCTTCGTCAAGATGTGCGCCGCTCGCACCGCTCAAATTCTGAGCTTATCATCATTGGCCTCCGATTGCGGCATCACGCATAATACGGCAGCAGCGTGGATATCCGTTCTGGAGGCAAGTTATCTGATCCATTTGCTCCGCCCGCATCATAGAAACTTCAATAAACGATTGATCAAGGCGCCGAAATTATATTTTTTAGATGTCGGTTTGGCGGCCTGGCTGTTAGGAAGTCACACGCCGGAACAAATTCGATTTCATGCACAGCGTGGAGCGATATTTGAGACTTTTGTGGTGACCGAATTTTTGAAAGGCCGCTTCAACCAGGGGCTGCCGTCAAATCTTTTTTATTGGAGAGATAGTAAAGGTCTGGAAATCGATCTGATACTGGAATCCGGAGAGAAACTCGATGCCATTGACATTAAATCCGGACAGACAATCGTTCCGGACTTCTTTTCCTCACTGAAGCGTTGGGGCAAGCTGGCCGGGCAGTCGGACTTGCCGGCCAGGCTTATTTATGGCGGAGATAAGGCGTTGGCCAACGAAAACATTTCCATTGTGCCGTGGAGGAATATTTGAAATAGGGGGACAGCGCCCCTTTCCGTTTTGCATATTTAAAATAAAAATTTTGCGATAGATGATGGTTTGCTTGCAATTAGCGTCGCTATGTGAAATCATTGTTGCATGAAGAAAAGATCATTCTGGATAGAACAGATAAACAAGGCTTGGGAAAGGCGCTCTGTTATCTGGCTTTCCGGGGTCAGGCGGGTGGGCAAGACCTTTCTGAGCCAAAGCCTTGTCGATGCTGAATACTTCGATTGCGAACTGCCCAGGGTCCGGGTGATGCTGGAAGATGCTGAAGGGTTTCTTCGACCCCTCCGGGGGCGCACCATCATCCTCGATGAAATCCATCGTTTGCAAAATCCATCCGAGCTTCTGAAGATCGCCGCGGATCACTATCCCGAAGTGCGGATTCTTGCCACTGGCTCTTCCACCCTGGGCGCGTCCGCCAAGTTCAAGGATACGCTGACGGGCCGTAAGGAGTCTCTCTGGCTTACTCCTCTGTTGGCACAGGATCTTGTCGATTTCGGGAATTCCGATCTTGCGAAGCGGCTGCTTTTTGGCGGATTGCCGCCGTTCTTTCTAGCTGAGACCTTGCCGGAGAAGGATTTCCAGGATTGGGTGGACGGTTATTGGGCGAAAGATATTCAAGAGCTCTTTCATCTGGAACGCCGTCATGCCTTCCAGCGGTTTTTCGAGCTGCTGATGGCGCAGAGTGGCGGCATTTTTGAGGCATCACGCTTTACAGCGCCCTGCGAGGTCAGCCGGACGACCATTTCCAATTACCTTTCCGTTCTCGATACGACATATGTGGCGCACATTGTACGGCCCTTCAGCAGCAACAAAGCGGCTGAGGTTATTTCAGCTCCCAAGGTGTATGGCTTTGATACGGGATTTGTCTGTTATTACCGAGGGTGGCATGAACTCCGACGGGAAGACATGGGGCTGCTCTGGGAGCATTATGTCCTTAACGAGATTCATGGCTGTTTACAGATCAGGAATATCCTGTACTGGCGTGATAAGCGCGGCCATGAAATTGATTTTGTGGTTGCGGGAAGAGGAAAGCCGCCGGTGGCGATTGAATGCAAATGGTCGGCGGCCGAATTCGATCCGGGCAACCTGAAGCGGTTTCGTGAACGTTATCCGGAAGGGGATTCCCTGGTGGCGGCAGCCGACGTCGAAAAGCCGTTTATCCGGAATTACAAAGGGATAGATGTGAAATTTGTGAGTCTGACAGGCTTGATCAACGCCCTTGGGGGGGCAGGTTAGGGTTAATTAGTTATTCCTTTCAAAGTCAACAATAAAAATTGACATTTTTTACGTCAAT
>CAYSSF010000417.1:0-2713 GCA_964433455.1 uncultured Syntrophaceae bacterium
CATGTGGGGGTTGAAAGAGCTAAAATATTAGCTCGTGCCTTAAAAGTACATCCGGGAGTTCTTGTCTTTCCTGGCTGGGAACTTCCTGATGAAATAGCAGCATAACAGGGATATTACAGCCAATGCAAACAGCCTGTAATTCATTGACAAACCAAAAGTATTATGGTCTTTTAAACCAGCAGTTTGAGACCTTTGAAGAACATCCAATTTTGCTCAAGTACAAGGAAGGCGATAATTTCAACCACAGGAATACATTGAAGTATTTCGAGGATTGAAATTTGAGCCTGACACAGTAATCGGGCAAAAGGGGGTGTTATTCAATGGTCTCCCATTTGCGCCAACCACGACGCGGCATAGCGCCCCCCGATGGCAACCAGATGGTTATGGGCGCCGGATTCGACGATCCTTCCCTCGTCCATGACGTGTATGATATCGGCGTGCATCGCTGTGGTGAAGCGGTGGGTAATGATCAGCGTTGTATGTCCCGCCGTCAGTCCCCGGAAGCGGCCCAGCCATTCCGCCTCGGCCCAGGAATCCATGGCGCTCGTCGGCTCATCCAGCACAATTACGGCAGCGTCCCGGAAAAATGCCCTCGCCAGCGCCAGCCGCTGCCATTCGCCGACGCTCAACTCCGCTCCGCCGAACCATTTTCCCAGCACCGTTTCATACTCCTGCGGGAGCCGCCTGATGATGGAATCAACCCCGGCGGCCCGCGCAGCCGTCTCTATCCGCTCTCCGTCTGACGCCTCCGCCAGAGACCCCAGCGCTATATTCTCCGCTGCCGTTGTGTGATATTGCACCGGTTCCTGAAACAGCACCGTGATCTGCCGCCGTAATGCGGCAAGCTCCATTTCCCGCAGGTCCACGCCGTCCGCCATGATCTTCCCTTCCTGCGGGTCATAGAAGCGGCATAGCAGCTTAATAAGGGTGCTCTTACCCGAACCGTTTTGCCCGACGATGGCCGTCATCCGCCCCGCTTCCAGGAAAAGCGAAAAACCGTCCAGAGCCTTGCGTTCGCTCCCGGGATAGCTGAATGTCACGCCTTCGAAACTGATGCCTTGCCGGAGGGGAAAGGGCGCCGGCAGCGGACGCGGCGGATCTGCAATCCGGGGCTTTAGCTCCAGGAACTGAAAGAGATTGTCCAGAAAGAGCGTGCTGCGATAGATTTGCCCCGTGCTCTCCAATAATGATCTGAGTAGCCCCTGCCCCTGCTGAAACGCCTGATAGCAGAGCACCAGATCTCCGAGCCGCGCCATGCCACGGGTCGCCCGGAAGAGCATCCAGGCCATGCCGGCCAAGCCGCCGCCCCATGTGATGAGACCCGCCGTAAGCTCCGTCTTAAGCTCTTCACGTGCCAGCGCAAAGCGGCCGGATCGAAGCTGGGCGCGCAGCCTCTGAAAGGCGCCCTGGAAATGCGGCCCCAGATCAAACAGGCGGACTTCCGCGGCGCTCTCCCGATCCGTCAGCATCCAGTCATAGTAGTTGACCAGGCGCTCATTTACGGTGTTTTTTACGCGCCACTGGTGCTCGCGCAAAACAAAGTTCCCGACGGCCCAGAGCCCAGGCAGAGCGCTGCCGATCAGTAGCAGCGGCAACCACGCCGCGTACGCTGCCAGGAGCGCGGCCAGGATAATGAGGGTCAGGCTGTTCTGGAGGAGGTTCCCGAGATTCTCGAGGAGGGTCACCGGTCGATGTATGGCATCCACGCTCGCCCGGTAGAGGAGGTCGTACGAGTCCGGATGATCAAAGAAAGCCATGTCGAGGTTAAGGGCCTGGCGGTGGATCAGGGCCTTAATGTGGTCCTGGACCAGCTCCGCCTGAATGGTCCGCACCCAGGCCGCCAGGCTGGCCAGGAGTTGGCTCGCAATCCACAGAAAGCCGATGAGCGCGATGGGCGGCCATGCCGCGGCAAAGGCGCCGAGCATATCGCGTGTCGCCAGAGCCTCCGTCAGGCGATCTACCGCTATCCGTGTCAGATACACAAGCGCGGCCGGCGCCAGTCCCTGCAGCAGGAGAAGAACGCCCCAGGCGATTGTCCAGGCCCGTGCGGCACGCCAGACCATGCCGAGACCCCGGCCCATCAGTGGAATATTGGAAACAAATTCGTGGAGGACTTGTCTGATCATATTAATTTTTAATTAGAGACAGAGCCCCTGTTTAATCGGGGGCTGTCCCCCTTTTATTGCCTTTAATATCGCTTGACAATACTGTCGCGCCATGATAGTAGTTCTCCATGATCATGACTTTTCGTGACAAGGATACGGAGAAAATATTTCAGGGCATCTTTGCATCCGGATTGCCGAAGGACATGCAGCGGACAGCCCTTCGCAAACTGACCCAGATCCACGTTGCGGCAACCCTGGAATTTCTTCGCGTCCCTCCGGGAAACCGGATGGAAAAACTTGTTGGCGAGAGAGCAGGCCAATGGAGCATCAGGATCAACGATCAATGGCGGATATGCTTCAACTGGCAGGACGGCCATGCGTATAATGTCGAAATTGTTGATTACCATTAAAGGAGGAAAACCATGAAAAGAGACCTGCCCCCGGTCTATCCCGGCGAAATTCTGCTGGAGGATTTTTTGAAACCCATGAAGATTACCCCGTACCGGCTTGCGAAGTCTATCGGCGTACAGCAAAGGCGCATCGGAGAAATCATTGCGGGAAAAAGGGCGATTACCGCGGATACGGCTCTGCGGCTGGCCCGTTTTTTT
>CAYSSF010000418.1:0-2705 GCA_964433455.1 uncultured Syntrophaceae bacterium
TACGGGATACCGGCAAGTTGTGAGTGATTGCAAAAAAGGACTCGATGGAAAGATGGTTCCTTCCGATGTAGCCTGACACAAAATCATGGTTACAAGGAGGGCATGCCCATGCTGACCAAAAGGATTCTCAATGCAGACAGGGTCAGGAAGATCACCGGCGGGTTCAGCTTCATTCCCCACCGCTTTCTGGCCGACGGTTTTTTGGCCTCTCTGGATCGGGAGGAGATCCTCCTGTACCTGTTCTTGATTCTGGCCGGGGACAGGCATGGTCTTTCCTGCTACAGCTATGATGCCATCTGCACCCTTCTGCAGCTCAATCTTGATGAGTACATCGCCGCCCGGGACGGATTGATCGGGAAGGATTTGATCGGTTTCGACGGCCGCATCTTCCAGGTTTTGGCTCTCCCTCGCCGCCCGGTGATCAAGCCGAAGCCGGCAAATGATGAAGATGAAGATCCCGCCGTGGTGGCGCAGAGCATCCGACAATCCCTTCGATATGCGGATCAGAGGAGGGCATTGCCATGATCGACAGGAGATCCGTTTTTGAAATCCACCGGTTCAAGGATGTTGGCTGCTCGGAAAGGCAGATCGCCCGGCAGCTCAGGATCGGCAGAAAGACCGTGAGGAAGTATCTCGATCATCCCGAACGGGCTATCTCAAAGAGAAAGCCCAAGGCGTCAAAGCTCGATGCCTACCGAGAGATGATCGATTCGTTCCTGGAGGAGTTCCCCGATGTCAAAGCCCCGGTGGTTCTCCAGAGGCTCAGGAAAGAGGGATTCACCGGCAGGATCACTATCCTCCGGTCTTACCTCCAGAAGAAACGCGGGGAACGGGGCCGAAACCGGGAGGCCTTCATCCGCTTCGAATCCGCCCCGGGGAAGCAGATTCAGATCGACTGGGGGCACTTTGGCAGCTTGACTTATGGGAACGCCGTCAGAAAGCTTTACGCCCTGGCCGTCATCGAATCGTACAGCCGCATGCTTTATGTCGAGTTTACCCACTCCCAGAAACAGGAGGCCCTCCATCAGGGATTGCTCAACGCCTTCCGGTACTTTAACGGAACCCCGGAAGAAATCGTCGTCGATAATATGCTGACCGCCGTCACGGAGCGCTGCGGCAGCGTCATCCGTTTCAATGACGCCTTCCTGGATTTTTTGCGGATCTTCAAGATCGTTCCCCGCGCCTGTCACATCCGGTCTCCCCAGGAAAAGGGAAAAATCGAAAAAAGCATCGATTACCTCCGCCAGAACTTCTGGCCCCTGCGTTCCTTCAGCGATCTGATGGACGTCCAGGGACAGGTCAATCAATGGCGGGACGGCGTCTGCAATGTGAGAGTCCATCAGACCACGGGGGACCGACCCATCGACCGTTTCGCCGGGGTCAGCCTGAGACCCCTGCCGCCGTTATTGCCCGACTGCCGGGAAAGCGCCACCCTCCTGGTGCATCAGGATTTTGCTGTCCGCTTTGACGACAACAGCTACACAGCGCCCCCCTGGACGATCGGCAGGCGCCTGACTCTCAAAGCGGACCAAACGACGGTGATGCTTTACCACCGGGAAAAACAGGTCGCCGTCCATCATCGGTCATGGGAACGGAAAAAAAGAATCGAACTGCCCTCCCATCAGGAACAGGTCAAAAAGCTCCACCGCAGATTATGGCAGGACAGGGACATCGCCCTGCTGTCGTCCCTGGGGCAGGAAGCCGTCGATTATCTGGCTGCTCTGGTCAATGCCAGGCAACTGATCAAGAAGAGCGTCCTCAAACTCCTGCAACTCAAAGAGCAATACGGCGCCGTTTCACTCCTTTGCGCCATCAGGAAAGCCACGCTCCATAAAGCTTATGGAGCCGATTACATCGAAAACATCCTCCGCCAGGAAAAAACGCCGCCGAAACAACATCCGCCCGTCAAGCTCAAAAATGAGGATTTGAACAACATCAGACTGCCGGAACCTTCATTGGCCGATTACGATGCCTACATCCTTAAAAGGAGGAAAGAAGAATGACATCCAATGAGTCCTCCCTCGAATCCGTAAAGGAAAAGCTCAAAACACTGCGGCTCAAATCCTGTGCGGACAACATCCCGCAAACCTTGGAGCGGGCTGAAAAACAGAACATCTCAATCCTGCAAACCATCGAACGGCTTCTCGATCTGGAGCTGGAACACAGGCGGCAGAATCGGATCCACTTGAAGTTCAAACAATCAAAACTCTTTGAAAAACCGACCATCGACCAGTTCGACTTCCACTTCCACATATCGAGAACCAAACAGAAAGCCCGTATATTACACCTGATGGATCTGGACTTCATCCCGCAGAAAAAAGACATCATCTTCATCGGGTATACCGGCACGGGCAAAAGCTTCCTGGCAAAATGCATCGCCTACGCCGCCACCCAGGCCGGGGTCGGCGCCCTGTTTACCACCGGCATGGATATGATCAATCACCTCGTCGCCGCCGAGGCAGACCGCTCTCTGCTGAAAAAACTCCATCTCTATCAGACGCCGGACGTCCTGGTCATCGACGAGGTAGGATATCTTCCTTTGGGCAATGAAGGTTCCAACCTCTTCTTCCAGGTCATCAGCTCCAGGCACGAAAAAAAATCGACGATCATCACAACGAACCTTCCGTTTGCCGATTGGGGAAAAATCTTCGACAGCACCACTGTAGCCACGGCCATCGCCGATCGGCTTGTCAACAACTCGGAAG
>CAYSSF010000419.1:0-2699 GCA_964433455.1 uncultured Syntrophaceae bacterium
TCAGCGGCGCCGTCCTCCTGAAATCGGCCGAACTGCTGCGGCTTCCCGCAAGCGACCTGCCTGCCCTGGGCGCCGGTTTCCTCGCGGCCGCCGTAACGGGGTTTCTCTCCCTGAAACTCCTCTTTGCGATCATCAACAAAACCGGACTCCGCCTTTTTGCATACTACTGCTGGTTTGTCGGGGCCGCCACGCTGATTATCCGGGGGATGGGATAACGGGGCCGGGAGCGTTCGGGTGAAAGATGAATGAGAAATCGCCTTCCCAGAAACGGGCTGCCGAAATCGCCGGGCTGATCTGCCTTGCCGTGGCGCTGTTTCTGCTGCTCGCCCTTCTCTCTTACCATCCCCTGGACCCATCCCTCAGACATTATTACGGTCCGGAGAGCGTGACCATCCATAACCTGACCGGTTCCGTCGGCTCCTTTACCGCCGACACGCTGATCTGGTTCGTGGGGCTGGGCATCCTCTGGCTGCCGTTCCTGCTGCTGGTTGCCTCCTTCCGGTATTTCCGAGACTCCCAATTCCGCATAGGCGCCGCCGCCGTTGCAGGAACCATCGGCCTGGTTTTTTCCGTTTCCGGAATGATGGCGCTGTTGATCGGAGATATCGAGATCTACGGCATCCCGCTGCATGCGGGCGGGCTGTTGGGAATGGTCACGGCGAGGCTTCTCGGCGCCTACCTGCATCTGGCCGGCTCCCTGATCGTTCTTTGCCTGATTTTGATTGTCGCACTGATGGTCCTGTTCGATTTTTCCATTGTCTCTTTTGCCGGAAGATCGGCCGCCGCCGCCGGTGCAACCGCGCGAACGGCAGGCTCCCTGCTTGACCGCTGCCGGGCGAAGTTCGGAAGGAGATGCGAAGCGCCCGCAGCCGGCAGGCCCGTTGCGGCGGCTGCGCCGATCATCGAGGAACCGAAGCGGGAAACCCTGAAAGAAAAGCTGGCAAAGGCGGAACAGACCCATTTCGATTTTGCCAGCCGCCTGAACGGCAAATTCAAGCTGCCGCCGCTCTCCCTCCTGGACCATCTGGAGCGGAAGGATACGAAGATCAAACGGGAGACCCTGATCGCCAACTCCCGCATCCTCGAGAAAAAGCTCTCCGACTTCGGCGTCGACGGGAAAGTGGTGGAGGTAAAACCCGGCCCGGTGATCACCATGTATGAGCTCGAACCCGCCCCGGGCGTCAAGATCAACAAGATCACGAACCTCTCCGACGACCTGGCGCTGGCGCTGCGCGCCCCCAGCATCCGGATCATCGCCCCCATCCCGGGCAGAGGGGCGATCGGCATCGAGATCCCCAACCAGGAGCGGGAGCCGGTCAGCCTGCGGGACGTTCTCGACCATGCCGCCTTCCGGGAATCGGCCTATCGCCTCCCGATCGCCCTCGGCGAAGACATCGTGGGCGCCCCCGTGATCACCGATCTGATCCGGATGCCCCACCTGTTGATCGCCGGGACGACCGGCTCCGGCAAGAGCGTCTCGCTGAACGCGATGATCTGCAGCATCCTCTTCAAGGCGCCGCCGGACGAGGTCAAATTCATCATGATCGACCCCAAGCGGCTGGAACTGTCGGGCTATGAGGGGATACCCCACCTGCTCCATCCGGTGGTCGTCGATCCGAAGCAGGCCTCTCTCGTCCTCCGCTGGGCCGTCGAGGAGATGGAGCGCCGCTACCGGATCATCAGCGAAACGGGGGTGAAGAGCATCGATGCGTACAACCTGTTGCGCGCCGGAAAAGCGCCCGCACCGTCCCCCCGGCCTCCCGCTGAAACCGGAGAGGCGGAACGGGATGAGACGGAAGAGGAGGTGGAGGCCGTTCCGGGCGGGAACCCGGTCAGAAGGGCGGCGGAAAAGGCATTCCGGAAAAACGAACCGCTGCCCGACCGGCTGCCCTACATCGTCATCATCATCGACGAGCTCGCGGATCTGATGATGGTCGCCCAGCGGAATGTCGAGGAGTCGCTGACCCGCCTGGCCCAGATGGCCAGGGCCGCCGGCATCCACCTGATCCTGGCGACCCAGCGCCCCTCCGTGGACGTCATCACGGGGATCATCAAGGCAAACTTCCCCACCCGGATCTCGTTCAAGGTCTCCTCCAAGGTGGACTCGCGGACCATCCTCGACCAGCTCGGCGCGGACAAGCTCCTCGGGGCCGGGGACATGCTCTTCATCCCCCCCGGCAGCTCCCGGCTGACGCGGATCCACGGCGCGTACGTCTCGGATCCGGAGATCGAACGGATCGTCGATTTCCTGAAAAAGCAGGCGAAACCCGCCTACGATGAGTCGATCGCGGAGTTCAAACCCGAGGCCGTCGATGGGGAGAAACCGGACGGGGATTTTGACGAGAAATACGACGAGGCGGTCGAGCTGGTAACCGATCTGGGACAGGCGTCGATCTCGCTCGTGCAGCGGTACATGAAGATCGGCTACAACCGGGCGGCCCGGATCATCGAACGGATGGAGGCGGAGGGCGTTGTCGGCCCGACGGACGGCGCCAAACCGCGGAAGGTTCTCGCGCGGAAGATCCCGCATGGATGAGAAAGCCTCACCTTTGGCGGCGGCCCGCGTTGATGAACAGGAAGCATCGCTGAGCATGGTTGCAAAAACCGTCCATATCGTCAGCCTCGGATGTCCCAAAAATCAGGTCGATTCCGAGGTCATTGGGGCCATCCTCGCCGAATCTGGCTACCTCCTGACGGAC
>CAYSSF010000420.1:0-2669 GCA_964433455.1 uncultured Syntrophaceae bacterium
CCGGGCGTGACCAACCGCGGATGGCTGGGGTATTGCACGGTGCTCCTCTTCCCGCTGGAAGACGGGTGGGCACTGTTCGATACGGGCCATCAAAGCGACCGCCATATTCTGTTCTCTGCCCTGCAGGCATTAAAGATCCGCCCCGACAATATCCGGTATGTCGTTCTGTCGCATCTCCATTTCGATCATTCCCTCAATCTCCCTCTTTTTCCACAGGCCGAAGTTTACATTTCCCGCGCCGAACTGGATTACGCCAGGCAGGTATCCGCCGGAGAGGTCCGAGATTTTTCCATCTCCGACTCCTGGCCTGCCCTGCTGGACAAGCACCGCGTCCACATCGTGGATAACGATCTTAGGATTTCTCCAACGAAACGGCTGAAGGTGCTGCCTGGGCACACACCGGGTTGTATGGTCATGTTTTGCGACGGCCCGCGAACCATCGCCGTTTGCGGCGACGTGATCAAGAACGCCTGGGAGGCCGTGACCGGTAAGGCGGGTACGGTCATTACCGACGGGGCGACCGTGGCGTCGAGCATCCAGATGGTCCTGGATGATGCCTCCGTCATCGTGCCCGGCCACGACACCCCTTTTATCATGGGCGCCGGTGGGGTCGAGTTTCTGATTCCGTTCCGGTGGGAAGTCAAAGTCAGCCTTTATCCCGATAAGCCGGACAGGCCGGTAATGAATCTGTACAGGCCGGAAGGACCCGACCGGGTCTAACGGCCGCAATACATTTTTTATGGGACGCATGAAACGCGGAAGGGTGGTTGATCTTAAATATGACATCTTAACACCAATAACAGGAGGAGCGAAAATGAAACAAACAAAAATTGCATCAGCAGTGGTCATCTTTATGATGCTGGCATTTGCCCTCGTGGCAAACGCCGCCGAGGTTACCATGAAGTTCGCCAACCCAGTCTCCAAAGAACATTCTTGGGGCAAGGCTGCGGAGAAATTCGCGGAACTGGTGACGGAGGCCACCAAGGGACGCGTGTTGGTCCAGGCCCATCATGCAGGCACCCTGGGGCAGATCCGCGAGACCCTGGAAATGGCGAGGGTGGGTACGGTGGACTTCGTAGTGGCCGGCACGGGCCATGTCAGCGCTTACACACCGGAAATCGGCATCACGGTGTTGCCTTATCTTTGGAAAGACACGGCGACCATGTTCAAAGCCCTGGACGGACCCTTCGGCGCCGCCATGGACAAGGCCCTGGAGAAACAGGGGCTTGCACTTTCCGGGTGGTGGGACAACGGCTTCCGCCACATCACCAACAAACGCCGTCCGATCATGAAACCCGACGATCTGAAAGGCCTCAAGATCCGCTGTCTGCCTGCCAAGGTTCATGTGGCCTTCTTCAAGGAACTGGGAGCGGTTCCGACGCCGATGGGTTGGACGGAACTGTACCAGGCGCTGCAGTCGGGTGTCGTCGATGCCCAGGAAAATCCGCCTTCGATGGTTTACACGGGCAAGTTGCACGAGGTTCAGAAGTTCTATTCTCTGTCCGCACACGTCAATGAGCCGGGAATTGTGGTCGTCAGCAAGGCATCCATGGATAAACTGCCTGCCGACCTGCAGAAGGCTGTCAAGTCCGCCGCACAGAAGGCGGCCGTCTGGCAGCGGGAATTGAACCTCAAGGACAATGACTCCGTCATGAAGAAACTCGTCGCCGAGGGGCTGAAGATCAACGAAGTGCCGAAGGAAACCATTGAGGTATTCCGGCAGGCCGCCCAGAAGGTCTACCCGGGGGCCATCGAAGGATTCGGTCCCGATGGAAAGAAACTGGTCGACCAGATGATCACTTTCAATAAGTAACTCCGACCTTGCCGGTCCTTTCTCGTCTGGGAAAGGACCGGCAAGACGGTTTGAAATCGGATTACGGAGTTCAATCATGTACGATAAATTTCTGCATTACCTCGGTAAATTGATTGAGGCCGGCCTGATCTTGGGAGCGGTGGTGCTTGTGGGCATGGTTACGGCGGAGGTCGTCCTGCGCAAGGGCTTCGAGACCTCCCTCATCATCACCGAAGAACTGGCCCGCTACATGCTGGTGTGGTTGGTTTTCCTGGCAGGCGCCCTCGGCATCCGCGACAAATCGCACATCCGGATCAATGCGCTGGTCAAGCACCTGAATCCACGACTTCAGGTCATCCTTGCGCTGTGTGCCCATGGGATTTCCCTGATCTTCCTGGGGCTTTTGTTTATCGAAAGCATTCGGATCCTCCCCAAGCAGTTTTCACAGATGTGCATCACTTTTGACGTCTCCATATTTTATTTCTATCTTGCGATTCCGATCGGTTGTGTCCTGATGGCGCTGTTCCTGGTCCCGAAGATTCGCGAAGCCCTGGCGGGAAAAGCCGTGGAGACGACCAATTTTCAGGAAGAAAGGATCGACAAACACACATGCTGACGCTCATTCTTGTTTTTATCATCACCGTGGTGATCGGAGTGCCCGTGGCCTTCTGCCTGGGAATGGCCGGCGTCGTTTTTATCCTGATATCTCCCCAATACTCTTTGACCATCCTGCCGACGATGATGTTCGGCGGTATCGACTCCTTTGCGCTGATGGCCATTCCCTTCTTCATCATGGCCGGCGACATGATGGGGCGCGCCGGAGTGCTCCCCGGTCTGATCGATCTGGCGGAAAGCGTCGTGGGCCATTTTCGGGGCG
>CAYSSF010000421.1:0-2665 GCA_964433455.1 uncultured Syntrophaceae bacterium
CGCAGACGGGTCGCCCTCTGCCGGCTCCTGCTGCAGAAACCCGACATCCTGCTCCTCGACGAACCGACGAACCACCTCGACGCGGAGTCCGTCGCCTGGCTGGAGCACCACCTCCAGGCCTATGCAGGCACGGTCATCGCCGTGACCCACGACCGTTACTTCCTCGACAATGTCGCCGGCTGGATCCTCGAGCTGGACCGCGGCCAGGGGATCCCCTGGAAGGGAAACTACTCCTCCTGGCTGGACCAGAAGCGCAACCGGCTGCGCCAGGAGGAAAAATCGGAAAGCGAGCGGCAGAAGACCCTCCAGCGGGAACTGGAGTGGATCCGGATGTCCCCCAAGGGACGCCACGCGAAATCGAAGGCCCGGATCACCTCCTACGAAGAGCTCCTCTCCCAGGAGCGGGACGCCCGTGGAAAAGAGATGGAGATCTACATCCCGCCCGGACCCCGTCTCGGGAAGCTCGTAATCGAAGCGGAGGGGGTGGGGAAGGGCTACGGAGACCGTCTCCTCATCGAGAACATGTCCTTCTCGCTTCCGCCCGGCGGGATCGTCGGGATCATCGGCCCGAACGGCGCGGGGAAGACGACCCTCTTCCGGATGATCACCGGCCAGGAGAAGCCCGATTCCGGCACGGTCCGGGTCGGGGAGACCGTCAAACTGGCCTATGTCGATCAGAGCCGCGACATCCTCGACCCGAACAAGACGATCTGGGAGACGATCTCGGAGGGGAGCGATATCGTCTTGCTCGGCGACCGCGAGGTCAACTCGCGCGCCTATGTCTCGCGCTTCAACTTCTCGGGAACCGACCAGCAGAAGAAGGTAAGCCAGATCTCCGGGGGCGAGCGGAACCGCGTCCATCTGGCCCGGATACTCAAGGAGGGGGCGAACGTGCTGCTGCTGGACGAACCGACGAACGACCTCGACGTGAACACGATGCGCGCCCTCGAGGAGGCGCTGGAGAACTTCGCCGGCTGCGCGGTCGTCATCAGCCACGACCGCTGGTTCCTCGACCGGATCGCGACGCATATCCTGGCCTTCGAAGGGGAAAGCGCCACCGTCTGGTTCGACGGAAACTACTCCGAATACGAGGCGGACCGGAAGGCCCGCCTGGGCGCCGCGGCAAGCCAGCCGCACCGGATCAAGTACCGTCAGTTGACCAGGATCTGAAACCCATCCAACGAATTCAAACCTATTTCTGTGGAGGATCGGACGATGAAAAAAGAGAGCATTCCTTTTGGCGGAGCCATGAAGATGAAGGTTGCCTTTTGCAACGGCATTGGAATCGACACGTCCCAAATGAAGAGGCTGATCTGGATTTCGGGACAGCTTTCGTTTGACGAACAGGAAAACTTTATCGGGAAAGGGGATATGCGGGTCCAAACCGATCAGGTTTTAAAGAACATCAAAAATGTTTTGGAAAAACGATCCCTCACTGAAGCAGAAGGAACAATAACGGGATCGTTCCCATGCCGGCCAGCGTCGTTAGAGAGACAATCGCGTTGCTGAAAACGGGGTCGGCTTCGTACTTCACCGAAAAGATGGTGACGAGAACGGCGGTCGGCATCGCCGACTGCAGAACGCAGATATCCCGCTGCTCCCGTGTGAGCCCCAGCGCCAGACAGACCCCCCAGGCGAGGAACGGTGATATCAGCAATTTGATTCCCGACGCATATAAGGCGTGCCTGATCCTGCTCGAGTCGATAAAAAAACGCAGCTTTAAACCGCCGCCCACCACCACCATCGAGAGGGGGAAAGTGGCCATATTCATCAGGGAGAAGGTGTGTGACAACAGGGAAGGCAGGGGGATGCGAAGGGCGGCACAGAAAATGCCGGCGACCATCGACAGGATGAGCGGATTCTTGAAAATGGAGGCCGGTGTGACCCGGCCGGTCATGATGTAAATTCCCACCCCGTAGAGGAAGAGATACCCGCCGAGAGCGAAGAACAGGGCCGGGACCGTCCCCCGTTCGCCCAGGAATGCGTAGCAGATGGGAACCCCCAGGAAGATGTGATTGCCGTAAGCCGCGCCCAAAAGAAAGGTCTTGCGGAACTGATCCCTGAGACCGCACAGTCTTGCAACGAGGAGGGCAAAGAGATACGTGGCACAGAGGGCAACAAATCCGCACGTCGTCACGAGCAGCAGCTCTCCGGCCGGGATCTTCTGCAGGCGGGCGATGGAGTAAAAGGTGGTCACCGGCAGGAAGAAATGGAAAACAAGGTTGTTGACCACCTCAACCGGAAAAGGCTCCTTCTTCATGAGGACATAGGACGCCATCATGATCAGGAACATTGCAAACACGTTCTGCAGCGCTACTTCCAAAAAACCTCCTTCAATCCGAACCATCGGAAGACAGTGAAAAGCGAACCATTACCGCGTATTGCCTCTACCGATATGCCGAGCGGCTGCCGCCAGTTCATGCTTCTTGATCACGATGAGGATCGCCGTGAGGGCGGCCTGTGTCATCCCGGGGATTCGCTCCGCCTGGCCGACCGTGGCCGGCCCCACCCGGCAGAGCTTCGCTTTCAGCTCATTGGAGAGTCCCGGCACGGCGGCGTAATCGAAGTCCGCAGGAAGCTTCATAGATTCGATATCTTTCATTTTTTCGACTGATTCCCGCTGCCGCCGGATGTACCCCTCGTATTTCGCCTCGATCTCGATCTG
>CAYSSF010000422.1:0-890 GCA_964433455.1 uncultured Syntrophaceae bacterium
GCATGACCTCTTCTTCTTCCTTTGCATCCTACCGCCTCTACGAGCAGGTGAAGTACTACACTTCCCCGCGGATCACCACAACCTGGTATATGTTAGAGCCGCTGGTCATGAGCATGGTTACCTGGAAGAAACTATCTCCGGAGCAGCAGAAGATCGTCGTGGAAGTCGGCAAAGAACTCGAGAAGTTTGCGCTGGAAGAGGCCATCAGAGATGATACCGACGTGACGAACCTGTTCAAGTCCAAAGGCGTAATCGTCCATGACATGACTCCGGACGAGCTCAAAGTCTGGGCGGAAGCAGCTAAAAATACCGCCTGGAAGGAATACAGTGAAAAAGTGAAAGGCGGGAAAGAACTTCTCGAAATGGCGCTGGAGGTAAAATAACCAAGGATAGCGAAAGACGATCGCAACCAATCATCCAATATGACAAGGGGAGCCGGTCGCTCCCCTTGTCATATTGATTAAAGGAGTCTATAAGGCGATGAAATTTCTCCATGGGGTGATGCAGAAGATCGAAAAACTCAACCACGCGCTGTATTATGTAAGCAGTCTGGCCATCGTGCTTTCCGCCTTCATCCTCACGTACGAGGTGATTGTCCGGTACGTGCTGAAAATACCCACCATCTGGGAGATAGAGACTTCCGTCTATCTGACGGTGATGGCCACTTACCTGGGAGCGGCGTACGGCCTGAAAGACGGCGCCCACATCAATATCGACCTGATAACCAGACTTTTGCCCAAGAAATTTACCGAAAAGCTCTCTCTGGTCACCTCGATGATCGCCCTTGTTTTCTGCCTGCTTTTGGCCTGGAAAGGCTGGGGTATGTGGTGGGAAGCCACCGCCAAGGGATGGCATTCGGAATCCTTATGGGGTCCGCCTCTTACCATCCC
>CAYSSF010000422.1:900-2634 GCA_964433455.1 uncultured Syntrophaceae bacterium
CTTCCGCTGGGCATGACCCTTTTGTCACTCCAATATGTCATTTTGATTTCGGAAATCATCGAGAATCGGGGAGGGAAGAGCCATGGATCCTAACACCCTTGGAATCATCGTCGGCCTGGTTTCCCTTGTATTCCTCTTAAGCGGTATGCCCATTGTCTTTGCGCTGGGCGTTCCCTCCGCGCTTTTCATCCTGCTGTTCATGGACAGCTACCAATTCGACCTGATCGCCCACACGATGTTCGACGGGCTGAATGACTTCGGTCTTTTGGCCATCCCGCTGTTCATCTTCATGGGGTCCATCATCGCGTCAACAAAATCGGGAGAAGACCTCTACGAAGGACTGCATCGCTGGCTCCATCGTCTTCCCGGGGGGCTGGCCATCAGCAACATCGTTTCCTGCGCCATATTTTCCGCCCTCTGCGGGTCAAGCCCGGCCACGGCCGCCGCCATCGGCACCATGGGCATCCCGGAAATGCGCAAACGGGGATACCCGGATTCCCTGGCCACCGGTTGCATCGTGGCCGGCGGGACCCTGGGAATTCTCATTCCGCCCAGCGTCACCATGATCATCTACGGCATCGCCACCCAGACCTCCATCGGCAAGCTTTTCCTGGCCGGGGTCATCCCCGGGATCGTGATCACCGTCATGATGTGCGTCTGGGTGGTCTTGTATTCCCAGTGGGCGAAGCGCAAGATGGTCCGCAACCGGACAAATCCGGGCATTGCCGGGGACGTAGGCGCCGAATTCTTCGAATCCGTCACCTATTCCTGGAAGGAAAAGGTCTCTTCCCTCAGCCGGGTTGCGCCGTTCGTCTTCCTGATTGTCTTCATCATGGGCAGCCTTTACGGCGGCTGGGCGACCCCGAGCGAGGCAGCCGGTGTGGGTTCGGTGGCGGCCCTCTTTCTGGTCATGGTCATATATAAACTCAGATCCAGGGACTATCGCAAAATTCTGAATATGACCATCAAGGAAAGCACCATGATCCTGATGATCATCGCCGCCTCTTTCCTCTTCGGGGCCGTGATGACCAAGCTCTACATCACCCAGTCCATCATCAACGCCATTGTCGGCGCGGGTCTCTCCAAGTGGTCGCTGATGATCATGATCAACATATTCCTGCTGATTCTGGGGTGCTTTATGCCCCCCGTGGCGATCATCCTGATTTTAGCGCCCATCCTGTACCCTGTGCTTGTCAAGTACGGATTCGACCCCATCTGGTTTGGGGTCATCATGACGATCAATATGGAAGTGGGATTGATCCCCCCGCCGGTGGGTCTGAATCTCTATATCGTCCAGGGGATCGCCCCCGATGTGCCCCTCAGCAGGGTGCTTGCCGGCTCCTTCCCTTTTGTACTGGTCCTGATGTTGGGAATCGTCATTTGTTCGATCTGGCCGGAATTGACCCTTTGGCTGCCGAATAAAATGATTACCCGCTGATCGACGAGATCATCAGGCAAATTGTTGCCGCAGGACGTTCTTCTGGACCTTGCCCATGCTGTTGCGCGGCAGTTCGTCGATAAAATGGACGTGCTTCGGCACCTTGAAGTTGGCGAGAACACCCTTCAATGCGTCAATGATAGCGGTTTCGGTCGCAGCCGCGCCGTCTTGGTTCTTCTGGCATACGACCGCCGCAGCGACCGCCTCGCCGAAGTCCGGATGGGGCACGCCGAAGACGGCGGATTCGAAGACTCCCGGCATCGCGTCGATCATCTCCTCGATCTCCTTCGGATAGA
>CAYSSF010000423.1:0-2631 GCA_964433455.1 uncultured Syntrophaceae bacterium
CGGGAGAGGATGATCTGAGGCCCCTTCGTGATCTTCTTGACATCGCAGATGAAGGCCCTGATCCTCTCTCCCCGCTTGTAGGATTCCTTGAAGATCTGTTCCGAAACGGGGATGATCCCTTCTGCGCGCCCCAGGTTCACGATGATGTTCCCGCCTTCGAACCGCTGAACAAAGCCGTTGGAGAGTTCTCCCCGCTTGTCATGGTATTCGTCGTAGATGTTGTCCCGCTCGGCGTCCTTTACCCTCTGAATGATGATCTGCTTGGCGGTCTGAACGGCGATTCGACCGAAGGTGTTCGTCTCGATCTTGCTGCCGAGAACATCTCCGGGTTCCGCTTCTTCATCCAGAGTGCTTCTTGCCTCCGCCAGCGAGACCTGGGTTTCAGGATCCAGGACTTTTTCCATGACCGTCTTGAACTGGAAGACCTCGATCTCGCCGGCCTCCTCATTGTAATGGGCCTCCAACTCGACCTCGGCGCCCAACTTCTTGCGGGCAGCCATCAGCATGGCATCCTCCAGGGCCCTGACGATGATCTCCCTGTCTATCCCGCGATCCTTGCCCATCTGTTCGATCAGGCGTTTCAGTTCCGGAAACATTCAAAAACCTCCGTTGTTATTCTCACAACTCATACTCCAAATTGGCCTTGACCACCTTATCCCTGGGAATCCGGAAGGTTTTCCCCTCCACCTTCACGACGAGGAGCTTTCCCTCGTCGCTCTCCTCGTACTCGACCAGCTCCGCTCGAAAATCGCGCCGTCCCTCGATCTTTTCCGCCAGACGAAGATGGACGCGGGAGCCGCGATACTTCAGGAAATCCTGATCCCGGTCCAAAGGCCGATCCAGGCCGGGCGAGGATACCTCCAGGGTGTAAGGGCCCGGGGGCAGGTCGTGGACGTCGAGCAGATCTCCCAACTGGTTGCTGATCTTGGCGCAATCCTCTACGGTGACGCCCCCTTCGCGATCCATGTAGATCCGCACCAGCCAGTGCGCCCTCATCTTCAGACACTCTGCCAGTATCAGCTCCATCCCTTCGGATGCGAGAAGCGGTTCGGCCAATTGCCGAATCTGTTCCGCAAGCGTTTGCATGCCTAAAGTCTCGTCCCTCGGGAAAAAAAAAGTGGGCTCTCCGCCCACTCATCAAAACCCGCCGATGATTTTGGCGTTTGCTAACACACAACCGAACCGATTGCAAGAGGAAAAATGGATATTGCCGAATTTCTGCCCGATCCGGACCCAGGGGATAAAAAAATGAAGAGAAAGAGGTGTCGGCACTAAAATGAAGCAAAAAACATTTGACAACTGAAGATCAAGGAACATACTTTTCAACGGAAAGGAGAATGAGCATGAAGACTCTGACACTATCCGCTGCAGACATGATTGTGGACAAGGCTCTGGAAAAAGGGAGGGAACTCAATCTGGCCCCTTTGACGGTCATCGTTCTCGACGCCGGAGGACAGACCAGGGTGTTAAAACGCGAAGACTGATCCAGCCTGCTGCGCCCCGAAATTGCGATGGGGAAGGCGTGGGGAACCCTGGGCATGGGGTTCGGCGGTCGTGATCTTGCAAGGCGGGCGGCCAAGGCGCCGGCATTTTTCAATGCCCTTTCCGATATGTCCGGCGGCAGGATGGTTCCGGTACCGGGTGGGGTCCTGATCCGTTCCGACGCCGGAGAACTCCTCGGCGCCGTGGGCATATCGGGCGATCTCTCAGAAAACGATGAGGTCTGTGCCGTCCACGGCATCCGCGCCGCGGGGCTGACGCCGGATACCGGGGAGTAGGGAAGCTGGACGGATGGGAACCCTTGCTCATCCGTCCAACTCGTCCGGAATGTGGATGCCCTCTGTATCGGACCATCGCCGCCGCAACGAAAAAGAGGCCACGGAATCTCCGTAGCCTCTTGATCATCTTGGAGCGGGCGATGGGACTCGAACCCACGACGTCCAGCTTTTTCCTGCACCCGTATCAACGTTGATCCGATTAAAACGGATGGTCGGTGTGTCAACGGGTTCATGGCCATGTACAGTTAAACATTTCGCCGAACCATATTTTTTGACATTCAGCGGATGTTGTGCTATCCGTCTACAGCATTCGATTATGGGTACCTCCAGGCATTGCGTTTCAACGGCTCCAACAAACCGACAGGGCTTTGAAAATGCAGTCAATACGAACACTTCATGATATCCCCGCGAGTTTTACGATCCAATTCCAAAGTCTGATTATAATCTCCATAAAATTACGGTTTCATTTCAGAAATCAAGATCTCATCTGCAACGATCAGCCGGCACTCCAATCTCTCACGACAAGGAGCTTTAGATTTTCGAAAACGCGGATTTGATCAAATTACCTGTTGTTGCGAAGTATTGCTGCTCTTTAAGGGATATACTTATGACTGCCGGGAGGTAAACCTGAATGCTCGTATTCCAAAAAGATTGGTCCCATCTTGAAGATCGTTGTAAAACCCGTGTCGGCATTGCTCCGGATTGGTTCATACAGATCGTAGCAGAGATCAATCTCTATTTACCGAATGACTGGCGCTTGACCCGAAGTAAAAACAATTTCTTTATTCAGGTCGTGGCCCAATGTCATTGACTTAACGAATCGGTTTATAACAAGGGCAGAAGCCCCTCTTCT
>CAYSSF010000424.1:0-2629 GCA_964433455.1 uncultured Syntrophaceae bacterium
CCCTGAAAAAGTCATTGGAAGAATTTCTCATTCATGGCGTCAAATATGCGTTCCCGCCGGACCACGGCGGGCTGACCAGGGGCGTCGCCACGGGATATGCGGTGCCGCCGCTCAAAGACATCATTGCCCAGCCGAACGAACCTCCCCCCGTATGGCCGGATCCGGAAGGCGACACCCGCGGTTATGAATTCTCGCCCCTGTACAAGACCGTCCCGAAGGCCGCTTTGAAAGACAATAGGCTATATGAATTGCTGGCGATCGTTGACGCCATTCGCGACGGGAGAGCCCGCGAAAGGGAAATTGCCATCAAGGAACTCAAGGCGCGATTGGGATCGGGATGATTCATACCAGAGACATCGTTGAAAAGATGAGCCTTTGGGACCGGGCAGGTTTTCTGGGGAAGGCGGCATGGGACATCCGTTATCCGATCGATGTTCTCGGATTCGCGCCGTCACAGGTCAGAAAGGCGCTACCCGGGACACTGTTAAGCCATATCATGAAAAACGGGATCGAGATCGCCCACTGAGGGGCCCGTCGCCCTTGAGTACCCGTGGGTGATACACAAATCCCGTCGGCGGGCGGAGGTCTCTTACGTGAGAACGTCCCAGGGTTACGAGGTGGATTTCCTGGCCCGACATCCGTCCTGCGAGGAGGAATTAATCCAGGTCTGCTTAGAAGGCGGCTTCGCGGACACGGCAGAGCGGGAGCTGCGCGCCCTTGTGGAGGCGGGACGCCAGTTTCCAAGGGCACGTAAACGTCTATTGACGCTGACGCGGGACAGCAAGCCCAGAGAAGCGCCGGCTGACCTGACCGTAGAGCCCGCCTACGTCTGGTTGCTGACATCCCAAAACAATAACGAACGAAAATAACCAAATGAATAAAGGACTGGGTGAACACAGGCTGCGCGACGTCATTGCCCGCGTCGCCATCGTCGGTATCGTGCTCTTCGTTGCCTCGTGCGGCGATTCCGGTACCGATAATCCCTATGTGGATTCGACGGCCAGATCCATGGCGCATATGGAATACCTTTCGGACGAAATCGGACCGCGCGTAGCAGGCCAAGCCGGCGAATCGGAAGCGGCGGATTATATACGAACGCAATTCCTGGCCATGGGATATCAGCCGGAGACCCAACCTTTTCCCGCGGCAGATGATTCGGGGAACGTCGTGAACTCAGCGAACGTCATTGCCGTATTGAAGGGCGGATCGGACAGAGAGATCATCGTTGGCGCTCATTACGACTCGGTGGATGTGGGCCGGGGGTATGGCGACAACGCGTCCGGGGTGGGCCTGATGCTCGCCATCGCCGAGCGTTTAAGGAGCAGCACGCCGCCATTTACTATCCGCTTCATCGCCTTCGGCGCCGAGGAAATCGGCCTCTGCGGTTCCCTGTACTATACGGCAAACATGTCAGGCGGGGAGATCGCCAACACGGTCGGGATGATCGATCTCGACACCGTTGTCGGCGGCGACATGATCTATGTGTACGGCGGCGCCGAAGGACAGGGGTGGATGCGAGACCAGGCGCTCGCCATCGCCAGGAAGCGGCAGATCGCGCTGCGAACGAATCCGGGACTGAATCCCGCTTATCCGCAGGGAACAACCGGGGACTGGAGCGATCACGCGCCATTCAGGGAATTGGGCATCGACTACATGTATCTTGAAGCGACCAACTGGGACATCGGAGACCTGGACGGATGGCAGCAAACCGAAAAATTCGGAGAGATCTATCATACCGAAAACGATACCCTCGCCTTTCTCGAGCGAGAATATCCGGGACGGATAGAATCTCAGCTCGGGGGCTTTGCCGTCGTGCTTGAGGAATTCCTGCTGACCGTGGAGCCGCCGGCTCCATCGGCAGCGAGTATCCTGAGCGATCAAACGCGAAGACCCGCGGTCCCGATGCGCTATCTGCACAGAGACGGCTCACCGATCTCGAATCTCCAACAGTACCGGAAACGGTACTAATCATAGAAACCCCGTCCCCTTTGCGCCCAGGCGGCTTGCCTTCGGGATGCGGCAGTCGGTGAAGTAGAGCTCCGCCGTATCCTGGCTGCGCCAGCCGACTTTCTTGATCCTCTTGCCTTTTCGAAGCCGGAACAGCCTTTTTGTCTAAGGAAAATCGCTATCGCAAAAAAGAGGGAGCCTTTCGGCTCCCTTCTCTGTTCATTCAATGATGCTTACTTTTGAAATTCCCTTCTCGACACTAAAAGTCAATAACGACCCCTTTTTCCTCGATCTCTTCGCCAAAACCGGATTTATCCTCATCGCGGATGAAAAGGTGGGGTTCGATCAGTACGTCGATATCCATCGCCACGTGGTAAAGGCTGGACATCAGCTTCAGGTAGTCTTCGTTGTCGTCTAATCTGTCGATAAAAAGACCGATATCGATATCGCTGTATTCCTCCGGCCTGCCAGACACATAGGAACCGAACAATACAGCCTTGTCGAATTTCACGACCTTTCTGGCTGCGCTTGCATAATTTATTGCTTTTCTTTTAACTTCTGTTTGATCCATGCGTGCATCTCCCGTGTTTCATGCAATATCTTGGTGCATTTCTCACGAAGCCCCGAGACACCTGCACTGTAACCCTTGCCTCCGGAAATATCAAGGTATTTGCTCGACCCT
>CAYSSF010000425.1:0-2625 GCA_964433455.1 uncultured Syntrophaceae bacterium
CCGGATGATCTCCGCAAGGGGCGGGCAACCGATCGGGTGGTCAAACGCATTTTTATAAGTGGCCAGCGGATCGGAAATGAGCGGAACCTCTTTCATGCCGAGGATGACGCAATTCGGCGGAACGCGGACGTCAAGCCGGTACCGGCCATAATCGACCGGGATCTCTTTCCAGTCTGTGGTGTCGATCTCTTGCGCGGCTTTAAGGATGTCGGATTGCATATCGGTCTCCGGGTAAGAATGACAGCATTTTTTATGCGGGGAAATACGCGCCGAATCTACCCGGAAGGGAGGACCCTGTCAAGCCCGAACTGCCGCTGTGGCCGCCCATCCCGCAAGGGGGCTTCCTATCCCATGCCATGGGCTCAACCTGTATATAGGCCAATGGACACAAAATAAGTTGTATTGCAATTCCCCTCACAACGAGGACGGGAATACTTCAACAGGCTCTACGTTCGAGAAGCTCCCCGACAAGCACTGCCGTATCGCCCACGATTTTCACGCATTTTAGAACAGTTTCACCTTTATAAAAACTTCTGACCTGCTCCCGATCTTTCCAGTTTACCTGTGCGATCTCCTTGCAGAGGATACTCCCATTGGCTATTTCCTTCTGGAATCGCTCCAGGACTTCATGGGTATAGGACCACATCTTCGGGTCCTCCTTCTCATCCTCCGAAGCGCGACTGAACCTGAGCCCCATAACCGCCAGCGCCCCGACAACGGCGCCGCAGACTTCTCCGTTTCCCCCCAGCCCTCCTCCGAAGGCTCCCATGGCCCTCATGACTTCGCCGCCTTTCTTCCCCAGCTTCTCTTGCCCGACCGCAAGAACGGCCTGACTTCAATGGAACCGCTTCACCATCATCAACTGGACCGCCTTATCCCTCATCTCTTCTCTGGTCATTTTCACCCTCCAAAAATTTCAGGATTTTCAATGATGCCGCCGATATTTGACATGGCGGCAATGAAGTCGCCGGCGCCTGCTTTCATTCATCAAGGGAAGTACGGGTTGATATATCGGCAACCTTTGAGACCTTGGGAGGTTCTCTGTGAGAGATTCCTATCATACTTTGCTGTTGAGCGCCGGAAAAAAAGTGCATGGCCGGTTGCAATTTCGGGACCGTTACGATATGGACATGCAAAACGGGCTTCGATTTCCTTAGAACTCTTCCTATTCTTTCCATATGGATTGTGAGGCGACGATGAAGGTAAAGTGCATGGGTGCGGCAAGAACGGTGACCGGCTCCTGTTTCATTCTGGAGGCGGCCGGCCGAAGGTTTGCGGTCGACTGCGGGATGCATCAGGGCAACGCGGAGATCGAGAAGCGCAACTGGGACGTCGACATCTACGATCCCGGTGCGATCGAATTCATCCTGATGACGCACGCCCACATGGACCACTCCGGTCTTCTTCCCCGTCTGGTCCGGAAGGGGTTCCACGGCAAGGTCTATATGACCCCGCCGACCGCCGATCTCCTGAAGATCATGCTCCTCGACAGCGCCCACATCCAGGAGACGGAGGCGCAATGGAAGGGCCGCAAGCGTCTTCGCAACGGGGATGCGGAGACGGCCCCCCTCTATACCCGGAAGGACGCAATGGACGCCTTTCCGCTCTTCTCCGTCGTAGCCTACGGCGAAGCCTTTTCGCCGGCCCCCGGGATCTCCGTGACCCTGAGGGACGCGGGCCACATCCTCGGCGCGGCGATGGCGGAAGTCGCCATCCTGGAGGATGGGACGCCAAACCGTGTCGTCTTTTCCGGGGACATCGGCCGGCCGGCCCAGCTCTTGATGAAAGACCCGACCATGATCGAGGAGGCCGATTTCCTGTTCATGGAATCGACGTACGGGAACCGGAATCACAAGGACGAAGCGGACAGTCAGAATGAACTCGCCGATGCGATCGCCTACAGCTACCAAAAAGGCGGGAAGGTGATCATCCCGGCCTTTGCGGTGGAGCGGACCCAGGAGATGATCTATTCGCTCTACCTGCTTGCGAAGGAGGGCCGCCTGCCCGCCGACATGCCCGTCTACCTGGACAGCCCGCTCGCCATCCAGGCGACGGAGATCTTCCGGAAGTACCGGGACTACATGGATGCGGAGACGAAGCAGCTCCTGACGAAAGGTGAAGATCCGCTGAACCTCCGCCAGCTCCGCTTTACCCCTTCGACACAGGAGTCGATGGAGATCAACAATACCGAGGGACCGGCGGTTGTCATCTCCGCAAGCGGAATGGCCAATGCAGGCCGGATTAAACATCACCTCCGCCATAACCTCTGGCGTGAGGGGGCGAGTATCGTCTTCGTAGGCTTTCAGGCGCAGGGGACGACGGGAAGGAAGATCGTCGACGGTGCAAAGAAGGTGCGTATCCTCAATGAGGATGTGGCTGTCCGGGCGAAGATCTTCACGATCAACGGTTTCTCCGCCCATGCGGGGCAGAGCCAACTGCTCGACTGGCTCGGCCGCTTCAAAACCGAGAAGATGCGTCTTTTCCTGATCCACGGCGAATACACCGCCCAGCAGGAACTGGCCGGACTCATCCACAGCCGCTTCGGGATCGATGCCGCGATTCCCGACTATCTCGAAGAGATGACGCTGGCGCCGGGCGCCGAACTGGCCCGTGTTGCCTATCCCG
>CAYSSF010000426.1:0-2612 GCA_964433455.1 uncultured Syntrophaceae bacterium
GGAGACCCTCTCCCGGACGACGCTCCGGAGCCTGAAGGCGGGCGACCGGGTCAACCTGGAAAAGGCGCTTCGCGTGATGGACCGTCTCGGGGGACACATCGTCCTCGGCCATGTGGACGGCATCGGAAGGATCGTGGAGCAGAGCATCCGCTCCGGCTCCATCCTCTTCGGTTTTGACATCGATCCGGCGCTGAACCGCTATGTCGTCGCGAAGGGATCGATCACGGTGGACGGCATCAGCCTGACGGTCAACCGCTGTGAAAAGAATGTTTTTTATGTTAACATCATCCCGCACACGGCGGCGGGGACAACCCTCGGCTTCAAAAAGGTGGCGGATGCCGTCAACATAGAAACGGATATCCTTGCAAAATATCTGGAAAAACTGATTTCAACGGATGAGGAACCCGACGGCGCGACCGGCGGAGTAAACCTGGAGATGCTTGCCAGATACGGATTCAAATAGGGACAGAGCCCCTATTGATTACCCGCGGAAAGAAATAGGGGCTCTGTCCCTCGTGAAGGAAAAATAGGGGCTCTGTCCCCAATTAAAGGAGAGAATATGGGCGCCAGCACCATCAAGGAAGCCATTGTCGATATCAAAAGCGGGAAGATGGTCATCCTCGTTGACGACGAGGATCGGGAAAACGAAGGGGATCTCTGCATGGCGGCCGAGTTCGTCACGCCGGAAGCGGTCAATTTCATGGCCAGGTACGGGCGGGGTCTCATCTGCCTCACCTTGACCGAAGAAAATGCGGACAAACTCCGCCTGTTTCCGATGGTCAGGGACAACCGATGCCGCTTCGGCACCGCCTTCACGGTCTCGATCGAGGCGAAGCAGGGGGTCACCAGCGGGATCTCGGCGGCGGACCGCGCAACGACGATCCGGGCCGCCGTCGCCGAGGATGCGAAACCGGAGGATCTGGTCAGTCCCGGCCACATCTTCCCGATCCGCGCGAGGCGCGGGGGCGTGCTCGTCCGAACCGGCCAGACGGAAGGCTCCGTCGATCTTGCCCGTCTCGCCGGCAGGAGGCCCGCCGGCGTCATCTGCGAGGTGATGAAGGACGACGGGACGATGGCCCGGATGCCCGATCTGGAGATCTTCGCCCGCGAATTCGGCATGAAGATCGTCACGATCAAGGACCTTATCGACTACCGGATGCAGCATGAGTCGCTGATCCGGCGCGCGGCGGCCGCGACGATCCCGACCCGGTACGGAGGCGAGTTCAAGCTGATCGTCTATGAAAACGACGTGGATGACATGCAGCACGTGGCCCTGATCAAGGGCGACATCACCGCGGAGGATGAGATCCTGGTCCGCGTCCATTCGGAATGTCTGACGGGCGACGTCTTCGGCTCCGAGCGGTGCGACTGCGGCGACCAGCTCCAGCGGGCCATGAAGATGGTCGAGGAGGCCGGCCGGGGCGTCATCGTCTACATGCACCAGGAGGGGCGCGGGATCGGCCTCGTCAACAAGATCAAGGCCTACGAACTCCAAGAGCAGGGCCAGGACACCGTGGAGGCGAACATCGCGCTCGGCTTCAAGGAGGACCTCCGGGATTACGGCATCGGCGCCCAGATCCTCGCCGACATCGGGGTGCGGAAGATGCGGCTCCTTACGAACAACCCGAAGAAGATCGTCGGCCTCGAGGGGTACGGCCTGACCATCACCGAACGGGTCCCGCTCGAGATCCTGCCGTGTGAAAACAACATCCAGTACCTCCAGACCAAGAGACAAAAAATGGGACACATTCTGAAGGTATAGACCAAAAACCATCGATTCCATGAGGAGAAATGACCATGCCCAAAATCATCGAGGGAAAGATCGTTGCGGAGGGAATGAGGTTCGGCATCGTCGCCAGCCGTTTCAATGACTTCATCTGCGGCCGCCTGATCGACGGCGCCGTCGACGCGCTGACGCGGGCCGGCGCGGACGGACAGGAGATCCAAATCGTCCGGGTGCCCGGCGCCTTCGAGTTGCCGCTCGCGGCCAAGAAAATGGCGAAAAGCGGACACTTCGACGCGGTGATCTGCCTCGGCGCCGTCATCCGCGGCGCCACGCCTCACTTCGAATACATCAGCGCGGAGGTCTCCAAGGGAATCGCAATGGTGGCGCTGGAGACCGAGGTGCCGGTGGCATTCGGCGTCCTGACGACGGACACCATCGAACAGGCGATCGAGCGGGCAGGCGCCAAGGCGGGAAACAAGGGATGGGACGCCGCGATGTCCGCGATCGAGATGGTTGATCTTTTCAAAAAACTGGCATAGAGCCGGGGCGCCTGCGGCTGCTCTGACGACACAACGGAAATCTGAGGGATACATGCACCAGAGGCGGAAGGCAAGAGAGGTCGCCCTTCAGGTTCTTTATGCGCTCGACGTCCACGGAATCGACCGGCAGGAGTCGATTGCGCTGTTCTGGGCCAATTTCGACGCGCCGGAAGAGGCGAGACCCTTTTCTTCCCTTCTGATCGAAGGGACCTGGAACAACCTGAAGCAGATCGACAGCCTGATCGGCGGCAGTTCCGAAAACTGGACCATATCGAGGATGTCCCGCGTGGACAAGAGCATTCTGCGAATGGCCGTTTACGAACTTCTGTTCTGCCGGGACATCCCCC
>CAYSSF010000427.1:0-2612 GCA_964433455.1 uncultured Syntrophaceae bacterium
AGAGGAAAAGGTAAAGCAGTACAAGCTCCGGTTCATGGGGGAGCTGCCGCAGCAGCTCCAGGCGAACCTGCAGATCCTCTCGCGCCTTCAGGATCAGTTGAGAATGAACTCCGACGCCCTCCGGACGGCGCAAGACCGAAAGGTCTTCGCCGAGGCGCAGATCGGCGCGTTCGAGGCGCAGTGGAGCGCTTCAAGGGCGCAGGCGGCCGCTTCCGGCGGGACGGAAGCGGGGCGACCCTTGACCGATCCGTCGATTCCGATGATCGATCCGCTTGCGGAAAAGAAGGCCCAGCTTGCGGTGCTTTCCATGAAGTATACCGATCAATATCCGGAGATCCGCCGCTTGAGGGGAGAGATCTCCCAGTTGGAGAAGCAGCAGGCGGAGGCGTACGGGAACGGAGGGAGTGCCGGAACGGTTGCCGTCGGACAGCCCGGCCGCTCCCTTGCCGGGCGCCTCGTCTCCGGATCGGCCCCTGGCTCCAGGGAACGGGAGGAGATCCTGCGTCTCCGCGCGCAGAGCACGGCGATCGATTCGGAAATCGCCTCGCTCCGAAAGGAGCGCGTAGGGATCGGAAAGAGTATCGCCGAAATGGAAGCCCGGGTGGAGAAATCCCCGCGCCGGGAACAGGAGATGGTGTCGTTGACGCGGGACTACGAGAACCTGAAAGCTTCCTACGACGATCTGTTGAAGAAGAAGCTCGACGCCGAAGTGTCGCAGAACCTTGAAAAACGGCAGAAGGGGGAGCAGTTCCAGATCGTCGACCCCGCCGTTCTTCCCCAGGAGCCGTTCACGCCGAACCGGCCGATGGTGTTCGGGATCGCCTTTGCCTCCGCCCTGCTCGTCGGTTTCGGCGGCGCCTTCGGGTTCGAGTTGTTGAATCCCACGTTGCGCGGAAGGCGGGACTTCCAGCACTTCTTCCAGGTTCCGGTGCTCGCCTCGATCCCGGTCATCCGCGACACGGAATATGAAACCAGGAAAAACCGTCAGAAAACGGTGATCTACAGTGGCCTGATCTCCTTCGGCGCATTGGCCACCGCCTTCCTGATCGTCTTCGGTAAAAAGATCCACCACCTCCTTCTGGGGATGACCGGATGATCCAGTTTCCGTTTTTCGGAAGGAACGGCAAGCCGCCCGGTAAGCGAGGCCCGTACGATATCTTCGCGGTTGGGAAAGAGGATCCGCTCTTCCTCGAAAAGTTCAAGGGACTCCGGGCGGTCGTGGAGCAGAAGGTGGATCTACACCAGATGAAACTTCTGGGAATCACCAGTTCGGTCGCCGGCGAGGGGAAGACGCTCTGCTGCGCTCATCTCGGCAGGAGCCTCGCGAACACCGGCCGGAAAAAGGTCCTTCTGGTGGACGTGGACATACGGAAGTCGGAACTGACCCGCGGGATGGGCGCGCGTCGTACGCCGGGCCTGACCGAATATCTGCTTGGCGGCGCGACGCTCCAGCAGTTGATCCACCCGACCCGGATTCCAAATCTCTCCCTGGTCACCTCCGGTATCGAGGTGAGTTCTCCGGCGGACCTGCTGGCGGGGGATCCGTTTAAATCTTTCCTGCGGGAGATCCGCGGACAGTTCGACGCCATCCTCCTGGACACCCCCCCCGTCCTTCCCGTCGCCGATACCCCGACGATCCGTGGTCTTGCGGACGGGTTTCTCTTCGTGTACCGGGCCGGTTTCACGCCGTATACCTTGCTGCGCCAGGCAATAGAGGAACTCGGGGAGAAGCATGTGCTCGGCGCCGTCCTCAACGGAGTGGAGGCGGCGAGTCCCGGATATTACCGGAAATATTACGGATCGTATTACCAGGTTCACGCGAAGAGCGACGTGCTTCCGGAGAAGAAGTAGCTTGACCACGCTGGATAACAGATTCTTTCCGGTTCGAAGCGTGGTCTGCTTCCTCATCGAGGGCGGGATCGTCATCGTTTCCGTAATACTGAGTTATATGATCCTTAAAGAGGTCGGAGGGAGCGTTTCGATCGGGTTCGGCGACGCCATCCTCCGCGGGATCGCAATCGCCATCATCTGCCAGGGATCCATGTATTTACTGGATCTGTACGACCTGGAAATCCACCTCACCTCCGGACAACTCGTTTTTTCCATCCTCTATTCCACCGGTTTCGTCTGTGTGGGTATAGGGATCATCGGTTATCTGTTCCCCGAGATCGGGATTCCGGGCAATTTCTATCTCCTCGCCCTTTTCTTCACGGTCATCTTCCTGGTTCTCTGGCGTACTGTTTTCGACCTGTACCTGACAAGGTTCGGCCGGATGCAGAACCTGCTGATCATCGGATCGGAAAATATCACGGCGGAGATCGAAAAGGAGGTCACGGCCCGCGAGAAGTTGGGTTTCCGGCTGGTCGGATACATCAACAGCGGGCCGGGAGTCGCAACCGCAAGCTCTCTCAAGGCCCCCTGTCTCGGGAATTACGACGATATCGTCCGGGTCGTACAGGATCGGGATGTGGAGAAGATCATCGTCGCCATCACCGAGCGAAGGGGCGGGTATCCGGTGGAAAGTCTTCTCGCTCTTCGCGCTTCCGGCGTGAGAATCCTCGAATGGCCGGGATTTCTTGAAAGTCTGTCGGGCAGGATCCCGATCGACAACC
>CAYSSF010000428.1:0-2604 GCA_964433455.1 uncultured Syntrophaceae bacterium
GAGCGAAAGGGCCTCCGAGATGGTGGCTTTGGATTTGCCGATCACCTCGGCCAATCGGTCCTGCGGACAGGCGCGGGCGTCCATCAGCCGCTGGAGCGCTTCGGCCTCCTCGACGGGGTTCAGGTCCTGGCGGAGCAGGTTCTCCACCAACGCGATCTCGGGGTAGTTTGCGCCGTCGATGAAGAAGGCCGGAAAAACGGTCACCGCACATCCTTTTTCTGTTCCTTGTTTGTATACTGGGCGTGTGGTTCTTTAACGTGGAATCCGATTCTTTTCCGCGTCATTTTCTGCGGCTCCATAAGTTGCCTTATCGCATCGAACACCACGGCAAATTGCCGGTCGTACTTTTTCTCAAGGTCGTTTAGTTTTCTTGATAGATCCGTGTGATCGGCCAGTAGCCGACGCAGGCGAATGAAGGCTCTTATGATCGCGATGTTGACTTGGATGGCCCGCGTGCTGTTCAGAACACTGGACAACATTGCCACGCCGTGTTCGGTAAACGCCATGGGCGCATAACGAAGCCCCTTCCGATCTTCCTTGGAGGTCACAAACTGTGACCTCCAAATCTGAAACTCCTTCGCGTCGAGAACGAACATAAAGTCGTCCGGAAATCGCTCTCTGTTACGGCGTACGGCCTGTTTCAGAGCCTTCGTTGGAATACCATACAAAGAGGATAGATCTCGATCTATCATGACTTTCTGATCACGAATCAGATATATCGATTGCTGAATTCGTTCAGGGGGGATCAAATCAGCGGTCATAGAGATACCTCACATCGTGCCGATTTCGGCTTGCGGGGAGCCGATTCCATGTTACTTGCGGGGTTGGGCCGGGTCGGGCTGGAGTTCGGCCAGGGGCACCTGATAGAGTTGGTTGGGGGTGTAGGTCGCCATCCGGTTGATCCTCCTTTCGCATCGAAAACGGGTTTCTGTCGAGAACAGGGAGCATCCGCGGGGCAAGCGATGCGCCCGCGGCCTTCAGCCTTCACGGTTCAACGACGGCCCCAAACCTGGGCCGGGTATAAACGCAAAAGACGAGGATCGAAAAAGTGACAACGTAAAAGTGGAAAGCGCAAGAGCAAGTGACGGCCGAAGATACACACAAGGCCCGGGAATAGCAAGAAAAATATGGACAGACAAAAGGGCGCCCCCTCCTCTGTAAACCGGTCCAAAGAATCTTCAGTTTAGTGCACTAAACTGACTTATCGGCATGATCTCATTCAGAGTATTCCGTTGGCCGCTTTCATTTTCCTTTGCCGTTTTATCCGGGATGCTCTTCGGGCCGGTGGGGGCCGGCCGCTTGATGTGTGTGGGCGTCTTGTCCAGAGCCATTTCTTTCCCTCGATCCTTTTGATCTCGCGATCAAAATCGGAGATGTACCCGGCATCCTGCTGTTTGCGGTAGACGCCGCATTCCTGTTCGGCTTTCAGCTTGGCCTCCAGGCACTGACCTTGCCCCTATCCTCAAGGATCGGGTAATTGGACAATTCCAAGAAATTGTCGAGGAACTTTACCCAATCCTCCATCCGCATCAGGATCTGCCTCTCGGCGCGATTCTCGGCCAGACCCAGGTGGCCGGACACCGAAAAGTTCGGAAGTCGTAATCATGGCTGTATCTCCGCGTTTATCAGAAGGCCCCACCGCCTGTTGTATTTCCCGCGTTTAGGCATGGTCGGGTCCAGCAGAGAAAAGCCCGGGGCACGCGGCGCCTCTGTGCGAAGCGCTTCAAGATCTCCCAGTTTCAGAGTTTCCAATATAAACCCCAGACGCTTGGCAACAGCGGAATTACCTATTTTTGCAGCGTAACTCCTTAGCTTTCTCTCGTCCAGGATCTTCCAGGAACCCTTCAATGCCTTGGCGATCTCACTCACCCCACCCACGTGCTGCGGTAGGTCCAGCCCATCGATGATCGTCTTTTCCCGATCTGTAACACGGAAGGGAATCTCATTGATCCAGTCATCCGCGATGCCGAAAAACTTATCCGGCTTCAGCGATACGATCTTGTAGCGGAGGCCCAGCACCTCTCCCGGCTGTCGGCGCACCGGATGGTCTGTCGCCACGAAGACGGTACGGGGAAGCTGCTCCGTCATGCCGTGATGGTTGAGCGCCGACCAGTACGCAATCACTGCGGGGGACACGAGTTCCATGGCGACTGCAAACTCGTGCAACTGCGGCGAACGGTCCTCGCCGGACGAGAGGGGAACAACCGCGAACCGCCCACGCCGGATGCGCCTGATCCACCCCTTGTTTTGAAGCCGCTCAAGGAACTGAGGCGTTGGATCATGCTTTGTATGCCCCAGTGTCTGACGTGCAAAGGCAAGGCTGAAGGTAGGGTGAACTCCCGCTTTGGCCAGAAAAGCGGCCTCCATTTTTCCCAGCGGCTCTCTTGTTATATTTTGAACGTCGTTCATAGTCTCTACAGCCTATCTATGTCGTATAAACTATAACATTTGGCCGCTAAGTCAAGAGATTTCCCGTATGGGTCATCCATCTGCGGCTTTCTTTTACTTTTCATCGGCTCCCCGCCTCCTTCACCAGCTTTGCGATGAGGTTTCGTCAGCAGTTTCCACTGCAGTTCAGCCGCTTTCATTTTCATTTGCCTTTTT
>CAYSSF010000429.1:0-2597 GCA_964433455.1 uncultured Syntrophaceae bacterium
CATTGATGCGGACGTCTATGATAAGTATGATGACCTGGTGAAGGGAATATCGAATTTCGCAACACTCTTGCCTTATGCCGGTGCAGTAATTCTTGGCCCCACAAATCCATTTATCTCGATACTTAAACGCTCCGGTACGGTAAAAAATCCTGTGCTGACGCTTTCGCTCGGCGCGGATGGTCCGCCAAACGATATGAAGATCACCGAGGACCCAGAATTTCCTCCTGCTGCCCACTGGGAGACCTTCGCAACGTCAAAGGAATTCAAAGGGGACGGCACCAAATATATCTATGCGAAATATCGAGATGCAAGCACAAATGAATCCGCCATTGCATTTGCCCGCCCCAGAGGGGTGCTTTATATCCAAAAGAATAAGACGCTTGTCAGCAAACCGGTTAACATAAAGATCAGAGCGGCGGAAGTATATACGAAGAAGTATCCTGATTTAATTGCAAAATTATACTTCCGAGGCATTGGAGAGGCGGTGTTTCAGCAGACTGTGATGGACCTCGTTGATAATGTCCATCAAACATGGATACCTGCGGAACGCACTGTAAACGGTATTGAATACTATATCATGGTGGAAGACGGTCAGGGCAGCGTCCTTACCTCCCTGCCGGAAAGCAATCCCTCGACGCAACCGATGTCCATGTCGGCGGATCAGCTTGTTACGGAATCATTGGAGAAGGGGAAAGAGATAGAGCTTGAGCTTGCCATGGGCGTTACCGTTAAACTTCCCGCCAGCGCCGTAGTGAGCGATACGAATCTGGTAGTGAAGAAGCCTGAAAGTGAACTGAGTGCTCCTCTGGGGATAACGCCGCTGGGGATCGGTTTTGACGTATCGCTCGAAAACGGCACGAAGACCTTTACCGAACCGGTGCAAATGGCCATAGGCTATAACCATAAGGAAATAAGCGAAGCATCACAGAAGCTTTTACGGGTATACTATCGCAGAGACGATGGCCTCATCCGCCTGGTACAGGGCTTTGTCGATCTCCTCACGAAGGAGTTCAAATTTTCAACGAATCACTTCTCATCGTTTTTCCTGGCCGAGGCAAGCGATGTCTATCCGGAGCTGCCGATCACCTGGACGCAGGGCCAGCCGCTGGTCGTCAAAATATCCGTCCTGAACGGCGTTCCCCTTTCCCAGGCCACCCTCTATTACCGCTCAGGCGAGAAATACGGCTGGACATCTCTCACCATGAACAAGTCAGGCGATTTCCTGGAAGCAACCATCCCCGGCAATGAAGTAGCCAAATCCGGTTTGAGCTATTACATTGAAGGCACGGACGGGGAAACGTCAGCCACGTCCGGCACCGTGGCAGTCTATACAGGCGAGGACAATTACGAAATAGACGACAGTCAGGCCAAGGCCAGTATCATTGTCCTGAATCACGACTACCCTCAAATCCATAACTTCCACGCGGCCGGCGATGAAGACTGGGTGAAATTTTACGCCCATGCCGGGATCGTTTATGAGATCAAAGCCTCGAATCTGGGGCAAAAGGCCGACGTTGTTCTTGAACTGTACGATACCGATGGGATAACAAGGCTGCTCGATCCGGTCGATGATGGTCTCGATGGGCAGGATGAGCTGCTGTCCTGGACGGCCCCCAAGAAGGGTATTCATTATGTGAGGGTCCGGCAATACGATGCCGCTGTTTTTGGATCTGAGACGAATTATGATTTGCGAATTTACCGGCCGGTGGCCCCCGATATAGGGACCATTCGGGGAATTGTATCGAGTGATACGGCGCAGGCCCGGATCTCCGGCGCGGCCGTTCTGGCGAGCCTGGGAAGCGCGATCAGCAGCAATGGCGAATTCATACTGAAGGTAGAGGCCGGCACGGTCAGCGTTCAAGCGGAAGCTGGCGGATACGAGAGCACAACAATTCAGAATGTTCAGGTACTTGCAGGTCAGGAGACCACTGTGAACATCTCGATGTCGCCAGTGATCGTTGCCTTGACGGTTGCGAAAACGGGTAACGGCTTGGGGACTGTAACAAGCAATCCTTCGGGAATAAGCTGTGGTGTTGATTGCACGGAAACATACAATTCCGGTACAGCGGTTACCCTTACCTCGTCGCCCGATTTAGGATTCACCTTTACCGGCTGGTCGGGCGCATGTTCCGGGACGGCATCCACCTGTGACGTAACGATGGATGCGGACAAGACCGTTTCAGCGGCTTTTGCCGACATTTCCCCACCGGTAGGTTCCGTCTCCATGAGTGGGGGGGCTGTTCTCACGAATAACGGGACGGTCACTCTTGCGATTTCCGCAACCGATGCCGGTAGCGTGGTTCAGATGCGGTTTTCCAACGATGGGACAAACTGGTCGGATGCCGAGACCTACGCAAACGTGAAAACGTGGTCGCTCGCTTCCGGTGACGGCTCAAAAACTCTGTACGCAAAATTTAAGGATAGCGCGGGCAACTGGTCGCAGACGTACAGTTATGCGGTTACTCTGGATACGGTGGCGCCGGTTCTGATGGTATCGACGTTGCCGGATGGGTCTTACACGAACAATGCGACGTTGAATGTCGCCGGTTCGGTGACGGATGCGACATCGGGTGTGAAAACGCTGACGGTGAACGGGA
>CAYSSF010000430.1:0-2596 GCA_964433455.1 uncultured Syntrophaceae bacterium
TGTACATATCAAACCCTTAAGTCAACGACATTGGGCTCTATGTGATAGATAAGGTGATGAAGGGAAGGGAAGCCGTTGAAAAGGGCGAGACGATATCCGCTGAAGATCTGAAACGGGAAATCGAATCATGGTGATCTGGGCCGACCCTGCAAAGTCCGATTTGAGGACGATTCACGATTTTATTGCGTCCGGCTCCAGGTATTACGCGAAAAAAGTGGTCCAGGATATCATGGATAGAACAAACATCTTTGGAAGAATACCCGAGGATCGGTAGGAAGGCGCCAGAGATAGACGATGAAAACATACGGGAAATTTTCGTGTATTCATACCGGATTCTCTACGAGATCAAATCGGAGAAGATATACGTCATCGGGATCATTCATGGCAGACGGGATTTTACATCCACCCATGTCTACAGAGTCAAAGAATCCTGATACGTCCCGCCTCCGCAAAACGCCTTTTAAAGACCTGACCCCCAAGGGTTGCCCGGAAGGAGGATCAAAATGAATGGCGAAGATTTCAAGCGTCTTGAACAGATCGTCTTTGACTTTAAAGAAGAGGTGAAAGCCGAGTTTCGTCATCAGATTGGAATCCAATCCGAACATTTCCAGCACAAACTGGACATCGTCATTGAAGGCCATGAAGTCCTTCGTAAGGAGATACAGGATACCCGCGAAGAACTGTCTGAAAAGGTCCAATTCGTCGATTTCAAAGTAGAGACACTCAATCAGAAGATCGATGCCGTAGCCGCGGATCTCAAGGCCCATCGAGAGGATACGGAAGCCCATCCAAAAATTTACCAGGTTAAGGAGTGACGATCCTATGTGGCTGCCCCCTGCAAAACGCTAAAATGCAAGACCTGACCCCGGTCCACCTTAAAGACCTGACCCCCATAGTCGAAAGATGTCTGGAAGTATGATTTTGTTTCGACTATAAAAGAAACTATGGAAAATTATAGAATCGATCCAAATAAATTTATCGTCAGGGAAAAATACCTGGCCGCTATCAACGCATTCATCGATAAGCCTGTGGTGAAGGTGCTCAAGGGGATGCGGCGCGTCGGGAAAAGCGTCATTATGCGGTTGCTGATCGAGCAACTGATCGGCAGCGGCGTCCCCAGCGCCAACATCCTGTATATCAACAAAGAGTCCCTTGAATTCGAAACGCTGAAAAACTATCGCGACCTGTATCGTTATGCCGGGGAATACTTTAAAGATGCCGCCGTCACCGGCAGGAAGTACATTTTGATCGATGAAATACAGGAGATCGAAGGATGGGAAAAGGCGGTCGCCTCTTTTTTGGCCGATGGCTTGGGCGATATGGTGATCTCCGGCTCCAATGCAAATCTCCTGTCCTCGGAATTGGCCACGCTGCTCAGCGGGCGGTATGTGGAAATTCCCGTTTATCCGCTGACTTTTCGTGAGTATTTGACCTTTAGGAAAGATGATGCCCAATCGGCCGAAGAAGAATTCAAAAACTATCTGAGATACGGCGGCCTTCCCGGCATTCACCAGTTGCCCTTCGATGACGAGGTCATATTCAACTATCTCAATTCCATACTGAATACTGTTCTATACAAGGATGTCATTACCAGGCATAAAATCCGCGATGCCTCGATATTCGACAAACTGGTCCGCTATCTGTTCGATAATGTCGGCAACATCACGACGGCGAAGAAAGTGGCCGATTATTTCAAATCCCAGCGAATCAGGACCTCCGTAGACACGATTTTGAACTATATCAGCTATATCGAGGCGAGTCTGCTGATTGACAAGGCGCCGAGATATGACATTAAAGGAAAAAAATACCTGGAGTTTTTTGACAAGGTTTTCCTGAACGATATCGGGCTGACCTGGTCGACATCACCATCGAACTGGAGGATCTTTTCGGTGCAAGGCGCGTGGACTTGGTGCTTCTGCCCGGAGCCGATCCCTTTCTCGCGCTGAACGTGATTCGAGGAGAGCTCATCTACACAGAGGATTTCACCGATCAGGCGCGTTACGAACTGTATGTCCTGCGGCGGGCCGGAGACCTCTTGCCCCTCAAGAAGGCCCCGGATGGATCTGATCATGGAGGGGCGCGGCCGATGACGGCAGCACCGATCAGAGCCGAGAAAGAAATCGAAGCGGAAGGCGAAAAGGTTGCCTACGTGAGCATCAAGAGTATTCACCCTAAAACTCATTCACGCTTGGCTGAGGTAGAACTGAGACCGGTTGCCTGTTGAAAAAAAGGCATCCCCCCGCAAAACGCTAAATTGCAAGACCTGACCCCCAAAAACGATGACCCGAGAAGAACTGATTAACCGCTCGGAAGCATATATCCGCCGGGCTCTGAGAGAGCATATTCCGACGCAGGCGCCGATATATCTTTATGGTTCGCGCGCCCGGGGCAACAATCGCTGGAATTCGGACTACGACCTCTGGATTGATGGCGAAATCCCCGTCAACGTCCTGAGAGCGCTCAACGATGAGCTCGAGGAATCCTTTGTGCCCTTCCGGGTAGAAATAGTGACAACTCCCCAGTTGACCGGCCGTTTTGGGGAACGCGTAAAACAGGATGCAATCCCATGGACTTAAGAATTGCGGCGTTTAAAGAG
>CAYSSF010000431.1:0-2582 GCA_964433455.1 uncultured Syntrophaceae bacterium
CATCTCCGCGGGGAAGTACTGCGGCCCCTCGGGGAGGAGCTTCCAGATCTCCGTGGTCAGGAGATCCACGCCCCGCTCCTTCAGGGCGGAAATCGGCACGATCTCCCGGAACGGAAAAAGTTTGCCGTAGGCCTCGATCAACGGCAGCAGCATCTGCTTTTCGACGAGATCGATCTTGTTGATCAGGAGAAAAACGGGGATCGGTCTTTCCCGGAGGGATTCCAGAATGGACCGGTCGTCCCGGTGCGGGAGAGCAGCCGCCTCGGTGAGGAACAAGATGAGATCAACGCTCCCGAAAGTTCCTGTCACGGCATCGTTCATGGCCTGGTTCAGCGGGGTCGTTGCGCTGTGAATCCCGGGCGTGTCGAGGAAAATCAGTTGCCCCGGCTGCGGCTCCGGGAGGTTCCGGATCCCCATGATCTTGTTCCGCGTCGTCTGGGGCTTGTGGGTTGTGATGGCGATCCGCTCGCCGACGATCGCGTTCAGAAGCGTCGATTTTCCCACATTGGGCCTGCCGATAATGCCGATGAAACCGGATTTGAACAAGTGTCTTCTCCTTAGAGCGTGGGGAAGATGAATGCAGGTTTCCGCAGACGGCGCAAAACCCTCTCCGCGACGCTTCCCAGGAAGGCATGGGTGATGACGCCCTTGCTGTGGGTTCCGATGACGACGGCGTCGCAATGGAGTTCGTCAATCTTCTTGAGGATCTCCTCGGCGGGGTAGCCGATGACAACATGAATTCCATCGATGCGCTGCCTGCAGGCCGGATCCTGGTCAGACTCCTTGTCGCAGATCTCCCGGATCAACGCCTGGATCTTTTCCGCACTGTAGGCCTTGAAATCGTCGTAATGTTGCTTGGTGATCTTCTCCCCTTGGACCCACTGGAGCATGGAGACGGTTCCGGGCGACATCTCCTCCAACACATGGAGGATCACGATGCCGGCGTCAAACTTCCTGGCGATCTCCATTGCGCTGTGAAACGATGAGGTGGACCCCTCCGACAGGTCCGTTGCGTAAAGAATTTTCTTGATTTCCATAGCCATTCTTTCTCCTTGATTTTCATGGATCTACAACGCTTGGATGCCTCCCGCCGAAACGGGTTCCGCTTTCGGCGCCATTGTGCCCCGATGCGACGATGATGTCAATGCGAAATTCAATCGAAATCTAAGCGAAAGGCTATATTCATCGCCTCATCGCAAAGAGAGGATCCGAAGGGGGCGGCTGGGGCATGAGGGTTTGCACGGTCCGGAGACGAACACCGGGATCATCCCGGATCTGTTTCTGTAAAGCCGTCCTCAGGGGTTTCTCTTACCTGCCCGGAGAGGTCTGTTTGCAACCGTATCTTTCCGGTTGTAAGGAGGATAACGTGCCGGCGGAGGGTCGGATCGGGTGTGATACGGATCTCCTCGATGTGAAAACGTCTCTTCATGATGGCGATGTTCTCCCGCCGGCGGCCGCAGAAATTCGAGACATCGGCAGGGGAAAGGACGAAGCGGACGCTCGACCTGCCGGCGTGGGCGGGGAAAATCGCCGGGAGGCCGTTTTCCCGTCCGGCTGCGTCAAGAAGGGCGGCTGCCATCTCCAGGAAGAGGGCCGTTTCGACGAGCGACCGGAAGGCCGGGTGGAAAGGGCCTGCGACGACGGCCCCCGGCTCTTCCAACTCGGCGGTGGTCTGGAGACCCAGGCGGATGATGGGGATGCCCGCCGCGGTCAGCGCCTTGAAGGCATTCTTCGCGAGATGGACCGCTTCGGTCAGGTCAAGGGGGAGATAATCCCCTTTCCGAAAGGCCTCGGCGAGGGGGGTGTCCCGCAGAACCAGCGTCGGGTGGATCCGGACCATGTCGGGTCGAAGGGCGATCACCCGGGAGATCGTTGCGGCGAAACGGTCGGGGCTGTCTCCGGGAAGGCCGGCCATCAGGTGAAGGCCCGCTTGGAAGCCCCGCTCCTTCAAAAGGCGTACCGCCCGGACGGTGTCGGCCACCGTGTGTCCCCGCCGTGAAAAGAGGAGCACCTCGTCATCGAGCGATTGCGCCCCCACCTCCACCGTCGTGACGCCAAAGCTCCCAAGAAGATCGAGGCACTCCGCGTCGATCCCGTCGGGGCGCGTCGAGATCCGGATGCCGTCGATCTTTCCTTCCCGGAGGAAGGGTGCGGCCATTTCCAGCAGGCGGCGCTGTTCCTCCCGTTCGATCCCGGTGAAGGTCCCGCCGTAAAACGCGATCTGAACCGGGCCGCGCGGGCGACGCCTCCTTGGGGTGCTGGTCAGGTGGGCGCGGACGGTTTCGGCGAACGCCGACTCCGTGATGCTCTGCGGGCGATCTCCTGCGGTCAATCGCTCGTTGCAGAACAGGCAGCGGTGGGGACAGCCCCGGTTCATCAGAAAGACGGGGATGATCAGCGGCATGGTCTTGTCCGGTAAAATAGATTCATTTCGAATGGTTCGATGGGGATGACGGGTCCGGCTCCGGGTTCTTCCTTTGGATCTCCTCCAGCGTAGCGCGGGCCGCCTGCTGCTCCGCGTCCTTCTTGCTCCGTCCCGTTCCCGTTGCGATCACCCGCTCGCCGACCGCAAGGCTCGTCTC
>CAYSSF010000432.1:0-2570 GCA_964433455.1 uncultured Syntrophaceae bacterium
GGGAGCGACCGGTCCCCTTTCGGGTCGGTCATCGCGCCGTCGCAGGTCAGGTCCTTTTCCTGCACATGTTCCAGGAACTTCAGAAAACGGCTGTGGTAGTCCGTCTTTCGACTGGCGTCGAGATCGTAGGTCGTGATCGAGAGCGCGTTCAGCGCGTCCATCCCGACGCAGCGCTGAAAACAGCAGCCGGTCATCGAACCGAGAAGCCGCCCCATCTTGCTCTTCTTGACGAGATCGTCCGCGCTCTGATGGATGTGCGTGAAGCGGTTGATCCGCCGGCCGGTGAGGTGGGAGACGGCCGTCATGATCTCCGTGTGTTCGGGACAGTGGGCGAGGTCGTAGGTCAGCGCGACGGCGTTCATCGACGGCCGGATCAGCGGATGGTCCACGACGTTTTGGACCCGCTCGCCGAAGAGGTAAACGGCCAGATTCAGCTTCCTCAGGCTCTCCTCGTATTGGCTTCCCGTCATCGGCATGGCGCGTCTCCCTTTAAGATATCGGAGTTTCGAGGAACTTTCCAGGCTGGTTTCCCCGTGGCGCGTCCATTATACTCCGGATCGGGCCGTTATTGTATCGATATCTATCCGTCACATGGAAGGGTTATCGGTTCCCATTCAAAACCTATTTTCTGAACTGACTCTCCGGTTGGACGCCCTCGTTCAGAATAATCACTTCAACCCTTCTGTTCTGCTGTCTGCCGTCCGCGGTATCATTACTTGCCACCGGGTACTTTTCACTATACCCGACCGTAACGATCCGTTCACCGGCAATGCCGCGTTTTACCAGAGCGCCCTGAACCGATGCGGCGCGCTGCGAGGAAAGTTTCTGATTGTACTCATCGCTGCCGATGCTGTCGGTATGCCCTTCAACCAGCAGATTCCGGTTCTGTTTTTCATGGAGAAACGCGGCGATCTTATCCATACTGTTCTGTGCGCTGGCATTCAGATCTGCCTTGTCGAAGGCAAACAGCACATCACCGATCGTCAGCACGATCCCGCGGTCAGTCAATTTCCCCTGCAGCTCGGACAATTCCTTCATGAGCTGGGCGAGTTCAGCCCGTGCCATTTCCGCCACACTCGCCTGCTCCGCAGCCGCAGCCCTGGCCATCTCAGCCTCTCTCGCCTGTTCCGTTGCCGCGGCCCTGGCCATTTCCGCCTCTCTGGCTTTTGCATTCGCCTGTGCATTTGCCAAAGCGGCTTCCTTCGCCCGGATGTCGGCAAGAATTCTCGCCCGCTCGGCGTCGCTGTTCGCCGAAGATAGCTGCTGCCTTGCCCGATCCAGCGCAGCGGCCTTTTCCTCCAAATCATGTTGGAGCAGCTTTTGCTCCATCTGGCTTTTCAGCAACTGAATCTCTGCCTTTTCCTTGCCCAGTTTGACGATCTCGTTGCGCGTGACGACCTCCTCCGCAAGAGCTACGGAGGTCTGCGATTTACGCTCCGCCACGTAGGACAGGCGTGAAATATCACTGAATAATCGCCTTTTTTCGTCTGCTCTTGAAGGATCGGACATCCCCGGGGAATAGACCTTCGTTCTCTCCTGCTCAGCCGCCTGCAATGTTTTTTCTGCTCCAAGAAAGGTTTTCATGGAGTACGATTCTACAATCGGATTGGCCTTTGCCCGGGCATAGGCCATGCGCGCCTGTTCCAGGCGATCCCTGGCGATCTGTTCGCCGGGATCAGCAGCTCCGCACCCGGCCAGAACGGCGCCAACGGTGATTGCAAGGACAGCGGCTTTCAACGGTCTGGAAAAACAACGGGAATCCATATCAATTCCTCCTTTGGAATGGATCGGTGGTTATTGAACGGCCGGCATTCTCTTGATTTCGTCACGCACGACCTGTATGGCCTGACGCAGTCTCATTGCGGTCTCCTTGGCCTTTTCGGTAGGGGCCATGGCCCGCGCATAATCGGCATCCGCCATCGCCTCATCGACGAGCCTGCCGGCGGCAGCCATATCCCCATTTCTGACAGCCGCTTTGGCCGCATCCAGCCTGTCTTCGGCCGATTTGAGAGGAATCGGCGCATACACGTCCGCTTCAGCCGCTTTGGCGGCGTTGATATTCCCTTGTAATTGTGGGAAACGAGAGCTTACGGTATCCGTTGTTGCGCACCCGCTTGCCATGAATAGGCCGATCGCAACCAGTCCCATTGAGATATATCGCGAAACCCTATGTCTTTTCATACATCATCCTCCTTGTCGTCCTGATACCCATATCGCATCATGTTCTCACGGAAGAGTCTATTGAATGCATCCGTTCAAAGCAATGGGTATTCAGTGAGGGGCTAATGGCAGGTGAAAACTACGTCTTGGCGATGCCTTATTGGAAAGAATTTCCTGCCTTTTATCGCCACATTCTTCCTTGTCTCTTTAACCAGAGGCGTTTCCCCGCCCGGCGCCTACCGTATCCCGGCGCTCCTCTGGAGGATGTAGATCACGTCGTCCACGCCGACCCGGTTGTCGCCGGCCACATCGGTGCACCGGGTGTCGGGAACAGGCGTCGGCCTCGCACCGGTTCCCAATTGTTGTAGAGGGAGTCGGTTTGGCGGATCATCAGGTCATTGGCGTTGTAG
>CAYSSF010000433.1:0-2568 GCA_964433455.1 uncultured Syntrophaceae bacterium
ATAGACTTCCGTCGTGTTTGTAAAATTTCCGCTTGACAAGAACGGTATCTACAACTATGCACCTATTGGTTTGAAATTAAAGTGAGTAGTACCATTTGAAATAACGGATCTTTTGCGTTACTGTAGAAATAGTTATTTGTTAACATAATAGCCATCTCAATTCGCTCCCCCAAATTCCAGACACCAATTCAAGAGGAAGGAAGCTTATCTCATGAAAATAACACCTGATCTATTCGAGGCTTTTTTGAAATGCCCCACTAACAGGCTATTGAAAAACTCATCCAAAGAAGGTCTTTTCTAAAATTTACCCCCAGGACTTCATTTTTTTATAGCATAGTTTGTTATTCTATGTTATTCTGGAAACCAGAAAGGAGATAAAATAATGAACATTTCACTTACGCCACAACTTGAAACACTGGTGAAAAATAAGGTGGAGAGCGGGCTTTATGGTTCCGCAAGCGAAGTTATGCGCGATGCCTTACGCCTTCTTGAAGAACGAGACCGGAGACATTTCTTGCGCGTTGAAGAACTTAAGGCTGAAATCAAGAAAGGCTTGGATAGCGGCGAGTCAACACCTTTAGACGCAGGAGCCATCAAGGCGCGAGGCCGCAAACGGCTGGATGCGCAACAAAACAAGGCAAACGGATAATGTTGAGAATCCTCAAGAGCCCCGAGGCTGAGAACGACCTTGATGAAATATGGTGGTATATAGCCCAAGACAACCCCGGTAATGCGGACAAACTCATTGATGAAATTGAGGCAACATGTCGGAAACTCGCTCGGTTCACGAGTATGGGTAGAAACCGGGATGAACTCCATCCCGGTTTGCAAAGTTTCCCGGTTAGCAAGTACCTGATTTTCTATATGTCGATTAACGGTGGCATTGAGATTATCAGGGGGTTGCATGGCATGATGGATATCGACGCTTTATTTATTTCTGTTTGAAATCAAGTATTTTCTTCAAGGGCGACGTTTTACTGACTTCAGGAAGTTGTCCTCACCCCCGCTCTCCCGAAAAATCACCCTCTTAAAACTGCGCCTTTCGAACCGAAAGCAATCGCCACGCGCTATTTTTTCCGGTAGACGTTCAGCCCGACCTTAGCCTCTTCATGACCGTCAACGGTGACATTCCCTTCTGTCGAGGCAATGATAATGGTCTTTCCTGATGATGATGGGCCAAAGTCTTTCGTCAGATCAACCTTAATGGTCAAGATGTTGCCGTCAAGTTTCATTTCTACGTTCTTCATGGTTACTCTCTCCCTTGCCGGTTTTCCTTCGGATCCTCAGGGTGGTTGGTTATTTTGTCACGCCTTTCTGGTTACTAAGCCCTTTTCCCGATAGATGCAAGATAAAGTGTGGATTCTCCCGATCGGTCGAATCATGACGCCATAGCCTTGACCTTGGAATTCCAATACTCGATATAGGTATGGTATGCCTTCAGAGAGGTCAGAAACGGCATGTGATGTTGAGGCTTGAGTTTGTAGGCAGTAACATGCTCAATGCCCATTCTATGAGCCTTTTCAAGTCGATGGCGACCATCGATCACATTGTCTCTCGCCGGGCTTATTTCAGCCAAAATAAGGGGGATCGAAATATCTGTCTGGTCAATATGGCTCTCATTCAGCACTGAGAAGCCACCTGAGTATGCTTTTACCTCTATGCTTTCTATCGGTATTTCATCCTTATGAGTTCGAATATACTCAATTATTTTTGTAATATTGAACACAAATATCCCATTCGGAAAAAGCTCATCGCCGTCATCCTCCGAAGCAGGAACGTAATTTTTATCTGCCGTAAGCAGTCCTGAATATTTTTTTCGCATCGGAGCGGCCTTTGAATATTGCTTTCAGAAGCATTTTTTACTTCTTGATGATCGTGGCATCGCCGGCGGTGATTCGACTGACGACACCCCGTTCGTCCGAAATCAGAAGCGCCCCGTCCCGATCGATGCCGGCAAACATCCCCTCCCGCATCTCATCGCCAAACAGGACGCAGATGCGTTTTCCCGTCATCTCCGCGCGGGCGAGCCATCCTTCCCGCACCGCTGCAAATCTGTTCAGTTCGAGGATTTCATACCACCCTTCGAACCGCCCGCAAAGCGACAAAAACAGTTCCTCCCGGGAATGGTTCCTGCCCGTCTCCTCCCGGAGCGATGTGGCGGTCTCACGGTACGCCGGATCGAAATCCGCCTTCGCCATGTTCACATTCAACCCGATCCCGACGATAACCGAATCGATCTTCCCCCGGTCTGTCCTCGCCTCCGCCAGTATCCCGCAGACCTTTCGGCCGCCGATCAGGATATCGTTCGGCCATTTGATCCCGACACGCCCCTCCGGGGAGGCTTCGGAAACCGCCTCCGCCGCGGCCAGCCCCGTCATCAGGGTAATCTGGGAGGCTTCCTGCTGCGGAATCGTCGGGCGGAGAATGATGGAGAGATAGAGATTGCACCCGGGCGGCGACTGCCAGCTCCGTTGCATCCGGCCCCTCCCGGCGGTTTGGCGATCGGCGAGGACAACCGTTCCCTCAGGGGCGCCCACCCGCGCAAGTTCCAGCGCAATACGGTTTGTC
>CAYSSF010000434.1:0-2565 GCA_964433455.1 uncultured Syntrophaceae bacterium
TCATCATCTGCGACCGCTATCACCGCTGCGCGGGCGGAAAATGTTTCCGGGCGCTACGGGAGAGGAAAGGGGCCTTCAGCCTTTATCATGACAGGGAGGCGACCCTGGTCCCAGTGTTCCGATGCTCCTGCATTTGAAGGGGGAACTTTTCAAAGCGGCGGACGGTGACGGGATACTGCCTGTGGAAAGCAGTTATGGAATCAAAGTGGTTTCCTTAGGATTCGCCCTCGGTCATTCGGACGAGGCGGTCATCTGGCGGGGCCCGATGAAAATGGGCGTCATCAAGCAGCTTCTGACGGATGTGCAGTGGGGGGAACTGGACTACCTGGTGGTCGACTTTCCTCCGGGGACGGGCGATGAGCCCCTGTCGGTCGCGCAGCTCATTCCCGACAGCGACGGCGCCGTGATCGTCACGACGCCCCAGGATCTCTCCCTTCAGGATGTGCGGAAGTCCATCAATTTCTGCCGTCAGCTCAAGATTCCCGTTCTGGGGGTGATCGAAAACATGAGCGGGCTCATGTGTCCGCACTGCGGGGAGATGATTGAGGTCTTCAAGAGCGGCGGCGGGGAAGCCATGGCCAGGGAGATGGGCGTGCCCTTCCTCGGCCGAATCCCGATGGACCCGCAGATCGTCGGGGGGGCCGATGAGGGAAAGCCCTTCGTCTATCATCAAAGCGAGACCGGGTCCGCTCAAGCCTTCCTCCGGGCGATCCAGCCCGTTTTGCAGTTGCAGAAGCAAAGCAAACCCGTGACAGGCCGGATTTCCCGGATGCCTCAACCCATCAAGGAGAAAGAAATGAAAACACTGAAAATCGCCATTCCCATGGCGGCCGGCTCTCTGTGCCAGCACTTCGGCCATTGCGAGCAGTTTGCCTTGTATGACGTGGATGCGGACAACAAAACCATACTGAAAACGACCATGGTCATCCCGCCGCCCCATGAGCCTGGGCTTTTGCCCATGTGGCTGCAAGAACAGGGGGCCGATATCATCATCGCCGGCGGCATGGGATCGAGGGCTCAGGAACTGTTTGTCGGCAAGGGCATTTGCGTGGTCACCGGCGCCTCATCGGAGGCCCCGGAAAAGGTGGTTGCCGAGTACCTCAGCGGCGCGCTTGCGACCGGAGCCAATGTCTGTGACCACTGATGAGGAGGCCGGTGTTCAATGGGCTTTTTCCCCGGGGGAATGTTTTTGACCAAGGGGGTGGGCAGGCGCCGGGAAGAACTGCACTCCAAAACCTGTGCCCTCTGCCTCTGTGATGCCATGAATCTGACGCTTCAGTTGAAAAAGACCTTCGACGAAGGGCGGCCGATATCGGAGGCATTGTCTTCGTTTATCGGGAAGCGGCCATATCATCGTCATGAAAGCGCTGCGTTAAAGGGTGATGGATTTTTGAATTGATGATATCATCATGAAGCGGTTCAATATCATGCTTTGGAGGAGAACACTTTATGCCGAACAAACAACTGGTTTTCAAGGTGGATGAGGTCAAGGGGAAAATCGCGCATGGCGGCGCCGCCACCGTCCGAATTTTAATCGACGAGATCAACTGCGGCGCAAAGAATTTTTCACTGTTGGTCAACACCATGACGGCCGGGTTGAACTGCAATGTCACCGGCGCCGGACACAGCCATAAAGAGGAGCATTGCATGTTCGGCCTCTCAGGAAGCGGAGGCATATCGGTGGACGGTGTGAAATACGGTGTCGGACCGAATACGGCCGTGTTTATTCCCGCCGGCGCCATGCATTATGTCTGGGCCGATGAAGGGCAGGACTTCACGTACATTATCGTCTATTCTCCGCCAGGCCCGGAAAAAGCACTGTAATCCCCCTGCCGGGGTGAATGTGCCAACCCGGCACCCCGCAGACCGGAACCGGCTGAGGACCGGCCCGGCTCAGCAGGGCGCAGGAGGTTAGAGTCCCTTCTTCTCGAACCAGCGGAAGAGGCCGACGAAGGCCGCGACCAGGATGACGATGACGATCCAATGGTTGATTCCCAGAACCGAGGGCAGGGTGATCTTTCCGAAGTCTCCCCAGGTCAGGACCGTTTCCTTCATCAGGGGATACGCCTCGGCGTAGAGCCCCGCCCCGAGGATCATCCCCAGCAGACCGAAGGCGCTGTCGTAGCGCCCCTCTCCCAGGGCCCCCATGGCCGTGGCGGGGCAATATCCGACCATCCCCCAGCCCATTCCGAAGATCAGGCCGCCCAGCACGTTGCCCCCCAGGATCAACGGTTTGACGGAAAGCTTGATGAGACCCAGATCGAACAGCAGATAGATGCCTACCATGGCCACCAGGATCGTGGTGAGCATGAATTTGACGATGGTCATGTCCTGGAGGCGCAGGGCGGCCAGTTGCCGGTCGTACCGGATCACCTGGGCCTTCTGCATGAGGAACCCGAAGAGGATTCCCGTGACGGCGCCGGTCATCAGTTCATTCATGGCCATTCCCTCCTCCGTACAGGATCCTGGCCATGATCATCCCGGCCAGGAAAAAGCAGATCAGGGATACGTAACCGCTGACGGCTACCTGAGCCAGACCGCTCAGGCCGTGACCGCTCGGTCACC
>CAYSSF010000435.1:0-2545 GCA_964433455.1 uncultured Syntrophaceae bacterium
CCGTTCCGATCACCACCGGGTTTACCCCTCTCCGGCACGGCGCCGGGCCCCCGCCATTTTCGGGGGAAGGGGGTTGGGGGTAGGGGGCACAAACTCACTTTGGTTTGCCGTGAAGGGGATTTGCGAGGGTAAACCTGAGTTCTCGGAAGATAAACCGGAAGAGTAATCGGGGGGGCTCAGAGGGGTTAAGGAGGGGAAGATGGTTCACAACGTCCCGGATTGTGGTTTATCCAATACGTACCTCATCGCGGATGAGATAGACGGCTTGATGGTTGTCGATGTCGGCAGCGTCGGCGCGGCCCTGGCTGTGGAGGATTTCTGCGTCCATACCCTGAAGCGATCCCTTCAGGCGATTCGTGTCATTACCGCCACCCATTTTCACATCGACCATATCGGCGGGATAGGCGCACTGCTGGACAAATGCTCCCCAAAGACGACCGTCCTGTTCCATCCCCTCGTGAATGCCTATCTGAAGGCGGGTCGGCCCCTCTCTCCGATGCGGAACTGGTCCACCGGTCTGTTTCCCACACTGATCGGAGGCAGCTTTGGTGTTCGGAAATGGTCCGATCTCGCCTTCGACGGCTCGGCCGGTGTGCCCCTGCCTTTCTTCCGGGATCTCCAGCGGGTCTCCTATGCGGATCGTATCCGGTATCTCGAGGGTCATCGCCTACCCCGTTCCCGGATCGGTTTCGGCGGCTGGGAGGTGATCGCCGCGCCTGGCCACACGGAGGAGTCGGTGGTGTTCTTCAACGAGGCCTCAGGAGAACTGATAACCGGAGATCTGATCCTGGGCCGGAAGGATGGCCGGGGATATGTGAATCGATTCTGCTGGGACGAGGGCCAGATTCGGAGGACCTTCGCTGGTGATTCCGGCGAAATCGGCCGGTTGTTCCGGTCCAAAACGGCCGCCTGTTCCGGCTGAAAACGGCCGGTGGTTCCGATCCAAATCGGCCACCTAAATCGGAGCGAAGCGACGCTGGTTTTTAGATCTTTCTCATAAGCGACATTCTCAAGTCAAGCCGGAATGTTTTTTTCTCATGGATCCTCCTTTCAGATTTATTTTATGGGCGCTATGGATCAGGCGGTCAAGGATGGCGTCGGCGATGGTAGGATCCCCGATATGCTCATGCCAGTTCTCGATTGGCAGTTGACTTGTGATGATTGTTGATGCGCTTCCGTGCCGGTCTTCGACAACCTCCAAAAGATCTCTTCTTTCTGAATCCGTCATGGGAGCAAGTCCCAGATCATCGAGAAGCAGGATTTGGGTCCTGGCGAGCTTGTTGATCATTTTCCCATAGCTGCCGTCCCCTCTGGAAACGGCAAGTTCATAGTAAAGCTTGGGGCTGCGGATGTAGAGGGTGCGGTATCCTTCCCGGCAAGCCTTGTTGGCCAAGGCGCAGGCTAAAAAGGTTTTGCCCGCGCCGGTGGGGCCGGTAATGATGATGTTCTGGTGATGCCGAATCCAATCGCAGGAGATCAGACGCATGATGACGGATTGATCAATCCCTCTTGGTGTTTGATAATCTATGTCTTCGACGCAGGCATTGAGTTTCAGTTTAGCCTCTTTGAGATAACGCTGCAAGCGGTTGTTTTCCTTCCAGTCCCACTGGCGGTCGACGACGAGACCGAAACGCTCTTCAAAAGAGAGCCTTTGTATGTTCGGTTGCGACAATTGGTCTTTAAGCGCCTCGGCCATGCCGGGGAGTTTCAGGGCGTGGAGTTTTTCGATGGTTTGTTGGTTAAGCATGGCCCACCCCCTGCTGCTTCTGGTAATATTCTTTTCCCCGGATGTTGTAATGCAAAACCGGTTTTACCGAATCGAACGCCGGCAGAAGGGGCTGCTTGTCGAGGCCCTTTTCCAGCATTGATTTTATGTACTTGTAGGAACAGACGTTCAGGGTAAGCGCATGGGCGCAAGCGGCTTCGAGACGTTCGGCTGAGTAGTGTTTGGCCAGTCTCATGACCCCCAGACAGGACCGGAAACCCTGCTCCGGATGACGCCGACTTTCGATAATCCGGGAGATCAGGGTTTCGGTATGGGGGCCATTTTTGCCGGCCCAGGCGATGATCCGGGAGGGAGTCCATTCCAGATATTTCTGGTGGGACTTGGGCATATGTTCCGGCAGGGTCGTGTGTTTCCATTTTTCGTAGCTCCGCGCATGGCTGGCGACCCGGTTGTTTTTGAACAGCACTTCTATCGTGGTGGCCGTCAGACGGACATCGACCCGCTCTTTGAAAAGCTGATAGGGAACGCTGTAGTAATGATCATCTGCGGTGATGTGATAGTCGATGCTGACCGTTGCTTTCTTCCACTCGGCGTATTCATAGGCTTGAAGGGGAAGTGGTTTCATCGCCGGCTTGTCGATAGTTTCAAAAAGGATTCTCCGGGTGCTGTCCATTTTTTTAAACTTGCGGTCATTTGACTCGACAAGCTTTTCCGCGATGGCCTTGTTGAGTTCATCCAGGCTGAAGAAGGTATGGTTTCTCAGCGCGGCCAATATCCACATCTCGGCTATTTTTACCGCTGTCTCAACCTTCGCCTTGT
>CAYSSF010000436.1:0-2538 GCA_964433455.1 uncultured Syntrophaceae bacterium
TACAATTTTTCGGTTCTGCCGCTGGGACAATCGAAAATCCGGACGATCTACCTCCAGAACATCTTTTCGTTCCTGAATATGGGGCTGGCCGCCTTTGTCCTGACAGCGATCGCCGCTCGCTTCGTTTTCCCGGCGGTCAGCTTCGAAGGCGACGCCTTCTGGATCGTCCGGGCGGCGCCGATTTCGCTTAAAACCTTCCTCTGGGTAAAATTTGCGGTTTATGGCCTTCCACTGCTGATCCTCGCCGAGATCCTGATCGTGAGTTCCAATATCCTGCTCCAGGTCACGCCGTTCATGATGGCGCTTTCCGTCGTTACGATCTTTCTGATGACGCCGGGGGTGGTTGCGTTGGGGGTGGGTCTCGGGGCGGCCTATCCCGACTTCAAGTCCGAAAACCCGGCCCAGGCGGTCACCAGCTTCGGGGGGCTGCTCTTCATGCTGCTTGCTGCCGGGTTCATCGCGGTGGTGGTGGTTCTCGAAGCGGGACCGGTTTATCAACTCTTTATGGCGGACTTCCACGGGCGAGGCCTCTCCGGTTGGCAGTGGACATGGCTGATCGTCTCGTTCGCCCTCGTCCTGCTCCTCTGCATCCTTGCGGTAATTCTGCCGATGCGCCTCGGTGAACGCCGTCTCCGGGAATAGCCCTTTATTACCGTCTGCTCAGCCGCCTTTCTCTCAGAGCGCCCCGGCCCTGTAGGCCTTTCAAGGATATCGTTCCATCAAAAGGATGACAGAAGATACTTTTCCTGCAGCCGCCGTGAAAGCTTTTTGAGGGAGTCGTAGGTTTTCTCCACCGAATCAAAACCGTCGGGGTTCATCAGCGCGCAGGTCGCCGGCATCAGGATGCTCTGGGAAAGAATCCGCTGCAGATCAAAACCGGCCTTTTCCAATTCCTGCCACAGCGCTTCGATGCGATGAATGAGGCCATCCGTAGATTCGATGATGAATTCATCATAGTTTGCCGGAACCAGCCCCCAGCCGAGCATCCCGCCCTTATCCAGAAAACCACGGATTCCCTCACGATATTTGACGAATATCTCTCCACAGTTGTAGGCATTGAACGAAAGGATGTCGATATCGAGATGGAGCAGAAAATCCCAGTCGGGATTGCCGCAGAGGTGGATGCCCCGGGGATGGTCGATCTGTGCCAGGAATCCTTCCAAATCGACTCGAGCCGACTCTGCGGCATAGCCGGATAGGGCGCTGAAGATCGACTGGAGCCCCGGCTCGTCGATAAAAAGGAAGGCACGGGGATTTTTTTCTTTCAGTTCGCGCAATTGGCAGTTGGCCTTCCTCGCCATGAAGTCGAAGAGGAGCGAGCGCACCTCGTCGTTGAAGAGGATCGGTTTTTTGTTTTCGTCCAGCACATTCAGGCCGAAGCTCACCGGACCTTCCAACTGGCCCCGAATGGACGGATACGGGGATAAATCCAAGGATAAGAATTGGTGATAGGTGGCCGAAAACCGCGGGGACATCCGAAAAAAATCCTCATTTTCGAGGTTCATCAGCGCATTTTCCAATTCGGCATAAAATTTATCCGTGCGGAAATAAATCTTGCGGTTTTCCGGTTCCAGAACGATGCCGGGGAAATTCTCCGAGGCCTGAACGTACATGTCCTCGAAATAATCCATCTTCGGCAGTTGAGGCCAGAAGGGAATATCGACGCTCATCGCCACGGATAGCGCCCTCTCCATCTCTTTATGGGGCAGTATCCCCATCCCCGTGGTGATCAGATTTCCGGTAAATGGCATGAGCATATCGGTCATTGTCCGTTTCCTCAGATTTTTAAAATCCACCCATCAATCTTCTACATAAAAAAATGCATCTTGACGTAGGTATATATCATAATCGTTCAGGAAATCCCACGTTCATCCGGAACGCCTGCGCCATGATTTTGCAGCCGACTTGACCGGATGAGCGTTGAGAAAAAAGAAAATAATCCTTGACAATCAATCCCCTGCCCATTATTAGTGACTCACACCGTTTTTTTATCTTGCCAACCATGCAATTTTTCCGACCATCGACAAGTCGGAGCGGGGTAATGCATCCAAGAGGAACGGTTCGGATAAGGGATAGGTCCGGGATCATGTTGATCCTTAAGTAAGTTGGTTACTTTAAAAAAGGGGGGGAAAGAAAATGAACGTTCGGAAAGTTAAAGTGGTTGTTGCGGTTATTTCCCTGTGTCTTGTTTTCGGCTGGTCGCAGATCTATGCCCAAGTCAAGCCTGTCGGTCCCCAGATGACCATCAGGATCTCCCATCAATGGCCGGGTGGGACCATCGACAAAGGTGATTTCCGGGACCGGCTCAGTCGCCTGTTTGCGCAGAAAGTGGGGGAAAAGACCGGGGGTGCACTGAAATTCGAGATTTATCCCGCTTCCGCCCTTTTCAAGCCGGGACCGCAGTATGACGCGATGCTTAAAGGCGCGCTCGACATGTCCGTTTATCCCCTTGATTACGCCGCCGGGAAGATTCCCCAGTTCTCCATTACCCTTATGCCCTGCATCGTCAAGGATCATAACCACGCCATGCGCTGGAAA
>CAYSSF010000437.1:0-2517 GCA_964433455.1 uncultured Syntrophaceae bacterium
CTTCCGCTTGCTCGCGGCGGGAGAGATGGGCATTTTCTTTATCATCATCCTGATCGTGTTGATGGTCGTTGTGGTCGGCGTGATCGTTTTCGTTGAAAGCGGCCAAAGACGGATCCCCGTACAGTACGCGAAACGGGTGGTCGGGCGAAAGATGTATGGCGGTCAATCGACCCATCTTCCGTTGAAGGTCAATTCGGCCGGAGTCATCCCGCCGATTTTCGCCTCTTCGATCATCATGTTTCCGGCGACGATCGCCAATTTTATTCCGCACCCCTGGATGAAGTCGGTTGCCGATGTCCTTATTCCGGGGCGGGTCGGTTATGAGCTGCTCTATGTAGCCTTTATCGTGTTCTTCTGCTTCTTCTATACGGCGGTCACGTTCAATCCGGTGGATGTGGCAGACAACATGAAAAAATACGGCGGATATGTACCCGGAATCCGGCCGGGAAAGAAGACGGCCGAGTATATCGATGACGTCCTGACGAAGCTGACCTTCGGGGGAGCGATTTATGTCTCGGCGATCTGCGTTCTTCCCAGTCTTCTGATCACCTCTTTCAATGTCCCTTTCTTTTTCGGGGGCACGGCTCTTCTGATTGTCGTCGGCGTGGCGCTGGATACGGCGGGACAGATCGAAACCCATTTACTGACAAGGCAGTATGAGGGGTTCATGAAGAAGGGACGCATTGCCAGAAGACGATAATGCAGGCATAGCCGCCGAAAAGAGGGGATCATCGGCATGGTTATTCTGAAACTGCCTGAAGAGATTGAAAAACTCAGGACAGCCAATGCCATTGTTGCAGAGATCCTTGCGGAGCTGAGAGAAAAGGTCAGACCGGGTGTAACGACGCTTGAACTGGACCGGCTTTCGGAAGCGCTTTCACGGAAGAATCGGGTCAGTCCGGCATTTAAGGGGTATCGTGGTTATCCTTACGCTCTTTGCACATCGGTGAATCGGGAGGTTGTACACGGCATGCCGTCCGAACGGCCGCTTCTCGCCGGCGATATCGTGAGCCTCGATTTCGGGGTTCTGTACAAGGGGTATTATGGCGATGCCGCGATAACCGTTCCCGTAGGGAGCGTTTCATCCGAAGCGCAGCGCTTGATGAAGGCCACCGAAGAAGGGCTGTACGACGCCATTGCGCAGGCGCGGGTGGGAAACCGCCTGGGAGATGTATCCGCTGCCGTGCAGGAGCGGGTCGAGGCAGCCGGTTTCTCGGTCGTTCGCGATTTCGTTGGACATGGAATCGGCAGAAACATGCACGAGGACCCTCAGATTCCCAACTACGGCATGCGCGGGAGAGGGGTCCAACTCCGGCAGGGAATGGTTCTGGCCATAGAGCCGATGGTGAATGAGGGAGACTACAAGGTTCAGATTCTCGCCGACGGATGGACCGTGGTCACCGAGGATGGGAAACTTTCGGCGCACTTTGAGCATTCCGTGGTGATTACGGAGAATGGACCGGAGATCTTGAGCCGGGTGCAGTGATGGGACGGGGAGTGGAAACGTCAGAGGGACGGATTGAAATTGTTACCCAAAGAATGGAGATTATGGCGAAAGAAGAGGCAATAGAGGTTGAAGGCCGGGTAGTTGAGCCCCTGCCCAATGCCATGTTTCGAGTGGAACTGGAAAACGGCCACCGCGTTCTGGCCCACATATCCGGGAAGATGAGGATGCACTTTATCAAGATCCTGCCCGGCGACAAGGTTACGGTTGAGCTCTCCCCCTATGATCTTACACGGGGAAGAATCATTTACAGGACAAAATAGCAAAGGCGGCTCTATGTCCATAACCTGCCTTTGACGGATTGAGGGGTCATGATCGTGAAAGTACGTTCTTCGGTCAAGAAAATTTGTGAAAAGTGCAAGATTGTCAAAAGGCGGGGCGTGTTGCGCGTGATTTGTGAAAATCCGAAGCACAAGCAGCGCCAGGGATAAGGATTTAATGATCAGGAGGTTGACCGGTGGCACGAATTGCGGGTGTGGATTTACCTAAAAACAAAAGGATGGAAATCGCCTTGACCTATATCTATGGGATCGGGCGGACAAAATCGAAAGAGATCCTTCGGGATGCCGGCGTCAGCCCCGACACGAAAACCGATCAGCTTGCGGATTCGGAAATAACCTCCATCCGGAATATTATCGACAGGGAACTGAAGGTCGAAGGCGACTTGCGGCGGGAAATCTCCATGTCCGTCAAGAGATTGATGGACGTCGGGACCTACCGCGGCTTACGGCATCGGAAGGGACTTCCTGTCCGGGGGCAGAGAACCAGTACGAACGCCCGAACGAGGAAGGGACCGAGAAGGTCGATTGCGGGTAAGAAGAAATAGAGAGCGAAGGGATCCGGAGGAGCAATGGCAAAACCAGTCAGAAAAACAGGGAAGAAGAAGGAAAAGAAAAATATCTCCGAGGGGATAGCACATATTCAGTCGACCTTTAACAATACGATTGTGACCATTACGGACATGAGCGGCAATGTGATTGCATGGGCGTCCGCCGGAATGCAGGGATTTAAGG
>CAYSSF010000438.1:0-2508 GCA_964433455.1 uncultured Syntrophaceae bacterium
AACAGCAGGGGGTCTTTGATCCGCCAGCGGGCGTAACTGTCCACCCAGACAAACCTTTTATCCTTTGTCGGAATCTGGTTGGGATCGCCGTCCCAGGCCAAGAACCGCTTGTCAAAAAAATTGGCGTCTTGAATAAGGGGCAGTTTAAAATGAATCCCCGCGTTCGAAATGGGTTTCCCCACCGGTTTTCCGAACTGGGTAATAATGACTTGCTCCGTTTCATTCACCACAAAGGCAGAAGAAAACAGGAGGATCAGGCCCACGATGACCAGAATGACCATGCCGCCGAAGATCTTTTGTTTGGTGTTATTCATTCTTCTTCACCTCCTTTTTCGCCTCTTCCTTTGCAAACTGAAACAGGGGTAAAATCCCCGCGGTATTCTCGTCCGTAATCAGTTTCCTCCCGACCTTGGGAAGGACATCACTCATCGTTTCCAGGTAGATTCTCTGACGGGTTACCTCCGGGGCCTTGGAATATTCCTTGAAGACCGCGCTGAACTTGGTGGCCTCCCCGCGGGCCTGGTTGACCCGCTCAATGGCGTACCCCTTGGCTTCCTCGATCGTTCTCGCTGCGGTTCCGCGGGCTTTGGGGATAATCTGGTTGTATTCCGACCTCGCCTGGTTGATCAACTTCTCACGCTCCTGCTGCGCCTCGTTCACCTCGTTGAAAGCCGGTTTGACCGAATCGGGGGGGTTCACATCCTGCAGAACGACCTGATCCACTTTGATGCCGGTTTCGTATTGGTCGCACAGTTCCTGTAATTTTCCGCTGACGGTAGCTGCGACTTCCACCCGGCCGACCGTCAACACTTCGTTGACCGAACGGTCGCCGACCACTTCGCGCATCAGCGCTTCGTTCATATCCCGGAAAGTCAGGGTCGTATTGCGCACCTTGAATAAAAATTTGTATGGATCGGCGATCCGATACTGAACAATCCATTCCACTTCGCTGGCGTTCAAATCACCTGTCAACATCAGCGACTCCTGTTGGTAAGCGCGGGTGGAATATTTGGATCGATCTCTCTGCGCCTCCGTTCGAAAGCCGAACTCCACCTTCAACTGCCGCTCCACGGGAACTTTCGTCACCGCTTCGATGCCGAAAGGCAACTTAAAGTTCATGCCCGGATTTGCCGTCCGCGTGTATTCCCCGAACCGGAGGATCACCCCGACCTCTTCCGGATTCACCGTGAAAAAGGATGAATATCCCAAGATGAAAACGACTATGGCGACCATAATCCATCGGATGGGGCCCTTCTCGATTTTCGGGAGTTGAAATTTACTGAAATCAAAAAGCAGGTCTTGACTCATGGTTTTTTATCCCTTTCTCATCAGAATGATAAAATTTTTGAGTATATTGGATTATATGGATTTGATATCGCTTTTTCGTTGCGGGAAGTATATGAGAAACGATCTTTAATGTCAATTGTATTCTGATCCGTGTATTCATGATCCGGTGACATCCCTCCATTTCCGGCATGGCTGGCCCAATAGCTTTGGGTCGGCAAAGGGGTTGCGCCTAAAAAACTGCTTGACTTTTCATCCGCTCTGCCATAAAGAACCGCACAAGCGGGAATTTAGGTCAATTGCTCCGCTATATAAATGTGCTAAAATGCCGGAGAAAGACTCAGGACCCGCGCTTTGGCGCGGGTTTTTTTATCATAAAAGGAGAAAAAACCATGCAGATTTCATCGGAAAGCATCAAGGTCGGACATCCGGACGTCGTCGCGGACATGATCGCGGCCAACATCATTGCCACCATTCTGGACCGGGAACACCAGAAGGGAATGGATATCAACACCATGCCGCACTGCGGCATCGAGGTCTTCATCGGCAAAGGGCTCTGCGTCGTCGGCGGCGAGGTCAGCACGCGGGCCTGGATCGACCTGGACAAGTGCGTCCGGGAGACGGTCCTCAGCCTTGGCTACAATGACTCGGCCGTCGGCCTGAACGGCAACTCGCTCGGCGTGCTGAATGCCATCATCCCCCAATCTCCCGACATCAACATGGGCACACGGGCCGATGCCGGAAAACACAAGGAGATCGGCGCCGGCGACCAGGGAATCATGTACGGATTCGCCTGCGACGAAACCCCGGAGCTCCTCCCGCTCACCTATGTTCTCGTCAATCGAATGATGCGGGCCTTCGAGTGCTGCGGCGACCCGCTCTTCGCTCCGGACGGCAAGGGACAGGTCTCGGTCGACTACGACGACGAGACGGGCAAGCCGGTCCGGCTTGCCAAGGTCCTGATGTCGAACGCGATCGACTACCGTTTCGCGAAAGGGAAGAGCCACGCCATGATCGAAAAGAGGGCCCGGAAGATCGCCTTCGGCTCCCTCAAGGGGTGCGTCGACAAGGACACGGAATTCCTTTTCAACCCTACCGGGGAATGGCAGGCGGTGAACTCATGCAGCGCAGCCGATTCGGGTGTCACCGGCCGGAAGCTGGTCGTGCAGTTCTACGGCGGCTTCCCCGGCGCCCAACTCGGCGGCGGCGCCGTCGTGAACAAGT
>CAYSSF010000439.1:0-2451 GCA_964433455.1 uncultured Syntrophaceae bacterium
CTGAAATTGCTGCACCGAGTATACTATCGAAAAATTCCCGTTTACAAAGCCTATCCCTTCTGTTAATTTAAATTGAAAACACAAATTAAAAACTACTATAATAATGCAATAGAAAATATCAATATTTATTATTTAAGATGTGATCCCAAACGCATCCAAAGGAGGTTTGATGGGAACCGAACCCCTTTATTCTGAGGCCGCTTAGCCCATGAACCATGGCTGCCTGGTTACCGGTCTAAACTTTCATCTAGGCCCGATGGATCACTTCCACAGGCTGGCGGGAAAGGAACGGAAATGGATCTGATCGTAAACTTCACTCCCACCGGGATGATTCCGGCGAAGCAAATGACGCCGTATGTCCCTGTAAGCGTAAGCGAAATTGTGGATGATGTGCATGAGGCCTGGGAAATTGGTATCACCATGGTTCATCTCCATGCCCGAGATGAACAGATCGGAGAACCAACATACAAAGCCGAGGTTTACCAAAAAATAATCGAGGGGATTCGGAAGTTCTCCCAAGATTTGGTTGTGTGTGTCTCCTTGAGCGGGCGCACGTTCCAGGAATTCGAGAAACGGGTCGAGCCGTTGCAAATCGACGGGGACTTGAAACCGGATATGGGCAGTCTGACTTTGAGTTCGGTCAACTTCAACCAGATGGCTAGTATGAACTCTCCCGACATGATCCAATCCCTGTCTCGAGAAATGAAACACCGAGGGATTTTGGCGGAACTGGAAGCGTTCGATTCAGGGATGATCAACTATGCCAAGTACCTGGAGAAGAAGGGGCTGCTGGAACCCCCGCATTATTTTAACTTGCTTCTGGGAAACATCGCTTGTGCCCAGGCGGATTTGCTTCATGCCGGGCTGATGGTCCGTGACTTGCCACCGTACTCCTACTGGAGCATGGCCGGCATTGGCCATGCCCAATTGATGATAAATGCCCTGTCCATCGCCACCGGCGGTGGGGTGAGAGTGGGTTTGGAAGACAATATTTGGTATGACCCAGGGCGCACCAAGCTAGCCCGAAACGCGGATCTGATACGGCGCATTCATCGGTTGGCCGAAGCCAATGAAAGAAAGATCATGACTCCGGGTAAATGCAGAGAATTGCTCCATTTGGAAAGGGGCCAAGGGCGGTATGGGAGAGTATTCCAACTGGAAGGGAAGGAACCCCGAGGCCACGAAGACGAGGGCAGTTGATGAAGAAGAGACAACTCAGGAAGGAGCCGTTATGACCTCTTCAGAATATTACATCACCCCTTACCGACCTGAATTCCGAACCCAGGTGGTGAGTCTATTGCGATCCCTTTGGGGCCACGATGTCGAAGGCCATGGGCCTTATTTCCAGTGGAAATATGAGGATAACCCTTATACTGAGTCGCCTCTCGGCATAGCTGCGCTTTTTCAAGGGCAGGTGGTGGGATTTCGGGGATATTTTGCGACCCGGTTCGAGATAACCGGAGACAACGAGGCCCTCATCGTTTTATGCCCGGGGGATACCTGTGTTCATCCAGACCATCAGCGAAAAGGATTATCCGTGGCCATGGGCAACCTGGCGATGGAAGAGTATGCTCCAAAGTATCGTTTATTCTTGAACACGACTTGTACGAGGAATTCCCTGCCGGGTTACCTGAAAATGGGCTTTCTCCCTCTAGCCCCGAAGGTCTATGTGACCCGCTGCTCTCTCCTGGGATTGGTTAAACACACCTTATCGGCTCCAGAAAGGGCCCCTCTGGAAGCAAGCTGGATTCAATGGGGAAGGTTTAAAAACATCTTGGTTTCAGCCTCTCCCCGGCCGGAAGAAATGTCCTCCCTGGTCGCTGGACAAGACCGGAAAGACGGCTCTATCAGGCTCTATCAGGATGAAGTTTTTTTGGCGTGGCGGTTCGGCAATCCACGGAACAAGTACGTATTCTACTATGGGATGGAAGGTGATAGTGCAACCGGATATGTCGTCATGGGTGTTTCCCCTAACAACCGACGGGGATACATTCTGGATTATGCCGAAAAGAATAGTTCAGTGATCCGAGAGATCCTAAGATATGTGATAAGAGCGAAGCATTTTGACCTGCTTTCAATCTACGATTTCTGTCTGGACGATACCTGGAGGCATACTTTGAAAGGTCTGGGTTTCAAAACCCACAGCCTGGTGCGGATCATAGAAAGAAGGCTCCACGGTGAATTGCCCTTGCTGATTCGGCCGGTGAAAGAGGCCTTTACGGAGAGCGACTTTTTCATCGAGGGGATAGACTCCCGAAAAATCGAGAACTGGTCATTCAAACCGATTTTCCCTGATGCCGTTTAGCATAAACCATGGTTGCCTGGAAGACCGTCGTCATCCTCTTTATCGTCTTTGCACTCCGCCGACCGTCGGCTTCGCCAGGCTTCCCTCTCACCGAATATAGGGCCATCATGGATATGAAATTGTCCGTCATCATGGTGATAATGGGG
>CAYSSF010000440.1:0-2444 GCA_964433455.1 uncultured Syntrophaceae bacterium
CCGGTTGCATACAAGGGGCTGTTGATAACATCCGTGAGCCCTCCGACGCCCATCGGGGAGCCCCGCCGGACCGGCATGTTGAAGATCTGTTCCGCAAGCTCGGGAACCCCCTCGAGAATGGACGCTCCCCCGGTCAGAACCACCCCTGCGGCAAGGATGTCCTCGCAGCCGGAACGGGTGATCTCCTTGCAGGCCATGCCGAGGATCTCGTCCATCCGGGGCTCGATGATCCTGCCGAGGATCTGCCGGGAAACCTCCCGCGGCTCTCTTCCCCCGACACTGGGGACTTCGATGATCTCATCCTTGGAGATCAGCGGCATGTAGGCGCAGCCATATTTTATCTTGATCCTCTCCGCCTCGGCGAGGGGCGTTCTCAAGCCCGTCGCGATGTCGCTGGTGACGTATTGGCCGCCAACCGGCAGGACCGCCGTATGTTTGATGCTTCCTTCCGAGAAGATCGCAATATCCGTTGTGCCGCCTCCGATATCGATCAGGGCCACGCCCAGGTCCTTTTCATCGTTGCTCAGGACCGCTTCGCTGGCGGCGATCTGTTCCAGGACGATGTCGCTGATGTCGAGGCCCACGCGGTTGACCGACTTCACGATGTTCTGAATGGAGGTGACGGCGCCGGTCACGATGTGGACCTTCGCCTCGAGGCGGACGCCCGCCATTCCCACCGGATCCCGGATGCCATCCTGTTCGTCGACGACATAGTATTGGGGCAGGGTGTGGAGAATCTGCCGGTCCAGCGGGATTGCGATGGCCCTGGCTGCATCGATCGCCCGCTCAACGTCTTCCTCTTCCACCTCGCGGCTCTTCACGGCCACGATGCCCAGGCTGTTCTGGCCCCGGATGTGACCGCCCGCGATTCCGGTATAGACGGACCGGATCTCGCAGCCGGAGGTCCGTTCCGCCTCTTCCACCGCCCGCTTGATCGATTCCACGGTGCTTTCGATATTGACCACGACCCCTTTTCTCAACCCCTCCGAGGGGTGCGAACCGATGCCGATGATATCGATGCCCGTCTCCCGAATCTCAGCGACAACGACGCAGGTTTTTGTCGTCCCGATGTCCAGACCGACTATCACGTTTTCTTTTTTCCCCATCGATCCTCCAGGCTCTTTGCCGCCACTTGCATGAAGTGTGCGAAAAACCGCTCCCGGTTGTCCGGGAGGTTTGGGAATCCATTACATCCGGAATTCCTTCCCGGCGCCCGCCGGTCTCTTGGATGCCGCCGGTTCCAGAATGTTGCGCCGCTGCACGTTGATCTTCGCCGGGTCACTCAAATCGATGAGCAGAAAACCCATCTTCAGATTCTTACGGTCCAGATCCGCCATGACGGGGGTCAGCCGTTTCAGTTTGCTCTGATAGCCGTCGAAGCCGAGTTGCAGGCAGAGGCCGGCGTCCGTGAACAAGGAGAACCCGAAGGTCTCGTTTCCGTGGATCTCCGATACCATTCCGATCTCGGGACCGTCCTTCATCCCGTTGATATCGCTCAAGAGTGCGAGGGATTTCTTCACCAGCGCTTCATCGACGATCCCGTCCCGGATACAGCCCGTCAGGACGGGAAGGTCCGATTCTTCGCCCATTTCCAGCTTCTTGAAGGGTGCCCCCCCGCTGTCGACCAAGTAGAGTCCGTTGCCTTTCTCGATCAGGGCAACCGCTTTTCTTTCCCGGACCCAGATGACCAGACGATCGGGAAATTCCCGTCCCACGAACACCTCCTGGACCCAGGGATTTCCCAGGATCCGACGGGCGATGGCCGCCCGGTTGATGGTCAGCAGGTTTGACGGGGAGCGAACGGCGGCCAGCGAAAGGATCTCCTTTTCGGTCAACTCCTTGCATCCCTTGACGACGGTTGCGCGGACGCGGAGAAGGGGGGAGATGAGGAACTGGTTGTAGCCGATCAGCAACGTCGAGGTTACGAAGAGGATGGCCCCGGTCAAAAAAAGCACCCGGCCGATTTCCCGCAGTACTTCACCGGCGCGGCGTCTCAGCCGGTTCTTTTTCACTTCCAGTTGCAGATGAAAAGGCTTCTTCATGGTTCTCCGATAATCTGTACCTCGGTGTCGAGTGTACGGCCCGTCTTTTCGAAAACACGTTGCCGAACCAAAGCCACCAGGTGGAGGATCTCCGCCGCGGTCGCATGCCCCCGGTTGACAATGAAATTCGCATGTTTTTCAGAAACCTGGGCGTCACCGATTCGGATTCCCTTAAGCCCAGCCTCTTCGATGAGCCTGCCGGCCGGACAATCCCGCGGGTTCTTGAAGACGGAACCGGCATTCCGGAATTCGAGCGGGTGCTTTTCTTTTCTTATCCCGATGATCTCCCGGACGCGTCCGGCGATTTTCTCCGGCTCTCCACGCCGCAGACGGATCGTAGCGCCGATGATAATCGTTTCCGCCGGCAAGTCAAGGGGTCTGTATGCAAATGGGAGTTCCTCC
>CAYSSF010000441.1:0-2442 GCA_964433455.1 uncultured Syntrophaceae bacterium
CTGTCTCAACCTTCGCCTTGTCTTTCGGTTTTTTGATCCGTGCGGGGATAATCACCGTGCCGTAATGGAGGGAAAAGTCCAGGTACGTGGTGTTGATGTCCGGTTCATAATAGCAGGGCTTAGTCACGCCGGATAACAAATTATCGGGCGTGATGATCTCCGGAACAGCGCCGAAAAAGTCCAGGGCACGAACATGGGCATCGATCCAAGAGGGCAGATCCTGAGAGAAACTGGCCCAGGCAAATGTGTAATTGCTGGCGCCCAAGGTGGCGACAAATAGATATGCCTCTCTGGTTTTACCGGAAAGGGAATCCGTCACCGGGATGGTCTGGCCGGCATAATCGACAAAGAGTTTTTCCCCGGCCCGGTAGGTCTGTCGAAGGCAGACATCCAGTTTGCCTGTCCACTGGCGATAACGCTCGCAGAACTGGCTGTACTGGTATCCATCGGGATTTGCTTTTTTGTATTCATGCCAGAGAAGTTGGAGGGTAACCCTTTTCTTCTTCAGTTCCTGGTGGAGGTACTCCATGGAAGGCATAACCTGCTTATCGGTGTCTATATGAGCGGCAGGAGGAAACAACAGATGTTCCACGGCGGCATCGTCAAGATCGTCGGGCAGGGGCCAGGTAAGCCCTTTGAGTTGTGCTCGATCCAGATAATCTTTGACGGTGCTCCGCGCAATGTCACAACTCTTGGCAATCTGGCGTGCGGAGAACCCTTTCTCCCAGTTCAGTCTCAATACTTCATTTATTTTGCGCATGGATAATCTCCTATTCGCCATCACAAGCCTCCATTTTTTTCAGAAGCTTTAACGGCTTTGGGTTTAATTATCCAGCGTCTCTTCACCCTTCAAAGGGGTGGCCGATTTGGTCCGGAATGCCCGGCCGATTTGGATCGGAACAGGTGGCCGATTTGCTCCGGAATGGGTGGCCGATTTGAATCGGAATCGGTGGCCGGTTTGGACCGGAATCTCCAGTACTGTTCATTCGATAATATTTCCGTCTGCACGGCGACAACTCCTTTGGGGAAAAGTGGGGGTCAGGGAAAAGTGGGGTCAGGTCTTGCATTTTAGCGTTTTGCGGGGGGAGTCACAGGATCGTCACTCCTTAACCTGGTAAATCTTTGGGTGGGCTTCCGTATCCTGGCGGTGGGCCTTGAGATCGGCGGCAACAGCATCGAGGTTGGCCGCCACAGTGCTACCCTGAGCAGCTACGGCATCCAGTTTTCTGACCACGCAATCGATCCGACCGTCAAGCCGCTCTTCCACGCGATCCAGCTTTTCTGAAAGCATCTGGAAGCCCTCCCCGACAAGATCCAACTTAGACTGAAAGGCCTCCGACTGAATGCCGAGTTGATGCCGGAACTCCTGCTTAATTTCATCCTTGAAATCAACCATCATTCTTTCAATCCTCGTTACATCCAAGCTATCCATTTTCACACCTTATTCTATGGGGTCAGGTCTTGCATTTTAGCGTTTTGCCGGAGGTGCGTCACTCTTCCGCCTCTTCTGCCTTCCGCAGGAGCAGACCGGCCACCCGGGCAATCAATTCTCTCTTGTCTGAGAACGCGCGGATCGTCTGCCAGCGAAAATTGAGGTAGCGATGGGCCAGGCGAGGGTGGGTAATCCTGCCAGGACCGGTCGGCGTAGTCGTCCTGAAACTCTTTCATCTCCTCGGAGAGATAGCGGATAGAATCCACGATGCGGCCGCGCGCGTAGCGGAATTCAGGCATTTTTCAAGGCCTCCAGGTTCCGCCTGGCGATCTCGGCCTGCCAGTGCAAGCCAAAGACGCTGAAATCTTCCATTTCGTCGATGGCCCTCTTGCGCAGACGGATGATATCCTCCTCCCGTTTCCGGTAAACGGGAACGCCCTGTACGATGGCGTTGTAATAGAGCATCGGTTTGGAGAAGCCACTGTCGATGAGCAGGATGTTGACCTCCCGGCCCGTCAAGTCCGACAGACGCAGGGACATCTCCATCAGGCGCCGGTAGGCGGCATCGTCGTCCGGCTCATCCTCGAAGAGGACCGCCACGTCCACGTCGGAATCCGCACGGGGAAAACCGGCGACCCGGGAACCGTACAGGACGGCGGCCCGCACGCGGAAGCCCTCCGCTTCCCGGCGAAAGAAATCCTCGATCTTGCGGGTCAGGTCTGTCATGGGGGTCGGGTCTTTAAAATTAGCGTTTTGCGGGGGGGCGGCCACAGGGTCGTCACTCCTTAACCTGGTAAATCTTCGGGTGGGCTTCCGTATCCTGGCGGTGGGCCTTGAGATCCGAGGTGACGGCTTGGATTTTTTCCGACAGTTCTTTTCGGGTATCCTGTAGCTCTTTTCGGGTATCCCGGATCTCCTGACTTAGCGTCTCGACTTTGAAATCGACGAATTGGATCTTTTCAGACAGTTCTTCGCGGGTATCCTGTATCTCCTTACGAAGGACTTCATGG
>CAYSSF010000442.1:0-2405 GCA_964433455.1 uncultured Syntrophaceae bacterium
CAAGGTTCCCAAGAAGGTCAGGCGGCTGGCCCTTATTTCCGCTCTCAGCATGAAATTCAAGGAAGAGCGAATGACCATTCTCCGTGATTTTCCGATGGAGGAGATCAAGACAAAGAGGTTCCAGGAGGTGATCGACCTTTTCGGATTCAAGAAGACCCTTTTCGTGATCGATCAGCAAAGACCGATCCTGGAGAAATCCTCGCGGAATATCCCGGATGTCAAAATGGTCCGTTCGGAGGGGGTCAATGTCTACGATCTGCTGAAATATGATCATGTCGTTCTTCTCGAACCCTCTGTTCATAAAATCGAAGGGGCGTTGATAGCATAATGGAACTGTATCAGATCATCAAAAAGACGCTGATCACGGAAAAAAGCACCATCGCGCGGGACGCTGCAAATCAGTACAACTTTCAGGTTCACTCCAAGGCGAACCGCATAGAGGTTGGGCGTGCCGTAGAGAAGATCTTCAAGGTCAAGGTGCTGGCCGTCCGGGTGATGAATGTACGCGGTAAGAAGAAACGATCGGGTAAGGTCATGGGCCAGAGAAGCGACTGGAAGAAAGCCATCGTGACCCTCGCGCCGGGCAGCCATATCGAGACCGGAGACGGTGTATAACCTGTCTTCCCGCGCGGGCTTAAGACAGCAAGGATGAGGGATTGAGGGGATGGGAATCAAAAAATACAAACCGACATCGCCGGGAAGAAGGTCTCAGACCTGCTCCGATTTTAAGGAGCTGACGAAGTCGACGCCTGAGAAGGGTTTATTGCGCCCCCTGAAGAAGTCCGGCGGACGCAACAACTATGGCAGAATGACCAGCCGCCACATCGGCGGAGGGCATAAGCGCCGTTACCGTCTGATCGATTTCCGGAGGGACAAGGATGATATCCCGGCCAGCGTCGCTTCCATCGAATACGATCCCAACCGGTCATCCCGGATCGCATTGCTGAATTATCTTGACGGCGAAAAGAGGTATATCATCGCCCCGACCAAGGTTACCGTGGGAGATGCCATTGTCAGCGGAGAAAAGGCGGACATCAAGCCCGGAAATACCGTTCCTCTGAAGAACATTCCGCTGGGAACCCTGATCCACAATGTGGAACTCAGGGTTGGCCGGGGAGGGCAGTTGATCCGTGCTGCCGGCGCTTACGGCCAGTTGATGGCCAAGGAGGCGGGCTACGCCCAGGTGCGGCTCCCTTCCGGAGAGGTGAGGAAGATTTTCATGGAATGCCGGGCCACGATCGGACAGGTTGGGAACATCGATTCCGAGAACCTGAGCCTCGGCAAGGCCGGGCGGAAACGATGGCTCGGGCGGCGACCGAAGGTGAGAGGCGTTGTGATGAACCCTGTCGATCATCCGATGGGCGGCGGAGAAGGGAAGTCGTCCGGTGGCCGTCATCCCTGCACTCCCTGGGGCGTGCCTACTAAGGGCCATAAGACGCGGACCAACAAGAGTACTGATAAATATATTGTAAAAAGAAGAGGTTAAAAGGTGGCACGTTCAATTAAGAAGGGCCCATTCATCGAGGTAAGTCTTCTGGAGAAGGTCAGGAGACAGGAATCCGCGGGGAACAAGACGGTCATTAAAACCTGGTCGCGCCGTTCCACCGTTACCCCGGAATTGATCGGACAGACCTTTGCGGTACACAACGGAAAGAAATTTATTCCGGTCTTTGTCACCGAAAACATGGTCGGCCACAAGTTGGGTGAATTTGCGCCGACCAGGACTTTCTACAGCCACGCCGGAGACCGCAAGACGAAGCTTCGCAAGTAGCGCTGGAATAAGGTAAACGGGGATGGTTCCCCTCTGCGGTTTGGAGTCAGTCATGGAAGCAAGAGCAGTTGCCAAGTATATTCGGATGTCGCCGCAGAAGATGCGGTTGGTTGTCGATTTGGTCAGAGGGAAGAAGGTCGGGGAGGCGAAGCAGATTCTCCAATTCACGCAAAAATATGCGGCCGAACCCGTGAGCAAGGTGATCCTGTCTGCGCTCGCCAATGCAAAGCAGAATCCCGACATCGATGAGAATATCCTCTACGTGAAGGAGATTTTCGTTGATCAAGGCCCCTCCCTCAAGCGATGGCGGGCGAGAGCGCAGGGAAGGGCGGCTTCGATCAAGAAGCGGATGAGTCACATCACCGTTGTCCTGGATGAACGGTAAGACTTGAGGAGGTGAGAGGTTGGGGCAGAAGGTTAACCCGATCGGGTTGAGGTTGGGTGGTATCAAGACGTGGCGTTCACAATGGTTTTCGGAGAAAAATTATTCCGAACTGCTCCATGAGGATCTGAAGATCAGAAAGTTCCTCAAGGCGAAGCTTTTCCACGCCGGTATCTCCAGGATAGAAATCGAAAGGGCTGCCAACAAGGCCAAAGTCAATATTCACGCGGCCCGCCCCGGGATTATTATTGG
>CAYSSF010000443.1:0-2397 GCA_964433455.1 uncultured Syntrophaceae bacterium
ATCCACCAGACTGGGCAAGGCAACAAGGGGTAATTTCCATTGCCAGGTCCAGGGGCGTTTTTCCGCAATCAGGACATTTTCCTTCTGGTAGGGATGAAGCGCGGCGCCTTCGGTCCCGATGGTGATGATGTCCATGCATTGCGGAATATCCCCGTTGCTCATCCGGATTTCTTTCGTGGAAAGTTCGCCGGTTTCCTGTCTGCTGACCGGACGGAGCCACGGTCCGACTTTTCCCTCCGCCCATTCCTTGCCAGCCAGGCAGTAGCCGCCGTATTTCCGGGATGCGGCCAGGCAGACAAAGGTCTTATTCGTGACAGGAGAATTCTGACGCCGGCACAGGCAGGAGAGGCGTGGGAGATGAAGCTCCTCGTATGGGATTTCCCCGTTCAGATCATCGAAGATGGGGCGCAGCCGTTCCGTTCCCAAACGGGCGAAGGATAAAAGGACCGTTTTTTGCTGATCTTCCGTCAGCCGGGAATTCATCAAAAATTCGTCTCTTTCCAGCGGGAAGTTCTCCTGAAGGCACTGGTAGAGGTTTTTGTAAACCGTCTCTGATCGGATGTTGAAACCCCCCGCCAGTTGTTCGATCGTGCGGCCCTCGTTGAAGCTCTCGCCGATGACAAGATGCCGGCGCTTGCCGCTGTCGACTGGAGGTGTAGGCGAAGGCTCAGTCAGCGATACGGATGACGATGCTCTCCTTGGCTGATTCACCGCCGGTTTCTGCCGTTCCGGGATCTGGTGCTCCAGACAGTGTGAACGGATGATCTCCAGGAAGGTGTCGCCGTATTTTTCAAGTTTTCTCGTGCCGATCCCGTAGATCATTGACAAGCTTTCCTGTGTCCGGGGGTAATAGGTGGACATTTCCCTCAATGTCCGGTCATGAAAGATCGTAAAGGGTGGAAGGTTCGCCTGATCAGCCAGTTCCTTCCGCTTTTTCCTGAGGGTTTCAAACAGGATTGAATCATAAGGTCCCGATTCTTCTTCATGTTGCCTGAGAACCGAGCCTTTGCCTTTTTTGGCCTCTTCCATTCTGCCGAGGAAGGTCTCTTCTCCCCGCAGGACTCCCCAAGCCTTCGGGGTCAGTTTCAGCGATCCGTGTTCATAGTCATAAAGCAAAAGGCTTTTCTGAATAAATTGACGAGACAAGTGGCGCCACTGCTTTGCGGAATAGGTCGTGCCGATTCCATAGGTAGAAAGTTTTTCGTGTCTGAATTTCAGGATCTTCTGAGAATTTGAGCCCCGCAGGACATCGACGATATGGCCCGCGCCGAAAATTTCACCGGTCCGTTTGACACAAGAGAGGAACATCTGCGCCGGGATGGTTAGATCGACGAGATCCTTTTCCTCATCCCCCATCCGGCAATTGTCGCACATTCCGCAACGGTCCGGAACGCCGGTTTCGCCGAAATAGTTCAACAGCGGGACGCGGCGGCAGAGGTCCGTTTCGGCAAATCCCAGGAGCTGGCTCAGCAGGATATTGGCCGTCCGCTGCTCCTGTTCCGTTTTTTGTCCGATGAAGAACTGAACCTTTTGAAGATCCCCATAGCCGAACAGCAGGAGACAATGGGCGGGCAGACCATCCCGTCCCGCCCGTCCGATCTCCTGGTAGTAGTTATCGATGCTTCCGGGCAGATCGTAATGGACGACAAATCGGACATTGGGCTTGTTGATCCCCATGCCGAAGGCGATCGTCGCGACGATGATCCGGATATCGTCGCGGCTGAAGCGCTCCTGGTTCTCCGTGCGCTCTTTTTCCGACAGACCCGCATGGTAGGGTCGGACGGAGTAGCCCTTCCGGTGGAGGACGGCGTGAAGATCGTCCGTCTGCCGGCGGGTGGCGCAGTAGATGATCCCCGATTCGTTGGGATAGTGTTCGAGCAAGGCCAGTACCTGGTCGAGGGGTTCGGTCTTCGGGGCCACTTCCAGAAAGAGATTCGGTCGGTTGAATGAGCCGATGTATTCGCTCTGAGCGCCGATGCCCAGGGATTGCCGGATATTCTCCCGGACGCGCGGCGTGGCCGTGGCCGTCAACGCCACACAGGCCGCATCCGGAAACGTGGCGCGGACCGCCGCCAGTTGCCGGTATTCCGGGCGGAAATCGTGACCCCACTCGGAGATGCAATGGGCTTCGTCGATAGCGATGCAATCCACGTTCAGAGCGGACAGCAGGGCGAGGGTTCGCGGGGCCAGCAAGCCCTCCGGGGCTAGGTAGAGGAGTTTCACGCGGCTTCCCCGGAGCTGCGATACATTCGCGCGGTACTCTTCCATACTCAGGGTGCTGTTCAGGAAAAGGGCGGTCACGCCGTATTCCCGCAACTGGTCCACCTGGTCTTTCATCAGGGAGATCAGCGGGGAAACCACGATCGTCAATCCGTCAAAGATCATTCCCGGAATCTG
>CAYSSF010000444.1:0-2380 GCA_964433455.1 uncultured Syntrophaceae bacterium
GGGGGGTCAAGGCAAAAATTTATGCCGAAACGGGGGGTCTCAGCACCCCAATCGGATCGGGACGGGTAAACCTCCGTCCCGGAGGTTTGCGCCCCAAAAAACCATGACCAAGAGATGACCTTTTTTCGTGATGACAAACAAGGATATCGACTGCAAAAATCCGGGCAGGAATCCCCGGCGCCCCTGAAGCGATATTACCCGCTGGAGGAATAGAGGGAAAAGTGATCACGATTTCCAGCGCGCCCACAAAACGGTACTACCGCGTCGATGAGGTCGCCCGCTATTTCTCCGTTTGCGAACAAACGATCTACCGTCTCATCGACATGGGCGATCTGAAGGCAATCCGCCTCAGGGGCTGCATCAGGGTTCCTGCGGAAGAGCTCCGGCAATTCGAGGAGAGGCTGCGGGATGATTCTGATGATTCTTAGGCAAGCGACGAACGGAAAGGTGAAGGCGGATCGCGGTCACTGACCGTAAATTCGCATTCTGAAGACGGTAACAATTTGGTGACATGGCCATCAAGATGATTGCAAACACTCCGTCAAAGAAGGCACAGGGATCAGCCATTCCGGTGCGGAAACGTCTCTATACCTTGAAAGAGGGGGCGGAATACCTCGGCCGGTCTGCGTGGGGAATGCGGGAACTGATCTGGGCGGGAACCATCCCGGTCGTCAAGCCGCGGACCGGGCGCAAGATCTTCCTGGACGTTCAGGACCTCGACCGGTTTGTCGAGGCGAACAAGTCGGTTTATCGCTGATAAAGGTTGCAGTATCGTCAACCACATGGTAGAGGAGGTCCATGATGGGAAATCGCCTGAAAGACATTCTGACAAGGGAGGGGGTATCGGCGTACCGGGTCTGTAAGGATCTCGGTCTGGACAAGGGGCAGTTGTCGAGGTTTCTGAACGGGAAAAGCAACCTGACCCTGGCCAAGATCGAAAGGATCGCCGATTACCTCGGCTATGACCTGCAACTGGTCAAGCGAAAGTCATCCCGGAAAGGAGCGTGAACATGGGATGTATCTACAGGCGAGGAAAGACGTACTGGATTAAATATTATCGAAACGGCAAGCCGTATGCCGAATCCTCCGGCAGCGACAAACTGGAGGTGGCCAAAAGGGCATTGAAGATCCGGGAGGGCGAGATTTCCCAGGGGAAAATACCGGGAATCTGCTTCGATCGCGTATCATTTAATGACCTGGTGGACGACTATCTGACGGATTACAGGCTCAACGAGAGAAAGACGCAGAAGCGGGCGGAAAGATGCGCCGGGTACCTTCGCGGCGAGTTCGGCACGTTGAAAGCGTCGGAAGTGGACACTTCCAAAATCAAGCAGTACATGGAAAGGCGTTTGTCAGAGGGTTGCGCCAATGCCACGGTCAACAGGGAGCTTGCCGCGATCAAGCGGATTTTCAGCTTGGCGCAGCGCTGCACGCCCCCGAAAGTTGCCCAGAAGCCCTATGTGGCCATGCTGAAGGAAAACAATGTCCGGAAAGGCTTCATCGAATACGATGAGTATCGGGTGCTTTTTGACGCCCTGCCCGTCCATCTCAAGCCGGTTCTGCAATTTGCCTATGCCACCGGTTGGAGAAAATCGGAGATACTCAACCTGCAATGGAAACAGGTCAACCTGCGGGACGGGATCGTCCGGTTGGAACCCGGGGAAACAAAGAACGATGAGGGCCGCACCATCTACATGGAATCCGATCTCTTGAAAATGATGAGCGCCCGGCACAAAACCAGGCGGCTGGATTGCAGGCATGTATTCCATCTGGACGGGAAAATGATGAAGGATTTTCGTGGCTCCTGGGCGGCGGCCTGCAAGGTCGCCGGCAATCCGGGGATCCTCTTTCACGATCTTCGACGCAGCGGCATTCGCAACATGATCCGGGCCGGAATCCCGGAGCGCGTGGCGATGGCCATTTCCGGCCACAAGACCCGAAGCGTCTTTGACCGGTACAACATCGTTTCCCAGGAAGATCTGCTGCTGGCGGCAAAGAAACGGCAGGCATTTACCCGCGATCAGTCCGCACGGTTACAAAATGGTTACAATCGGTCCCGGGGAACAAAAAAGGTTACAGTCTTGAAAGCTGTAACCTCTTGATTCCGTTTGGTGCCGGAGGACGGAATCGAACCGTCATGCCCTTGCGGACGGGGGATTTTGAGTCCCCTGCGTCTACCAGTTTCACCACTCCGGCACGGCGGGGATTATTAGGAGCAGGGATCCAAAATGTCAAGAAAAATGTATTGACAGCGCCCGAAATCTCGTGTTAGGAGCCTATTCCTTCAGCGAAAGCAGATCGCGTGGGGTTGTAGCTCAGCTGGGAGAGCGCTTGAATGGCATTCAAGAGGCCGCGAGTTCGATCCTCGCCAGCTCCACCA
>CAYSSF010000445.1:0-2377 GCA_964433455.1 uncultured Syntrophaceae bacterium
GATGCAGGTATACCGGCAGATGGATATCGGTACCGCGAAGCCGACGCCGGAAGAGCGGAGGCGGATTCCCCACCACCTTCTCGATGTGGTCAACCCGGATGAACCTTTCGACGCCTCGCGCTATATCGGGCTTGCGAACGGGATCATTGCCGATCTTCAGCGGGCAGGGAGACCGGTCTTCATCGTCGGAGGAACGGGCCTCTATATCCGGGCGCTGCTGGGGGGATTGATCGACGGGCCGGGGGCGGACGAGGTGTTGCGGCGGGAACTGAAACAGGAGATGGATCGCAGAGGGAAGGATCATCTTTACCTGAGACTGCGGACAAGGGATCCCGATGCCGCCGACCGGATCCATCCCCATGACGGTGTCCGGATCATCCGTGCGCTGGAGGTTCTGGAGCTGACGGGCCGCTCCATCGTCGCGCATCAGCAGGAGCACCACTTCCGGGAGGCGCCCTACGACTCCCTCCGGATTGGCCTTTGTCTGGGCCGCGAACGGCTCAACGACCGGATCGAACGGAGGACGGATCGGATGATCGCCGACGGTTTTGCGGAGGAGGTCCGGAAACTGCTCGATATGGGCTATGCAGAATCTATCAAAGCGATGCAATCTCTGGGCTATCGGGACATGGTCTCCTTTCTTGCGGGACGGCAGTCTCTGGAGGAGGCGGTCCGCCGGATCAAACGGGATTCCTGCCGCTACGCGAAGAGGCAGATGACCTGGTTTGCCGCCGACCGGGAGGCGGTCTGGCTCGATCCGGAAGATCTCGACGCGGCATCCGAACGGATCGGACACTTTCTGCAGGCCCGATGAACATGCCGACCAAGCGAGGAACCTGTGCGGCGCCGTCCCCCGTTTCTGAGCGGTTGTCGGCGATGCCCCACCGGGAACGTTGGGAATCTGCTTGACTTTCAGCAGGCGATGAAGATAGGAAACAGGCAAACGATGGAACGAAATGGACCTGCTTTGAACGGGGAAACTTTCCGGAGAAAGGAGAAGACGATGATCCGCCGAATAAAACCCATGAGCCTCTTTCGCATACTCGCGGTTGTAAGCGCAGTCATCTTCCTGCTCTCGTGCGGGCCGAAGGCGCAAAAGCCCTTGAGCCAACTCGATACGCCGGAGCATCATACCTCTACCGGGATCCGTTTGTTGCAACAGCAGAAACTGGTCGATGCGGGGCGTGAATTCGAGCTCGCCCTGGGGCTGGATCCGGGTTATGCAAAAGCCCATATCGGAAGCGGGCTTGTCAATGCCTGTCAAAACGATTTCACAGGCGGGCTCGCGGCCCTCAAACAGGCGGAGAAGCACGTCCGGACCGATGAGGAGAAGATCTTTCTCCGGGTGGGTTATATCCGGGTGAATACCATGAGCCATGCCGAGTGTTTGCATATCGGCACCGAATGCAAACCCGACGACGCCTGGTTGAAATACTCGGAAGATGCCTTCGATCAGGCGGTGCTGATCGATCCCAAGGCGGCCGCACCCCACTATTTCATGGGGGAGGCTTATCTGACGGCGCTCGACCTGGACCGCGCCGGCCGGATGTTCAGCCGGGTTCTGGACCTGAACGGCGCGTATGTCAAGGAGGCCGACGACCGGTGGAAGCTGTTGCAGAAGATCCAGCGGGCGATGCCGGGAACGAAGACGGGCAAGAAAATTGCGCTGATCGAACGTATGACCCGGGCCGATATGGCGGCCCTCTTCCTGGAGGAGCTGAAGATCGGCGCCCTCTATGCCAGGAGGACCCCCAACCCCTTCGATACCGCCTCCAAGGATCCGGAAAAGGCCGGTTTGGCCCCGGCCGGCCGGCCCGGTGCGGCGGATATCGCCAACCATCCGCTATGGGCGGACATCGAGGGGATGATCCGGATCGGCATGCGCGGTCTCGATGTCTATCCGGATGGGAACTTCCGGCCCGATGAGCCGGTGAACCGGGCGGCTTACGCAATGATGATCGAGGATATTCTGATCCGGATCTCCGGGGACAATGCGCTGGCGACGCGGTTCATCGGCACTCCTTCCCCCTTTCCCGATCTGCGGACCGATCTCCCCTATTTCAATGCGGTGATGGTGGTGACCTCGCGGGGGATCATGGAGGCGAGAGACATGATGTCGGGCTCCTTTTTGCCGCTGGAACCGGTGGCCGGGGCGGATGCGCTGCTCGTGATCCGCAAGATGAAGGAAGAATTGCGTTATTAGGTTGATTTACCGACGGACTGGAGAGAATGAATGGGGAACGGAGTGCTACAGAAGGTCTATGAACCGCGCGAAGCGGAGTCCCGGTGGTATCGGTATTGGCAGGATCACGATTTCTTTCATGCGGCGGACAGCAGTCCGAAAAGGCCATTTTCGATCCTCATTCCGCCGCCGAAT
>CAYSSF010000446.1:0-2372 GCA_964433455.1 uncultured Syntrophaceae bacterium
GACAGCCCTTCCAACGTGAGCCGGACTTCGGCGTGACGAGCGTCAACTACGATTTCACTGAACTGCTCTCTCGGGCGAAGGCGCCGTTGTAAACACTTGCAAATACGCTCATGAATGGATATAATTCACGGCATGAATGAAAATACATTTCCCCGACACATGATGGCCGCGTTGAGCCAACGTTTACGCGTGATGCCGGCCGTCGTGGTTACCGGCGCCCGACAGACGGGCAAGAGCACCCTGGTAAAGATGCTTACGCTGGAAAAGCGTTCCTATTTTTCCCTCGACGATATGGATGTCTTCGAACTGGCGAGCAAAAATCCCGAATCACTGGTGGGTGGTGCGATGAACGTGACCCTCGATGAGGTGCAACGGGAACCCGACCTGCTAATTGCCGTTAAACGGGCTATTGATTCCGACCGGCAGCCCGGCCGGTTTCTGCTGACCGGATCGGCCAATCTGCTCCTGATGCAGGGAGTATCCGAATCGCTCGCTGGTCGTGCCAGTTACCTCACCCTCTGGCCGATGACCCGGCGAGAGCAATTGGGCCTTGGCCGTTGCGGACTGTGGGAAGAACTGGTCGCGGCGAATGACGCCCAATGGCCGGATCTCCTCAGCTTGGGCACATCGGGTCCGGAAGACTGGCGGGAATTTGCCCGACGCGGCGGATTTCCCACGCCCGCCGTCCACATGTCCATGGCGGAGGATAGGATGGTCTGGTTCGATGGGTACGTCCGGACCTACCTGGAGCGTGATCTTCAGATGCTTTCCTCCATAGCCGCCCTGCCTGATTTTCGCCGGTTGATGCGCGCAGCTTGTTTTCGTCTCGGGCAGCTTGTAAACCAGACGGAAATGGCCCGCGATCTATCGCTGAAACAGCCCACGATACACCGCTACCTGAACCTGCTCGAAACTTCTTACCTGCTGATTCGCTTGCCTGCCTATTCGGTGAACCGGACGAAACGTCTCCTCAAGTCCCCCAAGCTGTACTGGGGCGACGTCGGACTGGCGATGCACCTCTCCGGTATGGCCGAACCGACCGGCGCCTATCTCGAAAATATCGTGCTGCTGGATCTCCTGGTTTGGCAGTGCGGCCGGCTCCAGAACACGGAAATTCTATATTGGCGGACAACCACGGGCGAAGAAGTGGATTTGGTGATCGAAACGGCGGGGAAGGTGCTGCCCATCGAGATTAAATCAACGAACCGCCCCAGAGTGAGGGACGCTGCGAACCTGATTGCCTTCCAGCATGAGTATGGCACGGATGCACGCGCAGGGTTGCTGCTGCACACCGGCACGGAGATTGAGTGGTTGACGCCCACCGTGCTGGCGGCGCCTTGGTGGAAGGTGATCTGAATGGGAAGTCATTCTTTACGTAAAGGTTAATCATGATTATTGCCAGAGTATCATCTAAGGGGCAGGTTACAATTCCCAAAGAGGGCCGGGAAAGGTTGGGGGTCCATCCGGGGGAGGAGGTGGGTTTTGAGAAAAGGGACAGCCTGATGGTCATCAGCAAGGTGGTCACCAAATCCCCATTCGACAAATGGGTGGGTAAGTTGAAGCACCTGGAAGGGCAGCGAAGCGACGATCTGGTGCGGGAGGCCCGCGGGCATTGCCAATGTGGACGTACCGCTCGCCTCCACCTTCATGCTTTCCACTAAGGTAAATGTATAATTTTAGATAGATACGCTTAAGTCGAATCATCCTGGCATGTTACATGGGGAATCCAATTCACGCCGCAGAAGAGCCTCTCGTGAGGCGACGGCGGATCGCATCGACGGTGGTCGCGATCTCCGGGCTGTGGAAGAGGAAGGCGGCGACGAAGAAGGCGGTGCCGCCGCAGGCCACGCAGAGGACGAGGTGGATGAGCCGTGCGTTGAAAGGGCCGGACGTGTTCCATGGGTAGATCAGGCCGACGACGAGGATGGCCCCCACCATGACAAGCGAGGCCATCGCGGTCTTGCCGACGGAATGGTAAAACGCACGGTCCAGAAGTTTCCCGATCCTTCTTCTCAGGATGACCCAGAGCATTCCCACGTTCACGGCGGAGGCGATTGAGGTGGCGAGCGCCAGTCCGCCGTGCTTGAGCGGGAACATCAGAACGAGGCTGAAGAGGACGTTGACGATCAGCGCGACGATCGCGGCCGTCATCGGGGTTTTCGTGTCCTGGAGGGCATAGTAGACCGACACGACGATCCGGATGGTGGAGAAGGCCCAGAGGCCGACCGCGTAGTAGAGGAGGGCCTGCGCCGTCAGCAGGGTCGATTGAACGCCGAACTCGCCCCGCTGGAACAAAACGGAGATGATCGGAACCCGGAGCGCGATCAGAGCAGCCGTCGCCGGGATCGTGATGAAGAGGATGATCCTGAGCG
>CAYSSF010000447.1:0-2370 GCA_964433455.1 uncultured Syntrophaceae bacterium
CTGCGGCGCGACCCCTTTGCGATGACGCCTTTCTGCGGCTATAACATGGCCGATTACTTCGGACACTGGCTGACGATGGGCGACCGCTTCGGCAAGCATACTCCGCGGATCTTCTATGTGAACTGGTTCCGCAAGAGCCCGGAAGGGAAGTGGCTCTGGCCCGGCTTCGGCGACAACAGCCGGGTGCTGAAATGGATGTGCGAACGGATCGACGGCAAGGTCGGGGCGGTCGAAACCCCGATCGGCCTCATGCCCGGAGAGGGCGACCTCGACCTCGAGGGGCTCCCCATCGACGCGGAGGATCTGAAGGAACTTCTGCGCGTCGACGCGGATGCCTGGAAGGCCGAAATCTCCGATATCGAAAGACACTTCAGCCGGTTCGGCGACCGCCTCCCCACAAGGATCCGGAGGCAGTTGGATGATCTGGAAAAACGTTTCGGGTAGATACCGCACCGAAGTATCGGCCGCGGGTACGGATGGAAACGGGCATGGGCTTCACCCTCTGCCCGTTTTTTTAGTTCTTCCCCAGCGTGCTCGCACACAACGTACCGCACATGTGTACCTCTTCTTCATGGGCCGTCATGCTTTTTTCAGGCAATCCTAAAAGGGAGAACGTCAAAACCAATACGCCGGATACCTCCTGTTCCTGGAAAGATTGTTGATCAACAGCGCGACGGCCAGAAGGATGAGCGCCCCAAGACCGGCCGGAACAAACGGATAGAGGAAACCGAGGTCATGGATTTTCGCCCCGCCGATCACGGCGATCAGTGCGGTTGCGCCACCCGGAGGATGCATCGTTTTTGTCACCATCATTGCGGCCAGCGCAATGGAAACGGCAAGTGCTGCCGCCATCCAGAGGGTCCCGCCAAAAAACTGATGGCATGAGACGCCGACGAGCCCTGAGATGATATGGCCGCCGACCAGATTTCGGGGTTGTGAAAACGGGCTCCGGATTGCGCCATAAGCCAGGACCGCCGATGCACCCAAAGGTCCAATGAGCAACGTCGTTTCTCTCGGCTCAAAATACCGCGCCGAGAGGTACCCACAGATACAGATGCCGATCGCGGAGCCGATCAGCGCCCACAGTACCTCGCCCAGTCCCACGCCGGGCGGGCTCTTCGCCCCGCCCTTCATTTTCGAAAGATATTCACCGATTTTCATTTTGTCCCGATGACCCTGACGATATCCGCCCTTGAAATCAGCCCGATCAGTCTGCCCTGCTCGTCCACGACGGGGAGTCTTTTGATCCTCTTTTCGTCAATGATCAGGGCAACGTCCCGGATGTCCGATTCAGGCCCGGTTGTGATCGCCGGGGAGCTCATCACATCCTGGAGTCTCTTGCTTCCGCTGTTGGGACCGGGCAGCGGTTCGCCGAGGAGATGTCTCAGGATATCTTTAAACGCATGTCCCTTTTTCATGCCGGCCATGGACAAGACATCCGCTTCGGTAATCACGCCGAGCACACGGCCCCCTACGTCGACCACGGGCAGGCCGCTGATCCTGTTTTCGGAAAGCAGATTCGCCACTTCGGTCATCTCCGCATCCTCCCGGACATGAATCACGTTACGGGTCATCACGTCGCGAACCATAACCCGGCGGGCGACCCTTTTTGCGGCATGCCTCAACGCAATCGCATAAATCTTCTTCAGGTCCTCCTCTGTGACGTCCACGTAACCCTTCATCTCCTTCAGGGCCGCCCCCAGGTCTTCATCGGAGAACTCACAATGTTTGGGCATTTCGTTCATAAGCCTTTCCGCTGAATGGATCCCTTTACGCCTTTTTTGCCATCCTGTCCTTCCACAGCTTCGGCGCCGCGCAAGGATTGCCGATCCTGCGCGGATCCGGAATCATCCTGTTCAATGCGTTCGCGACATCTCCCGCGGGGCCTTGGACCGGCGCGGCCGTCAATGGGCCGGCGTTGCGCTGCCGATCTCCAGCTTACGCCGATTCACAATCCACTTGCTCAGCACGCAGACGAAGGCGACAAAGAAAACCATCACCGCATACTCGATCCACTTGGGCGGGGTCAGGAGGCCGTGGACCCACGGGTCCGTGATCATCATCTCGCCGCCCACCTTGCCCAGGATCCCCGCGCCAAGCCAGAGGATAATCGGGTATCGGTCCATCAGCTTCGAGAGCATGTTGCTCATGAACACCACGAAGGGGATCGAGAGCAAGAGACCAAACAGCAGCAGGAACAGGTTGCCGTGGCTCGCGGCGCCGACGGCCAGCATGTTGTCTATGCCCATGCTCATGTCCGCCACGATGATGATCCACAGCGCCTGCCAGATGCTGCCGCACTCGTGATCCTTGCACTCCTCACCGGCGCCTTCGGTGAGCAGCTTGACCGCGATCCAGATGATCACCGCC
>CAYSSF010000448.1:0-2365 GCA_964433455.1 uncultured Syntrophaceae bacterium
GATCTGGTGGACAAGGCGGTCCTGACCGGCGGGGGCGCTGGAACAAAAAGCCAGCGTGACGATTCCTTGCGGATTACCTACCGCGGAGACCCGATTGCGGCCGTCCCGATCCGGGTGCAAATCACGCCCCAGGATTGGCTTCGCTATGCCAGGAGCACGAGGAATCAGAAAGTCCAGATTGAATACCTGAAGCGGGCAATCGCCATGAATCGCGAAGATACGAATGTGCGCCGGATGCTCGCCTCCATCTATCTCCATGCCGGTATGACGGAGAATGCGATTGCACAGTATCGGGAGATTCTTTCTCTGAAGCCGGATGATGCGGCGATCCTGTCCGAGCTCGCGAAAGGCTATCTGAAAAGCGGGCGGAACGAGGAGGCGATCCGGATTGCCGAACAAGCCGTCAAAGCCAATCCGAAGGATGATGCCCTGCTGACCGATATGGCCCTGGCTTGGGGAAATTTGGGGAACTGGAAAAAGGCGATCGCCGCTTATGAGGATTCTCTGAAGATTCGACCCGACAACCCCGTAGTCCTGTTCAAGTTGGGAGAGGCTTATGAAAAAACGGGACAGTTGGAAAAAGCAACAGAACAATATCAGCAGGTTCTGGAAAAGGTGCCGAAAGCCGATCATATAGCGGTCGCCCTGGCGGGTGTTTCGTTGAGGATGGGGAATTATGACGCTGCAATCCGGTGGCATCGGGAGGTTTTGAAGAGACAGCCGAAGAATGCCGCCGCCTATGCCAATCTCGGCCTGGCCTATGGCAGCAAGGGAATGACCCGGGAAGAGGTCGAGAATTACTTGAAGGCGATTGAGCTGAATCCGGGCGATCCTGTGGTTCACTTTAATCTGGCCACTGCTTATGAAAAGGCGAAAAGGGAGCCGGAGGCCATCAGGGAATACCGAAAAGTTCTGGAATTGAAGCCCAATGATCCCGATTCCGTGGAAAGGCTTGGCGATCTCTATTTCAGGGCGAAGCGTTTCAGCGAGGCGGCGCCTCTCTATGAGACGGCGCTGAAAACGAGTCCCCGAAAAGCGGAGATTCATACCCGTCTTGGCTTTGCCTATGACGAACTGAAGAACCCCGACCAGTCCATGGCCAATTATGAGCAGGCCATCCGACACGGTGCAAAGGATCCTCAAATCCGGGAGTATCTGGCCATTGCTTACAGCAAGAAGGGAAAGAGAAAGGAATCCATCGCAATGTATGAAACCCTTGCCGCCGAAAAGCCGACGACCGAACTTCTGAACACCCTGGCGGACATGTACATGAAGGAAAAACAGTATGATAAGGCAATCCGGGGCTATAAGAAACTAATTGAATTGAGCCCGAAGAAGGCGGCCGGCTACGGGAGCCTCGCTTACGCGTACGGACTCAAAGGTGATACGGACCGGCAGATCGAATATTACCTGAAATCTCTTAAATGGGATCCGGAGGATGACGATGTTTACGTGCATCTTGGCGCGGCCTATGAGAAGAAGGGGCTTTTTCAGGAAGCACTGAAGGCCTACATGAACGCCTATGATCTGAACCCTGACTCGCAAGCGGCCAGGAAGATTCCCCAGATGAAGATTCGGATCTTGCGACAGAAACAGTGAAAGGGGAGCATGAGTATGAAGAAGATCAGCATCGGTGATTTCGAGGTTGGCGGCGGCGCGCCCTTTGTGCTTATCGCCGGTCCCTGTGTGATCGAGGATGAAAAAAAGAGCATGGATATTGCCCGTGACCTGAAAGGACTGACGGAGAAACTTGGCATTCCGTTCATCTTCAAGGCCTCTTACGACAAGGCGAATCGAACCTCCGTTGACGCATACCGCGGACCGGGTTTGATCCGAGGTCTCGAAATTCTGAAGAGGGTCCGGGAGGAGTTCGCAATTCCCGTTCTCTCTGATGTCCATCGCTTTGAGGAGATCGCTCCGGCGGCGGCCGTCCTCGACGTACTGCAGGTACCGGCCTTTCTCTGCCGGCAGACCGATTTTATTGCCGAAATTGCCCACCTGGCGAAGGCCGTGAACATCAAGAAGGGACAGTTTCTTGCCCCGTGGGATGCCGTCCATATCGTCGAGAAAGCCGCCGAAGCCGGAAATCATAACATCATGCTGACCGAGCGGGGGGTCAGTTTCGGTTACAACAACCTTGTCGTTGATTGCCGTTCCTTCCCGATTTTGCGAGCGACGGGATATCCGGTCATTTTTGATGCAACGCACAGCGTCCAACTTCCGGGTGGAGCCGGGAATGCCTCGGCGGGAGACCGCCGGATGGTCCCCTGTCTTGCGCGGGCGGCGATGGCAGCCGGGATCGACGGTCTGTTTGTTGAAGTTCATCCAAACCCGGACTGCGCGCTCTGCGACGGGCCCCATTCCC
>CAYSSF010000449.1:0-2340 GCA_964433455.1 uncultured Syntrophaceae bacterium
GGCCAGCACGCCGACAACAACGTGGATATCCAGGAGTTCATGGTCATGCCGGTCGGCGCGCCAACCTTTCGCGAGGGGCTCCGGATGACCGCCGAGGTGTTCCACCACCTGAAGGCGGTCCTCAAGGCCAAGGGGTACAATACGGCCGTCGGCGATGAAGGGGGGTTTGCACCCAACCTGAAATCCAATGAGGAGGCGCTCATCCTGATCACAACCGCCATCGAAAAAGCCGGCTACGAGCCGGGCAGGGACTGCGCGATCGCCCTCGACCCGGCGGCCAGTTCCTTCTTTGAGAAGGGAAAATACATCCTGGCCGCCGAGAAGAAGCCGGAGCGAACCGCGGAGGAGATGGTCAAATTCTACGCGGCCCTTGTGAAAAAATACCCGATCATTTCGATCGAGGATGGCTTGGCCGAAGACGACTGGGAAGGCTGGAAGCTCCTCACGGAGACGCTGGGATCGAAGGTGCAGATCGTCGGAGACGACCTGTTCGTGACGAACCGGAAACGGCTGGAAAAGGGGATCGCGCTCGGCGTGGCAAACTCCATCCTGATCAAATTGAATCAGATCGGCACGCTGACCGAAACCCTGGATACGATCCAGTGCGCCCGCGAGGCGGGTTACACAACCGTCATCTCGCACCGCTCCGGAGAGACCGAGGACACCTGCATGGCCGACATCGCCGTTGCGGCGAATTGCGGGCAGATCAAGAGCGGGTCGATGTCCCGGACCGAGCGGCTCGCGAAGGACAACCAGTTGCTGCGGATCGAGGAGGAACTCGGAGAGGCCGCCGTTTACCGGGGACGGTCCGCGCTCTACTCTATCCGCTGAGCAAGATGAGGGAGATAAAAACACAATAGCATCGTGGGAAATCGGATCCCGGAAACGCACATTGGAGTTTTTTCGGAACGAAAAATGGCCAGCGCGCGGAGGGATCACGATTTTCCAAGTTGCGCGAGGTTTTCCTACAGGAATTTGAACAGCCTGCGGCGGAGGGATTCCATCTGCACCTTGTTTTCCGTCAAGGCGTAGCGTTTGGTGAATCTTTTCTCCCCTTTTTCGGACACTTCCGTTACGGAGATGATGTTGACATCCTCCAGGTAGCGGATGGCGCTCTGGTAGTTGGACTGGGAGAGCGCCTCCGCCCTCCGGATCTCCCCCTTCCGGTACATCCTGGCCCCAAGCCCCCGGATGTACTTCAGCCAGTCTCTCTCCGCCTTTGCCCCTTTTCGAAGGTAATAGCATCCCCGGATGACCACCCAGTAGGATTCCATATAGTTGTGGATGAGTCCCCCAAAGGGGAGGAGATCGGTCCTGCCCCGGCCCTTCACCTCGATCCAGGGCTTCTCTTCCCGGTCGAAACCGGCGATCATGCCCTTGTCGCGAAGATAGGAGAGGGTCTCTCTAACCTCCTCCAGATCATCCTTTTGATCGTCAAAAATGAATTCATGCCGGAAGAGCCGCTTGAAAAAGGCATAGTCGTCCCGGATCCGGTTCAGCGGAAGCATATCTTCGGGAGTTGCCAGAATGGAGGCCGCGACAAAACTGACGGGAAGAAAAAAGTGAAGAATGTTGTTCTTGTAGTATTCGAGGTTCATCCGTTTCTCGTCCTCGAGCGAATAGACCACCTCCTCGACCTCCTCTTCCTCGTCCTCCGCACCCATGCGAGAGATCAACCCGGATTGATCGAAGAGGTTCAGCGCCTCCGTCACCGCCTTGTCCCGGTCGGCGAAGGTCATCGCGAAGGAGACCTTGCAGATCGAGAGGTAATCGAAAAACAGCGACAGAACATCCCGGAGCTCTCCGAGCGAAATTCCCCGCCGGTCATAGCAGAGGAGCCCGGATGCCGTCAGCGCGAAGGGGGTCACGACGGACACCTTGTTGATCGCCCGGACGATCGTGTAACCGATCCGGCGGTAGAGACTCTGACGCTCTGCAACCGTCATCTCCTCCAGGGGTTTTTCCTGGGCGGCCAGATAGGATTTGAGGAGGATCGGCTCCCCGACATTCAAATAGACGCGTCCATACCGTTTCCGGAGCAGCTTGCCGCTCCGGATCATGTCGGTCGTCTTCTCCTTCTCTTTGGGCACACCGCCCAACTCTTCCAGGTAGGACTTCTCTTCGATCACCCGGTCGTAGCCGATATAGACGGGAATCGCGGCGAGATCGTCGCACGCCTTTTCCTGATAGGCTTGAAGGATCATGGCGAGGAGCCCGTACTTGGGCATCACCATTTTCCCGGTCCGGCTGCGCCCTCCCTCGATGAAGAATTCGAGCGGAAGCCCCTCCTGCAGGAGAACCTTGATGTATCGGGCAAAAACCTCGCCGTAGAGTTCGTTT
>CAYSSF010000450.1:0-2336 GCA_964433455.1 uncultured Syntrophaceae bacterium
GGGGTCAGGTCTTGGGATTTGAATTTCCAATTCAAATCCCAAGACCTGACCCCATCTCCTGTGGAACCTTTATCGAGAAGAAAGAGGGCATAAGATGGCCGGACCACTGAAGGGATTGAAGATCCTCGATTTTACGACGCTGCTGCCGGGACCGTACGCGACGATGATGCTTGCGGACCTCGGGGCGGAGGTGTTGCGGATTGTTTCCGGCACCCGACCGGACCTGACCGCCTTCATGCCTCCTTTCCTTCCGGGGACGAATCTTTCCGCGGCCATGGCCTGCTTCGGCCGCGGAAAGCGCTGCATCACGCTCAACCTCAAGGACCCCAGAGCGGTCGCCATCGTCCGGCGCCTGGTCGCCGAATACGACATCCTGATCGAACAGTTCCGCCCCGGCGTGATGGCCAAATTCGGCCTCGATTATGAGACCCTCAAGACCGCGAACCCGGAACTGATCTACGGCTCGCTGACCGGGTACGGCCAGACGGGGCCACTCTCGAACCGCGCGGGTCACGACATCAACTACCTCGCCCGCTCCGGGCTCATGTCCTACACGGGCCGGAAGGAGACCGGCCCCGTGCTCGCCGGGATGCAGATCGCCGATGTCGCGTCCGGGTCCAACAACACCGTCATCGGCATCCTCGCCGCGGTGGTCCACCGGCAGGGGGGCGGCGGGGGGCAGCACGTCGACGTCTCGATGACCGACGGCGTCGTCGCCTTCAACGCGCTCTCCGGCGCCGCATGCCTCGCGGACGGCACGGAGATCGGCTTCGAGACGGGATTCCTGAACGGAGGGTCCCTCTACGACTTCTACGAGACGAAGGACGGAAAATTCCTCAGCTTCGGCGGTCTGGAGCCCCAGTTCTTCGCGGCCTTCTGCGAAACCATTGGGCGGCCCGACCTGATCGCGGGCGGCGTAGCCCCCCCGGATCTCGAACGGATCAAGGAAGAAGTCCGTGCGATCCTGAAAAGCAAGACGCGGGACGCGTGGCTGGCCCTCTTTGCCGATGTGGAGGCCTGCGTGGAACCGGTCCTGTCGCTCGGCGAGGCCCTTGCGGACCCGCAGGTCGCGGCGCGGGGCATGGTCGTTGAACTGGATCTACCGGGCGGCGGGACGGTCCGGCAATTGGGCCATCCGATCCGGTACTCGGCAACACCGCCGGAATATCGGACAGCGGGTTGCTGCGCGGGCGCCCATACACGGGAGGTTCTCCTTGGTCTCGGCTACCGGGATGAGGAGATCGACGATTTCGACCGGACGGGACTGTTCAAGTGAAATCAGGTTCGAAAGAGGAGGCTACCATGGAGAGTTCTTTCAAGATCAAAAAAGAGGGGAATGTGGCCTGGCTGATTCTAAACCGGCCTGAGCAGCGCAACACGATGACCTGGCCGTTCTTTACCGAGCTTGCGGAGCACTTTGCCGCCTTGGACGACGATCCGGAGGTGAGGGCGGTCGTCATCCGGGCGGAGGGGAAGCTATTCACCGCCGGTCTCGACCTCGTCGCCGCCGAGTCGCTCCTGGGCGACGGCTCGGCCTCCTACCGGGAAGGGCTGCGGAAGAAGATCCTCGAACTCCAGGAGGCATTCAGCGCGATCGAGCGCTGCCGGAAGCCGGTGATCGCCGCGGTCCACGGCCACTGCATCGGCGGCGGGGTGGATCTGCTCTCCGCCTGCGACGTCCGCATGGCCTCGAAAGACGCGCTCTTCTCCATCCGGGAGACGCGGATCGGGATCATCGCCGACATCGGGACACTACAGCGTCTCCCGACCATCATCGGCCACGGCTGGTGCCGCGAGCTCGCGCTCACCGGCCGGAACTTTACCGCGGCGGATGCGCTGAAGATGGGGTTCATCACGCACCTCTGCGAGGACCGGGAGTCGCTCTACGCGGAGGCAAAGACCCTCGCCGACGAGATCGCCGGCCTGCCGCCGCTCGCCGTCCAGGGAACGAAGGAGACGATCCTCCACGGCCGCGACCACGGCGTCTACCCGGGTCTCCATTACGTCGCGCAGAAGAACGCCGCCCAGATCCCGAACGACGACATGATCGAGGCCGTCGGGGCCTTTCTCGAAAAGCGGAAGCCGATCTTCAAGGGGCGGTAGAGGTGCCGCTCACGGAAACGAAAGGTCTTCTATCATCAATAAACCATTGACCCATGGCTCATTGTCGTTCAGAATAAATCGGACAATGACAGACCGCAAGCCTTCACGGGTCTGACGCGGAACAAATCAGGAGGAACAATGGCGCCATCAAAAGTCTGGTACATGAACGCGCGGGCGAGGCGATTTCTCGAATCGACGGCCATCAAGGGCCGCCAGATCCTGGAGCAGTCCGG
>CAYSSF010000451.1:0-2336 GCA_964433455.1 uncultured Syntrophaceae bacterium
CTCTCAGGACTTCCTGGTCTTTCTCGTAGCAGCATTTCTTGTATTTTTTCCCGCTGCCGCAATGGCACGGGGCATTGCGGCTGATTTTGGGAACCGGCCTTCTCACGGAAAAAGTCCCGCCGGTGACCACCGGGGGCCTCTCCTCCGGAAGGCGTTTCAGGGGGTCCTCGTCAATGAGTAAGGATGGGAGGGGGGGACCCGGGTCTTCTTTTTCGATCAGACCGAGCCCTCTTGCAACCAGAGCACTCGCCTCCCGGGAGTGGACGGAGATCGAAAGCTTTCGCAATACCTTCAAGACTTTCGTCCGCTCGCCGTTGTGTTTCAGGCAAAGCTCGGCGGCAATCAGGGCGCCGAAGGCCTGCCGCTCCCAGGGGACGTCCTTCATCTCCACGACCGTCAAAAGGGGTTCGATGGCGCTCGCATCCTGCAGCCGGTACGAGACATGAAAATCGATGATCGGATCGATCATCTTGAGCGTTTCCGCGAGAATCTGGGAGGGCAGCCTGACTCCGATGACGGCCGTGATGTTCATCAAGATGCCCAAAGCGTTACTTTCTCCGGACTGGATCAGGTGTTGCACCAGGGCTCCGAACCGATCGGCGGGAACATCGGTGAAGAAACGGGAAGTTTCATAGATCTCCGCCCGGCATCGGCTGGTCAGGCGCAACTTTTCGATGAGTTCCTGTTCATCCGGAAAAATGCTCATGTGGTCATCCGGCATCGGATCTTACCTCCCCAGGCGCAACAAGTTCCTTAGCTGAGCGGCATTGCACGCCGCCGCGACTCTTCCCGTTGCCTGAATTTACCGGTTATATGCCTTTGTATTCATCAGCATCATCTCAACGGCCATCATCGAAGTTGACCAAATCATATCGGGCGGGAGGTGTGATACGCAAGTCGAGTCAAACAGAAGAGACGCCGTCGATGGAAACTCTTCATCGCCTGACCATATGATCAATGTTACGGGCACTCCACGCCTCTTCTTCACCTGGCCAGACCATATATTCCATTCACCTTCAGATAACGGTTCAAGATGAGCCGGCGGTGCCCGAAGCATAAACCTGCTGCAAGGCAAGGAATCAGCCAACGACGGTTAACTTAAAGGCCGATCTATGGAGCAGTCGTTCGCTACGCCAAACTCTGACAATACGCACCCGCATTTGATCGAGCCGATAAACGATACGAAACGGTGGGTGAATAATTTCCCTCAAAGAAGCGATGCCAAACTCCGGGACAATACGGCCGCTTTCAGGAAATTCGGCAAGTCTTTCCACTTGGGACACCACTTCTCCGAGCAATCTCTCACCCACATCAGGAACCTGCTGATCGATGAACCAAGCTTTGATTTCTTCAAGATCCTCGACCGCCGAGACAGCAAAGGTGATTAAGCTTTTTTGTGGCATAGCTTCAGCTCAATCCAAGACGCTTCTTCACGTCTGCAAGATTCATTTCCCTGCCCTCTTCCAGGTCCATCAGCCCCTGCACGATGTCCCGGAGAAATGCCCTCTCATCCATTTCAGTTTCGTAATCCTTGAGGGACTGAACAACGGCAACGCCTCGCCCCCTGTTGGTTAAAAGCACTGGTCGGCGGGTCTTATCAACCTGATTAACAACCCGACCGGGATTAACCTTCATATCACTTAACGGAACGATGTCTTCGGAAAACTTGGTAGATGTTTGCATGGCCCCTCCTGTAGTGGTCTTATATTCGTACCAATAATAGCACCTGTTAAAGGGTATCGCAAATATTTTAATATGCCTTTTCACTGCCCGACACTGCTTTTATGGTAATTTCTTTCATATTCATGTATTGTCTGGAAAAAGGGATTACTCAAAATATAAGGAGGAAAATGCCATGGATGAACCCGCGATTCGGGATAAGGCGTTTCACGTGATCATGAAGCGCATGGTGGAAACGGGCCAGGCGCCGTTTTATACGGAACTGGCGTCGTCTCTCGGTCTTGCGGTCGAAGAGGGAAGAAAGACCCTTCACGACCTTTTCAGCTCAGGCATCGCCGGATGGCTCTATCCAAGGACCGACCACATCGTCTCCTTTGCACCCTTCAACAATCTCCCGACCCAGTACCGCATCACCATCGACGGCCGGCAGAAATGGTTCGGCCAGTGAGGATTCGAATCGCTGGCGGTCTGCTGGCTCTTCCCTGGCAAAACGGTAACGGTGGATTTCCCCTGTCTGGACTGCGGTGAACCTCTTCAAGTCGTGCTCCGGGACGGGCAGGTCCTGAACCAAGAAGCCCTCGGATACACGGCCTATGTGACTGTTCCGTTCTGGAAATGGTTTGAAGACATCGGATATGCCTGAGCGACCATGAACC
>CAYSSF010000452.1:0-2335 GCA_964433455.1 uncultured Syntrophaceae bacterium
CCGGCCGATGACCGCCTCCACATCCGCCGCCTCGATGACCGCCTTCTCCCCCGCGTAGGTGATCAGTTTTTCAATCGCCCCCAGCGACTCCCGGAGGCTGAAGCCGGTCTTCTGTCCCAGCGCGGCCCAGGCGCCGGATGAGAGCCGTTTCCCCTGCACCCCCAGGAGGCCGGCGGCCATCTCCATCACGACCTGCTGTTGCCTCGCTTCGCCCTTAATCTTTGCGAAGGTCAGGATGCGCCCCACGGTCGAAACGGCTTTGAATAGCTTTTTCCGCCGGTCCACCGCATCGGCCGTCAGGATGAGATGATTCCCCTCCGGCATCCCTCCGGCCAGAATCTGCCCCAGACGCTCGGCCTCATCCGCCTTTTCCTTGGACGGCACAAGACCCCGGCTCACACAGAGGTCCACGGCCCGGGGAAGCCAGCTCTCCCTGTCCTCGCCGCCGTCCTCGGGGACGATTTTCTGCCAGGTGTCGTCATCGATTTTCCGCCAGCCGCCCTCGCGGAGGTCGTCGAGTTGCAGTCCCGAAAGCGTAAGGAACTGCATGAAATCGGCCGCGGCCCGCGCGGGGTCCGCTTCGAGCCTCTCCCGGATTTTCGCGATCAGGGGCGCAAGGAGGTTTTTCGACTGAAAAAGACGGGTCTCCCGGACCAGCAGAACCTTGCGTCCGGGAAGGAGGGGCGGTGTGATGAGGGATTCGCAGAGGGATCCGACATCCTCGTGTTCGCCGTCCGTTACGAAGAGGTTGAGGTCGCGGTCACGGGCATCGGGAATCAGGGAGGAGGTGATCTTCTCGACCGCGTCCCGAAGGCGGAACTCCTCATCCCCATAGAGGAGATAGCAGGGAACGGCCTTCCCCCGCTTCAGTTCGGCGAGGACCGCCTCAAGGGTTGCGCCCCGCCCGGTATCGTCGTCGTGAAGCACCATGTTGAATTCCCGGGAATAGAAAATACGAGGGACAGCCACCTATTTTCCCACAAGAAAATAGGTATCTGCCCCCTATTTTTCTTGTTAGACGATGACGTACCGCTGGATGTGCTTCACGGCCTCGCCGGGGTCGTCGATGATCTGGAAGAGCTCCATGTCCTCGGGGGAGATCTTGTTGTCGCGGAGCATCGTCTTCCGGAGCCAGTCGAAAAGGCCCTTCCAGTATTCGCTGCCCATCAGGATGACCGGAAAGCACTTGATCCGCTTTGTCTGGATGAGGGTCAGCGCCTCGAAGAGCTCGTCCATCGTCCCGAAACCGCCGGGCATGATCACATAGGCCACGGCATGTTTGACGAACATCACCTTCCGGATGAAGAAATATTTGTAGTCGATGCTGATGTTGGCGTAGGGGTTCGGTTTCTGTTCAAAGGGCAGGCGGATGTTCATCCCCACCGACTGGCCGCCGGCCTCCGCGGCCCCCTTGTTCGCCGCCGCCATGACGCCCGCTCCACCGCCCGTGATGACGCCGAACCCCTTTTCAGCAAGGCGCCGTGCCAGGAGTTCCGCCTTCTGGTAATAGGGGTCGTCCGGCTCCGTTCTCGCCGAGCCGAAGATGCTCACGGCATTCTTCACATGGGAGAGGGTTTCGATGCCATCGACAAATTCGGCCATGATCCGGAACAAACGCCAGGATTCGTTGATCGACAGCGCATCCACGACATACTGCTTCTCGTCCATTGACATACCTCTACATCGGAGAAGGCTGCAATCGCGGCTTTCCCCTTGGGTGCTCCAGGAACGTCACCCCGTCGGCCGCAGGCATGGGCAGCATCTTTATACCCGGTCCACCGGCGCGAGATCCATCCGCTTCCCGATCCGCGACCGTTTCTACGCGACCCTGCGTCGCTGGACCTTGGCCAGACGCCGGCGCGCCTCGATGGCCTTTCTCTTCTTCTTCACGGAGGGTTTCTCATAGGCCCGGCGCAACTTCAGTTCCTTGAACAGACCGCTCTTGGAGAGTTTGTTCTTGAGAATCTTCAACGCCTTTTCCACATCGTTGTCGAATACCTTGACTTCCAAATTTTTCTCCCTTTCTCTTCTCGTTGTTTGAATGTTTTTTGATCGGCGGAGAATCCGTCTCCACCGAAAAACCGGCGCAAAAAAAGGGCAGTACGGCGCCAAACGTTATGATCTGCGCCGTAAACCACCCTTGCTGTATCCTATAGGGGAACCACGCTCCTTACTTTGAGAGAATGTCCTGCAATGTCTCGATAAAGCTGTTGTTTTCTTCGCGGGTTCCCACCGTGACGCGCATGAAGTTTTTCATCGTCCCGGGGGCGTTGAAGTTCTTGATCAGGATGCCCCGCTCCATCAGGTGGCTGTATACGCGATCCGCATCGAAATC
>CAYSSF010000453.1:0-2323 GCA_964433455.1 uncultured Syntrophaceae bacterium
TGTAAGTCCGCATTTCGACAGTCCTATCAAAAAACTCGTGCGTCCTGTGGGACGCATAACATAGATGCATTAATTATTTTTCCGTAAACTGTTCATAAATTTTCTCGTAGTCAATGGAATTACAGAAGTTGAGGCGCTGGCGGCACACTATTTCAAGTCCTTCGAAAAATAATCACTGCTTGTAGCTTACGGGTTTTGGAGTTCACCGGAAACTATAGAATAACTTGTTGGGTGCCTGATGACATCGAGCAGGCGAGCCTGGCCTGACCATCGGAACAAAGGAATATCACGAGGTGCTCTTATGCGTGAGTTGAAACTGAGCAAGGCCTTTACCCTAATCGAATCAGGGCCTGTTGTCCTTGTGACGACTCATGATGGGCAGAAAGACAACATCATGACTATCTCCTGGACAATGGTGCTGGATTTCACTCCGGTGTTTGCCATCACTACGGGTGAATGGAATCACTCTTTCGCGGCGTTGCGAAAAAACAGGGAGTGCGTCATTGCCATTCCCACGGTTGACATGCTGGATAAGGTGGTCGGTATAGGGACGTGCTCTGGGAAAGACACAGACAAGTTTGCCAAGTTCAAGCTCACACCTGTGCAGGGCAAAGTCGTCAGATCGCCCTTGATCAAGGAGTGCCTCGCCAACATAGAGTGCAAGGTCATCGACATCGTTAAAAAGCACAACATTGTTGTGTTAGAGGCAGTTGCAGCATGCATCGATACCGCACGCAAGGAGAAGCGCACGGTTCACGCTGTTGGCGACGGAACATTCATTGTTGACGGGCGCAAGATTGACCGGAAGAAGATGATGACCTCCAAGCTCCCATCCGGCGTTTAACATTCATTGGCCAGCCACGAGGAAATTCTGGGAGCCATGCGGCTGAAGTTAGGAATGTGCCAATCCGCAGCCATCAAAGAAGCACAGCGTGGGCTGACTATTGTGGAGGAGTTGGGGCTTAGTCTGGGTCCCCGTGCTCCCTTCGGAAAAATCGGCAATAATATGATCGTCACACCCGGAGGAATACGGCAATATAAGAATCCAGGGTGGAGATATCCGGTTAAGAGGTTATACATGAGTCTGTTGAAGATCGATCAAAAGAAATGTAAGCAGGATGGTTTTTGCGCGGCCGATTGTCCCATGGGTATCATTCGGTTCGAAGGAAAAGGAAGCTACCCGGAGGTTCCGCTCGAAAGTGAGCCGATGTGCATCCGCTGCGGCCACTGCGTGGCGGTTTGTCCCCACGGCGCCCTGGATCACGCCGAGGTGCCATTAGATGCATGCACGGCCATCGATAAGAAGCTCGTCATCTCGCCGGCCCAGGCCGAACAATTCTTACGCTCGCGCCGCTCGGTTCGGCGTTTCAAGGATAAGCCGGTGGAGCAGTCCACCTTGCAGCGCTTGATCGAGATCGCCCGCTATGCCCCTTCGGCCAGCAACTCGCAACTTGTTGAGTGGCTGGTTATCAACGATCCGAAGAAGTTGCATGCCATCGCCGGTCAGGTGATCGACTGGATGCGGTCTCTGCTGCAAAATCCGAAATCGGTAGTGATGCCTTACTATCCCTTGCTGGTGAACACCTGGGAGGCCGGTATCGATTCTGTTTTGCGTTCCGCCCCCTGTCTGGTGGCGGCTATGGCACCGGGACCGATGCCCAACCGCACGGTCGATCTGACCCTGGCGCTCAGTTACCTGGAGTTGGCCGCGCCCCAATATGGACTGGGGACTTGCTGGGCAGGTCTGCTGCAAGGCGCGATGCTCGCCAACCCCTCCCTTAAGCAGGCGGTGGGGATTCCCCGGGATTATCCTTTTCATTACCCGATGATGATCGGCTATGCCAAAGTACGCTATTACCGGCTGCCTGAACGTCAGGCGCCAAAAATCCACTGGCGATAAAATCGGTGCCGGGAAACACTCCCCGGATTGTTAGGAGCGCATGGGGTTGCCCATGAAAATAAACGTTGCTATCTTTTTGAAAGTGTAATGTTGGGAAATCATGCCGAGACAATCAAGGATGACAAACCGGGAGTGTTGCATCATATTATTTGCCATGGGGCTGAAGTTAGGAATATGCCAATCCGCAGCCATCAAAGAAGCACAGCATGGGCTGACTATTGCGGAGGAGTTGGGGCTTAGTCCCGAAATGCATAGAAACGCGTAAAAACATGGGCGTCCCCATGCCCCCTCCTTGAGCTTGCCCAAAATTGCCGATTTCCGAATTGGAAACTTGCATGTGCCCAAATACAGTTCCCGGATGGACACTAATTAGGGTTTACTCTGAAAAGAGCAGAAACGCATAAAATCATGGGTCCCCATAGT
>CAYSSF010000454.1:0-2321 GCA_964433455.1 uncultured Syntrophaceae bacterium
AGACGGACCCCCCGGAGGGTGATTCGGGTCGAGCGGATCCCCTTTTCGATCTCAAAATCACAAGCGGCGCCTACCGCCGCGCGGATCCTCTTCCTCTCAACAAGGCGTTTCGTGAAATTCGTGCTGGGAGAGATATAGAACCGCCACCCCGCCTCCTCGCAGAGAAGGCGGATCTCCCCGCAGCGGCAACGTTTACAATTCACGCAGAGGACCCCCTCCTCTTTGGAAAAGCGGGCCTTGCATTTTTCCCCGATCAGGCAGTGGGGAAGGATGACCGCCTTGTCGGCCGCGGGAATCCGGTCGAATTTCGCCCGGTAGTAGCCATTGGCGATCCGGGAGATATCGTACCCGAGACCGATCCGCTCCAGCAGCGGGCGCATCGGGAAGAAGAGGAAGGCGGAAACGAATTTAAGTCTGCTGCAATCCTGTGTCATGGAACCCGTTCCTGGTCAGTCCGGTATCTCGGCGGCGCCGGAGATCTCCGGGAAAGCGCTCTTTTTGGCCTGCATGAGACGGATATCAAAAAGCCTTCCGGAAAGCAATTCTTTTGCCTCTTTTTGAACTACCGGAATCAAAAGTTCCATGCTATACTCCGCCCGCTTTTTCCATACGGATACTCATGATCCGCCCAAGGGCGCGGGAGGTGGCGTTTGGTTTTCCAAAAAACCGTCTTCGTGGTGAATCCTCATGCGGGGAACGGGGGAACGGGCAGAGAGTGGCCCCGGATCGGCAAAATGGCCGGCGATCTTCTGGGTCCCTTCGAAACCTGCATGACCGTGGGACCGGGCGATGCCACGCGGATGACGCGGGAACACCTCCTCCACGGCGCCGACCGGATCGTCTGTGTGGGCGGGGATGGAACGCTCAACGAGGTGGTCAACGGCTTTTTTGATGAAAACGGCCCCATTCGCAAAGAGGCGGTCCTCGGCTTCCTCCCCAACGGCACCGGCTGCGACTTCGTCCGAACCATGCCGATCCCGTCCGGGATCGGACCCTCTCTCCAGACGATCCGGGAGGGTTATGTCCGGACAATCGATCTCGGACGCATCCGTTTCCGAAACCATCAGGGCGGCGTCAGCACAAGATATTTTCACAATATCGCGAGCTTCGGCCTCGGCGGCGAGGTCGTGGACCGGGTCAACCGGACGAGCAAGGCCTGCGGACCGTTCATCACCTTCATCTGGGGCACGCTGGTCTCCGTCTTCACCTACGAGAAAAAGCGGATCCGCCTCAAGGTGGACGACGCGGACGAGCGGACGGTCGACGTGCTCAACATTGCGATCGCGAACGGACGCTATCACGGCGGCGGGATGCTGGTGGCGCCGGACGCCGAGACCGACGACGGCCTCTTTCATGTGACCGTGATCGGCGCCATGAGCCTCCCGCTCGTCTTCCGGCACCTCCCAAAGCTCTACACCGGAAAGATCAAACGCATCTCCCAGGTCTCCATGCAGACCGGAAAGCGGGTGACCGCTGCTTCGGAGCAGCGGGTGCTGCTGGACATCGACGGGGAGCAGCCGGGCACGCTCCCGGCCGATGCTGAGATCATCCCCTCGGCTTTGAAGATGATCATGTCCAACGGCACGAAGTGAGGTGTAAGAACCTCCTCCCTGCCTGTCACGCCTCATGGTCCGTCACTTCCGGCGTTCAAAGAGCCTCTCTATCCCACCCGAAGCACATCTGAGGAACAATTCCCCAACCGTTGGGGAAGTTCTCAACACTTCCCCCAACGGACCAAACGGAAAGGGTCGGTCGGCCGATACGCTATCTGAATCGATATTGCGGTTGTTTTGTCCCCGCCGGCCGGGTTGTTCACGATTGGCATGCACATTGCTCATAGGGTGGCGCCCGGGAGTGAACCGGGCGCAAGGAAGAGGTCGTTGGATGAAACGTTTTTGGACATTGGCGGCAATCTTGATGTTTCTCTGCTGCAATCTGCTGTTTGCCGCGGAGAAACCACGGTCCGCCCCGCCTCGTCCCCCGCGGATCCCGGAGATGAGCGCCGCGGGGACGGTGCTGGAGATTTCCGGCACGAACCTGAAAATCGAACGGACGTTGAGGGGCAAAACGGAAATCATGGAATTCATCCTGGAGAAACCATTTCCCGATATCGTAGCGGGCAGTCCGGTCAAGGTCAGCTACTTGGAGAAGGATGGCCGGAACGTACTGATCCGGGTGGCGCCGGCCCGGATGACAGCGGTCAAGAAGGCGGTCAAGAAGGAGCTCCCGAAAGGGATGAAACCGGTTGCCCCTCCGGCGCCGCCGGTCACGAAATAGGCATTACCCCTCCATCGGTGATGAAGGGTATTCTGGGCAGATTC
>CAYSSF010000455.1:0-1296 GCA_964433455.1 uncultured Syntrophaceae bacterium
AGATCCAGGCGATCAAGGCGGGAATCATGGAGATCGCCGACATCTTCGTGATCAACAAGGCGGACCGCGACGGCTCGCACCAGCTTGAGAGCGAGTTGATCTCCATGCTGAACATGGTTGCAGAGTTCCAGGGCGGCTGGCGTCCGCCGATCATCCGGATCGGCAATTGCTTCGAACCCGGCCCCTTCGGGGAGAGTCTGGAGCGGCTTGCCGCCGCGATCGCCGGCCATTATGGGCGACTCGTGGAGACCGGTCTGCTGGGCGACCGGATGAAACGCAAGACGTTGGTCGAAATCCACGAGGCGCTCCGCGACGCGATCCTGGCCCCGATCCTGAGAGGGATGACGGAGAGCGGGGAGATGGATGAGATCGCCGGGAGGCTCCTGCGGAAAGAGACGGACCCCTATACGATCGCCGAAGAGGTCGCCCGCCGCTGTCTGAAATAACATGGGTTGACCCTCGTTTCCCCCTGCATGAATTCCCTCCTGTCAAGGGAGGGGGAGCATATTTAAAATTTTAAGACGACGCGGCGGGGTAGAGGGGAGAGCCGGGGGAGGGATGGCGGAGTTGGAACCAACCGCGGATGCGAGGGAAACACTGCTGGCGAAGTACCGCAGGGGCCTTGTCCAAATCTATACCGGCAACGGAAAGGGGAAAACGACGGCCGCCTTCGGGCAGGCTTTGCGCGCTGTCGGCCAAGGGTTCCGGGTCTGCGTGATCCAGTTCATGAAGGGGCGCAAATACGGAGAATTCCTCGCTGCCGAGCGTCTCCTCCCGAACCTGACTGTCCGCCTCTCCGGCCTTGACAGCTTCGTCATGCGGGAGAACCCCGCGCCGCTTGACATCGAGCTTGCCAAACAGGGGTTCGCCCTCGCCCGGGAGGCGGTCGCCTCAGGCGACTACGAGATGGTCATCCTCGACGAGATCAACGTCGCGGTCGATTTCAAGCTGATTCACGTTGCCGAATTGATCGACCTCATCCGGACCAAACCCCCCGCGGTTGACCTGATCCTCACCGGCCGCAACGCCCCGCCGGAGATCATCGCCCTCGCCGATACGGTGACCGAGATGCGCCAGATCCGCCATCATTACGATGCCGGGGTCAAGGAGCGCGCCGGGATCGAATACTGAGCAATATTGGGGTCAGGTCTTGCATTTTAGCATTCTGCTCGCAAAAACGCTAAAATGCAAGACCTGACCCCATTTCCTGTGGCAAGGAGCGCGCCGGGATCGAATACTGATGGGAAATATGGAAAAAAGGGGACATCCCTTTGCCACCCCCACCCTGGCCCTCCC
>CAYSSF010000455.1:1306-2314 GCA_964433455.1 uncultured Syntrophaceae bacterium
CTGGCGGGAGGGGATGAAGGGGTGGGGGAAATAACATGTGGAAAGGCGATCTCTTACCACCGGTCCCCCTGGCCCTCCCCCGTCAAGGGGGAGGGAAATTTGACTGGTTGCGAGTTCGTCAAGTGTCATATCCTCCTATTTCAGGACGAGATGGAAACGTTATAGATGGAAATATCGATCATCGCATCCGGGAGCAATGGGAATTGCTGCCATCTGCAATCCTGCGGCGTCTCCGTCCTGTTCGATGCCGGGATGAGCTACGCTGAAACGGCCGGACGGATGGCCCTTTTGGGAAAAGAGATTCGGGAGGTCGACGGCATCGTCCTCTCCCACGCGCATGGGGACCATTACCAGGGGATCGGACCGATCGCGAGGCGGCTTGCGATTCCCGTCTATGTCCGGGAAGAGGTGTATGCGGCCTGCCGGCGGAAGCTCGGACCGCTCGATGTCCGCCATTTCGACGGCCCGTTCCGGATCAAGGATCTGGCGATCACTCCGATCGAAACCTCCCACGACGTCACCTCCTGCGGTTTTGTCGTCGGCCGCTTCGGGATGTTTACCGATACGGGCTGCGTGACCTCCCAGATGAAAGAGGTGATCCGGGAGCTGGACGCAGTGCTCCTGGAGTCGAATTACGATGAAGCGATGCTGATGAACGGGCCCTATCCGCGCCTTCTGAAGGAGCGGATTTTGTCCGCCCGCGGCCACCTGAGCAACGACGATGCGAGCGATTTCATCTGCCGGCACGGAAGCCATCTCTCGATGGTCTTTCTGGCGCACCTCTCCGAGCGGAACAACACCGCCGAAAAGGTGCGGGATGCCTTTGACGCATTGAATGCGGGCCGGCCGTACGTCGTCTGCTCCCGATCCCGGCAGACGGGAAGCTACCGGCTCGGGTGATTTACTGGAAGCAAGGATGCGGATGCGGAAAGCCCCGGCGATCGCAGAATTGCGGGGTCAGGTCTTGCAATTTAGGTGCGCCAAGCGAAGCTTGGGCGAGGAGGAGGT
>CAYSSF010000456.1:0-2309 GCA_964433455.1 uncultured Syntrophaceae bacterium
TTCGCACCACTTGGCCAGTTCGATGAGGGCGAAAGGATCGCTCGCATCCCGCCCCGCCATCTCCTCCCAAATCGCCGCCGCCGCCGGCCATTCGCCTGACCGCTTGTAGTGGAGCGAGAGCTCCCGTGCGGCATCCCGTGCTGTTTTCGGGCTCGCGCAGCCGACAAGGGGGTCGAGCAGCCGGACGGCCTCATCGGGACATTTCCGGGCCAGAAACAGCCGCGCCGCGGCAAGGCGGTCGCCGGGATGGCGCCGTGCCGCCTCCCCGCCGGGATCGAGCAACTCCGCCAGATGGGCGGCCAGGGAGGCCAGGGAGAGAATGTCCAGGCGGTTGTGTTCGAAGACATCGGCCATCAGTCGTCCGTCGCGGCGGCGAAGCCAGTCGAAATAGCGCTGCGGAATCTCGCTCCCCGGGATGTCTCCCTCCCGCTCGAACCCCAGAATCGCCGCTTCCAGTGCGCCCAGGCGGCGGTCGGCCAGCCGGTGGCTCAGAAGCCGACGGGCAGGATGGAGAAGATCGAGATGGGGAAGGCCGGCAAGGGGGTCGGGCATGCGGTTCATGATAAAGCGGGCAGCGAGGAGATTGGCGTCGAACGCCTTGCCGTTGAAGCTCACCAGGAACCGTTTTCCCCCGACCAGTTCCCGAAGACCCAGAAGCGCCGCCCGCTCTTCACCGTAATCCCTTGCGAAGAGCTGTCGCGTGACGAAGGCATCCCCCTCGAACCAGCCCAGACCGATCAGAAAGGCCACCGTCCCCGTCCCCCCGGCAAGCCCTGTCGTTTCCGTATCGAGGAAGAGCGCATCGCGGTAATCCAATCCCCGCAGGGCCGGCAGGTTGCCCAGGACGGCCAGCCTGCCCATGTCGAGGGGCGCCAGGTCCCGGATGCAGAACCGTCCGTGGCGTGCGGAGCCCCCGTCCATATGGCAGGCGCAGAAGAAGACCCCCGCCTCGTTGGTCGCCTCTTCCCCGGGGACGAGTTCCTCCAGCGGGACGCCGCGGCCCCGCCCGGCAGGCGGCGCCTCCGCTCTTCGCCCCCCCGGCCTTCGGGAGAGAACGGCGTCGATCCGCTCCCTGAGGCGGCTGAGTTGCTCGGCCCTGGCCTGTGCGCCGTTTTCCCCGCCAGACGCTTTGGCTTCAGGACTTTCGCCGGTAAGGCGCTGTAAACGCGAAATGACACTCATAGGCAGTCCCTTGTTTACCTCCCCTGGAGGAGGCCGAGGATCGCCAGCGCCGCCCCCTTCGCCCGGGGCCCGACCTCGAGCGTCGGACCGACGCAGGAGGGGCATCCGCAGGTGCAGGGGCATCCCTGGATGAGCTGCCGGGCCGCGTTCAGAAGGGCGTCGTGGCGTTCGAAGAGCAGATCCGAAAAACCGATCCCCCCGGGATAGGCGTCGAAGAGGAAGATCGTCGGGTCGAAGGCGTCGGTCGTCGGGACGGCGCCCTCTTCCCCCACGGGCTTGGTCGTGATCGTCCGCCAGTTCCGGTCCTTCCGGACGAACCACTCGCCGCTCTTGTCCCCGATCGCCCGGTCGATGTCGTGCAGATCCGCCATCAGCATCATCGCCGCCAGGTGGTGGAGGCCGTAGGCGAGCCCCGCCATACCGTCGATGATCTCCTCCTGGTTGTAGGGAAGCCCGGCGAGGCAGTCGCGGGGGATCGTGAACCAGTAGCTCGTCGTGTGCATGTCCTTTTCCGGCAGGTTCACATCGCCGTAGCCGAGGTTCTCGGAGGTGTAGAACTTGATCTTCTTGTAGCCGACAACCTTGCTCACCACCTGCACCTCGCCGTGCTCGACGAGGATCTCCTTCCCCGGTTTTTTTGCGAAGGCGTCGATCACCCGGACGTTGGTGTAGGTCATCGCGTCGGTGTAGTACTCCGCTTCGACCTTATGGACGTAGGCGGTCTTGCGCTCCAGGTCGAGCTTGTCGACGTAATACTGCTGGGACTCCATCATGTAGATCGCGTCGGTGTGGACGGCGGTGAAGGCACTGTCCCAGTCCACCTCGGCGATCACCCGGTGGTTCCCCGCCTCCGTCGCGTCCACGACGACGACGTTCTCGGGATTGATGCTCCGCAGGCTCACCTCGTCGGCAGGGTAGCTCTCCGCCGACCAGTGCCAGCGCGCGTCGACACGGTGCAGCCCCCCCTTCTGTTCGAGATAATCGAGTAGCTCTTCGAGGTTTTCCCCGCCGAATTTTTCCCCCTTCTCGAAGGGAAGCTCGAAGGCGGCGCTCTTGATGTGGTGCATCAGGATCAGCAGGTTGTCCGGGTTGACCCGGCAGAACTCCGGGGAGCGGGAGAAGAAGTA
>CAYSSF010000457.1:0-2309 GCA_964433455.1 uncultured Syntrophaceae bacterium
GATCCTTCCGGGGGAAAGGAAGCTGGTCCCGACGGGTGTCGTGGTGGCCCTTCCAGAGGGGTACGAGGCCGAAGTCCGACCCCGGAGCGGGTTGGCCCTGAAACACGGCGTGACGCTGGTCAACGCGCCGGGCACGATCGACGCGGATTATCGCGGCGAGGTTGGGGTGATTTTGATCAACCACGGTCAGACGCCCTTCATCGTCCGGCGGGGGGAGCGCATCGCCCAGATGGTGGTGCACCGGGTCTGCCGGGTGGTCTGGGCGGCTTGCGGGGCGTTGCCCCCGACGAAACGGGAAGGGGGCGGATTCGGCCATACAAAATGACCTACGCCCGATATTTTCAATCCGTTGAAATTCGTCTTGCACAACCCCGTTATTTTGTATATGTATGCAGTAAATTTCTTTTGAAGTCATTCCTGAATTGAGGGGTATCGAGGGATGAAGGTAGGAAGATATCTCGCCATCTCTGTTTTACTCATGGGGGCCGTGATTACATTCGGGGACAGAGGACTTGTCGACAATTACCGGATGAAGGAAAAATTGATGGCCTTGAAGAAGATCAACCATGAGATCACCCTCGAAAACATCGCCCTGAAAAAAAATATCACACTGCTGAGAGATGATCTTTCCTATATCGAGATGATGGCGAGAAGCGGGCTGGGCATGGTTAAGAAGGGGGATCTGGTCTACCGCTCGGTGCAATAGGCATTCCACGTCCGCGTTGGAGAGGCGGGATCGATACCTTTCTATTTCAAGACGGTGACCGCATGTTCGATATCAAAGGATTGTTTTCGGGAGGGAAGCAACTTGCCGGACTGGACATCGGTTCCAGTTGCATCAAGTTTGTGGAGATACACGATCACCCCAAAGGTCGCATCCTTACCCGTTTTTCCCGGATTCCGCTGGCCAAAGGCGTCATCGTCGACGGCAACGTGGCGGAACCGGAAGCCCTGACCGCAACCATCAAAGAACTCTACAAAAACTCCGGCTGCAAGAGCAGGAAGGTCGTCACATCCGTCTCAGGGCATGCCGTGATCGTCAAGAAGGCGACCTTCGCGCAGATGGATGAGGAAGAACTTCGCGGCCTCATCCATGACGAAGCGGGAAAGTATCTGCCCTTTGACGATATGGCCGCAGTGGACTACGATTTTCAGATCATCGGCGAAAACCCCTACAACCCCAGTCAGATGGAGGTCCTCATCGTCGCGGCCAAGAAGGAGATCGTCGAAGGCTATACGGAGGCCATCCAGGCGGCAGGTCTGATCCCGGTCATTATGGACGTCGATTCCTTTGCCCTTGAAACGATGTACGAGGAAAATTACGAGTTCGATCAGAACGACCTGGCCGTTCTGATCAACATCGGGGCGAGCATAACCAACCTCAATGCGGTGAAGGGTGGGGTATCGATCTTCACGCGTGATTTTACGCTCGGCGGCAACGCCGTCACCGAGGCCCTTGCCGCAAATCTCGGCATCCCTTTTGAGGAGGCGGAAAAGGCGAAGATCGAAGGGATCGGGGACGACGAACAGGCCAGGGCGGCATACCGCGAGGGGCTGATTGCCTATGCCGATCCGATCTGCTCCGAGATCGAACGGTCTATCGACTATTTTCGCTCCACCTTTGGCGCAGAAAACATCGGTAAGATTCTGCTTTCCGGCGGCGGGAGCATGATTCCCGGCATGGCTGCCGATTTGGGGCAGCGGTTGGGGATCGAAACGGAGATTGCGAATCCGTTCAGGAATATCCAATTGGATAAAAAGGCTCTGGAACCTGGGGCGGCGGAGCGCATCGGTCCCATTGCCGCTGTCGGCGTGGGTCTGGCCTTGCGGAAGATAGGTGATCAATGATCAAAATCAACCTTCTCCCCTATCGCGAACAGGAAAAAAAGGAGAATCTGCAGCGCCAGATCATGATTCTTTCGGGTACGCTGGCGCTCTTTCTGCTGATCATTCTCGCCGTACATCTCTATTTCACCATGAGCATCGGCAACATGGAGAAGGAGATCCGGGAGGCGGAGGCCAAGCTTGTCGTCTTGGACAAGAAGGTTGGCGATATCGAAGGTTACAAGCGGGACAAAAAAGAGCTGGAACAGAAGCTGGGGGTGATCAATTCCCTGGAGAAAAACCGGCTTTTCCCTGTCCGCATGCTGGATGAATTGAATCAGCTCGTTCCTTCCCGGGAGGCATGGCTGGAAAAGCTTACGCAAACGGAGCAGCAGCTCCGCATCGAGGGGATGGCCCGGGACAACGGTACGGTGGCCCGCTTCATGAAGAACATGGAAAAGGCGGCGTTTGTCCAATCGGTCGAG
>CAYSSF010000458.1:0-2309 GCA_964433455.1 uncultured Syntrophaceae bacterium
CCTTGTCTCCGTAATCGACGGCGCCGGCGAGGCACGCCCTTTCGCAGAGGCCGCAACCGATGCAGACGTCCCTGTCGATGAGAAAAACCTTGGGGATGGCCTGCGGGTAGCGGAGATAAACCGCCGCCCGTTTGCTCATTCCCTCATTATAGCTGTCGATCGCGGTGACGGGGCAGTGCTTGGCGCACTCGCCGCATCCCGTGCATTTATCGGCGCGAATATACCGGGGCCGGCGGACGATCACAGCCTCGAAAGAACCCGGGGGACCGGTGATTTCCTTTACCTCGGCATGGGTAATGACCCGGATATTCCGATGGCTGCCGGTACCTACAAGCTTGGGCGACATGATGCACATGGCGCAATCGTTTGTCGGAAAAGTCTTGTCGAGCTGGGACATCACCCCGCCGATGGTCGGCGAGTTGTCTACGAGATAGACAAAAAAACCCGATTCCGCCAAATCAAGCGAAGCCTGCATCCCTCCGATTCCGCCGCCCACAACCATGACCGCCCCGACTGGTTTGGCCGGATCCTTGCTGGTCGTCCTGTCGGATAACTCCATGAGCAAATTACATCCCTTCCAAGAAGCTCCCCTCCGCTAACGGGCGGGGATGAAATGGCACTAACCATCATCAGCTTCTTACATATCGCGGATAATGACTCTCCTCCGAGGTATCGAAACCGATCCGCCCCTCTCCCACCAGAGAAACCAGATGTGGAAGGGTTTCTTTAAGGGAGAGGTTGAGCTTGTCGCTGATTTCCTTCGCGGTCATTGTCCCAGCTTCGAGAAATCCCATGATCCGGTTCTTGCACAGCTCCTCGCGAAGGGTCGTTTCCAGCACCTCTCTGACCCTTTCGGGATCCGTGCGTTCACCGTAGACATTTTCCTTTTCCATCAGCTCCGGCGCCTTTCCCGCCATCCAGCGGATCTTTTCGCCTTCGAGAGAGGTCCGAATCGCCCGCAACTTTCCCTCATTCTCTTCCGTTTTGGGAAAAGGCCCCAGGGAACGGATCTGTTCCGTGAACCCCCTGATCAGCTCGGCAAAACGCTGTCCCTCACCGGCGGAAACCCAGTCGAGAAGGAGCCTCTCGCTGCCGACGCCCTCATCGGAAAGGAGTTTGCGTAAAAGGGTGATCTTTCTTTCCGCCTGGATGTTGCCGCTGATGTAATGGCAATCGCCGGGATGACATCCGAGGATCATCACCCCGTCGAAACCGGCAAGAAAGGCGCGGGGGACAAAGGCAGGGTCGACCCTGCCGGAACACATCACCCGGATGACGCGGGTGTTCGGAGGGTACTGGAAGCGCGAGATACCGGCCAGGTCGGCGCCGGCGTAAGCGCACCAGTTGCACAGGAAGGAAAGGATCTTCGGCTCAAAGCTCATGGTTTAACCCGCTTCACTCTCGTCAATGGTTCGTCGCTGAACTTTCTCCCTCATTCAATGCGTCGATCTGGGCGAAGAATTCCTCGTCCGTAAAATGGCGGATGGTGACAGACTGCTGCGGACAACTGGCACTGCAGATGCCGCAGCCTTTGCACGATGCGGCGATCGTTTCGGACTTTTTCCCTTTCTCGGTCTCCACAACACGGATGGCATTGAAGGGGCAGAGGGATTCGCAAAGGCCGCAACCGATACACCGGTTCTGATCTACGAAGGAAATCGTGGGGAGGATGGTTACGTAGCCCTTGGCGATGGCGGCGGTGGCGCGCGCCACGGCGGCGCCGGCCTGGGCGATCGTCTCGCTAATGGTCTTGGGAAAATGGGCCATGCCGGCCAGAAAGATCCCGTCCGTTGCAAAATCCACCGGTCGGAGTTTCATGTGGGCTTCGAGGAAGAATTTATCCGCTGTGAGGGGAATCTTGAGCATTTTTGCCAGTTGGGTATTGTCATAGGGAATCACGGCGCTGGAAAGGACGACGAGATCAGGGGCCAAGACCGTCTCTGCCCCGACCATGAGGTCTTTGACCTTCAGCTCCAGAGCGCCGTTCACTGCGAAAAGTTCCGGTTTTGCCTCCGCGGCGTAGGGAATGAATTGGACGCCTCTTTCCCGCGCCAATTTATAGTAAGATTCCATCAAACCGTAGGTGCGGATGTCCCGGTAGAGGACCGTAACGGCCGTGCGGGGAGAAAGCTCTTTGATCTTCAGGGCATTTTTTACGGCCACGGAACAACAGATCCGGCTGCAATTGGGATGGTCGGGATTACGCGAGCCCACGCACTGGATCATGACGACGTTTTGATATTTTTCGATTTCTTCAGGATGACGGGCGAGACGCTCCTCCAACTCTTGCTGCGTCACGACGCGGCTCT
>CAYSSF010000459.1:0-1946 GCA_964433455.1 uncultured Syntrophaceae bacterium
AGAACTCCCGGGTCGCGCAGGCGCCGGTCGGGTTGTTCGGGTAGTTCAGGAACATCCCGGTTGCCTTTTCCCGGATCTCCGCCGGGATCTCCTCGAAGACGGGAAGATAGGCGTTTTCCGGACGGATCGGGACGTTGTACGGGATTCCGCCCCCCATCAGGATGCTCGCCCGGTAGGCGGGATAGCCGGGGTCGGTCATCAGCACCACGTCGCCCGGATTGACCCGAGCCATCACGAAGTGGTGGCACCCCTCCTTGGAGCCGATCAGCCCCAGGACCTCGGTCGCGGGGTCGAGCGTGACGCCGTAGCGGGTCTGATACCAGCGGGCGACCTCCTGCCGGAAGGCGAACATCCCCTTCTCCTCATCCGTCGGATAGCGGTGGTTCTCCGGGTCGCGCGCGGTCCGGCAGAGCTCGTCGATGATCGCGTCGGGCGTCGGGTCGACCGGATCGCCGATCGCAAGGCTGATCACATCCACGCCGTCGGCCTTCGCCTTGGCGATCTTCTTCCTCAATTCCATGAACAGGTAGGGCGGGATCTTCGTCAAACGGTCGGCAATCTGCAACGTCATTCTCCTTTCTTTACCCAGGCTTCATCCCAAAGTTTGCCTTGATAAACCACTTTGGCCGTTCCTTCAAGATAAACTTTCTCGAAGCCGTTTTCGGTCGGGGTGAAGTGGATCCGAAGCGTCTCGCCGCCCTGCACCCGGACATCCACCGGGGATTCGACGACCCCTTTGCGTGCGGCGATCAGCGCGGCGGCGACGGAGCCGGTCCCGCAGGCCAGGGTCTCATCCTCGACGCCGCGCTCGTAGGTCCGGACGCGGAGGGTATGCATATCCAGAACCGTCGCAAAATTGGCGTTCGTCCCGGCGGGCCGGTAATGTTCATGACGGCGGATCGCCCGGCCGGTGTTGAAGACGTCGAAGTCGTCGGGATCGCGGACGAAATGGACGACGTGCGGGACGCCCGTGTTGATGCTGTGGACGAAAAGGGTCATGTTCTCGATCCGGATCTCATCGTCCATGACCAGGCTGTGCGGATCGGTCAGGCGAAGTTTGACCACGTCGCCACGGACCTCGGCGTCGATGATCCCGGCCACCGTCTCGAACGACATCTTCTCACCGGCGATTCCGTTGAGAAAGGCGAAACGGGCGGCGCACCGGCCCCCGTTCCCGCACATCTCGACCTCGGAGCCGTCGGCATTGAAGAACCGCCACCGGAAATCGACCTTCTCGGACCGCTCGATGATGATCAGGCCGTCCGCGCCGACCGACACCTTCCGTTCGCAGACGCTCTTCACGAACGCGACGACATCCCCCACGGCGAGCGACCCGTCCCGGTTGTCGATCAGGATAAAGTCGTTCCCGCTTCCGCTCATCTTATGGAATTCGATCATATCTCCCTCCCCTGCCCCAGCCCTTCCCCGCAAAGGGGGAAGTCGCTTCGCTGTACGAAGTAATTGCATAACTCTTCCAAATAGGTTCCCCCCCTTTGACGGCCCACCCTGCCCCTCCCCCGCCAGGGGGGGGGAGTTATTGGTTGCATTCATGCCGCCGGTTATCCGGCGCGATAGCCGCCCAGGTTGGCCAGCGCGACGCTTCCGGGACTGATCACGGTCGGATCCACCATCACGTTGATGCAGGCGGTCTTCCCCGAGGCGAAGGCCGCCTCCAGGGCAGGGCGGATCTCCTCCGGCCGCTCGACCATCATTCCAAAACCGCCCAGGGCCTCGACCATGCGGTGGTAGTCCACGGGGCCGAGGCAGGTCCCGTCGGGGATGCAATGACCCAACCGGATCGTCTGGCTGTGGGCGATCATCCCCCAGCTCTGGTCGTTGGCGACGACGACCACGATCGGAAGCCCCCTGCGGATCGCCGTGTGAAACTCCATGAAATTGAATCCGACCGAGCCGTCGCCGATGACGAGGAGGACGCGGCTTTCGGG
>CAYSSF010000459.1:1956-2306 GCA_964433455.1 uncultured Syntrophaceae bacterium
CCCGACCGCAAGGCATCCGTAGAGGCCCGAATTGAAATAATGGCCGCCCCTCCGGACCGTCCGCGTCATTCCCATCCAGATCTGGGTGTCGCCGCCGTCGGCGACCACGATGTCCTCCTCCCGGCCCATGAAGGCGTCAATCTCCCGGGCAAGACGGAGCGGATGGATCGGCACGGCCTCGCTCGTCCAGAGCGGTTGCGTAGAGGTCTTTCCGTCGACATCGGCCTTCCGGAGGGTCTCCACCCAGCCCTGAAACCGGCCGCGCAACCCCTCGCCGCCCCGCTCGGCTCCGACGAGGCGGTTCAGCTCCACCAGCAGCGCCCGGACATCGCCTGAGACACCGAGATCCA
>CAYSSF010000460.1:0-2268 GCA_964433455.1 uncultured Syntrophaceae bacterium
GGTGGGGGATTTTGAAGTGGCCACAGATGGGGGATTTTGGGTGGCCGCCCGGGCCCCTGGCTTAGATGAAAATTCAAAGCAGGACTGGGACCCGATAAACCAATTTATTCTAAGAATCCGCTTTCTCGGGATCGCCGTCATTCTGATTCATCACAGCGGAAAGGACGTAAAAAAGACCGCACAACGCGGGACCTCCTCCCACGAGGACGCACTTGATACCTCTATCACTTTACGTCAACCTCCGGGTTACAAGCAGACGGACGACTGCCGGTTCGTTGTGGAATTTACCAAAAGCAGAAGTGTTTGTGGCGACGGAATCCGACCTTTCATCTTCTCCATTGTGGATCAGGAAGACGGAACAGTAACTTGGAAAACCGAGAACCGGACCTTTGATCCCAATATCGTTGTTGCTCTTCTCGGAAGTGGGACACGGCAAAAGGACGTTCCCGAAATTCTACATATCGACAAATCGATTGTTTCAAAGATCAAGACCAAGGCGGAGAGTGACGGCTTAATCGAAAGTGAAAAAAGAGGAATATGCAAATTCACACCGAAGGGTCAAAGGCAATTAGGAGATTATGATATTTCGTCCTTTGTGCCCTGATTGTTCCGTTGATTGTTGCACTCTAAAGAGGTGCAAATCAACAATAACCGATTGACAGGATTCGTTGACAATTATGATGGCGGAAACCCTTATGAATACTTGATTTGATAATTTTCGTTGAAACGGTTCGTTGACTGTCAATGAAAATTTCGTTGACGGGTTCGTTGACGACATTAGAGGAAAACGGACGGGGAAACTCCAATCAGGGGGCTGCGCCCCCCGAACCCCCTGGGGGGGCCTTAAGTCTTCAGGGCTTCATGATCCGTAACCGGGTGGGTTCCTAAACTTGCGCGACGCCATTTTTAAAGAGTTTTTTGGGAATATTTTTTCTATTCTCAAACCCTTTCCCGTCGTGGTTCATGGATCTGGGCTGAACGAGGATCATCGGGGATAGTAAGCCCTGCGGGCGGCCTAGGGAGTATCTTGCCTGTGATGGGACAAAGAAATGACCAAAAGAAAATATTTTCGGATCGACTTCCAGTAACCATGTCAAAAATTGACATTGCTTGAATGGTGCATCATTGTACATTTGGTCAAAGTCCGTTTAATGCTTAAACGATCTTCCTCCCTTTGTAGCGCGTCAGTTTGGGGTAAAATAAATTTAAAGTTTTGTTGCTGAGTGACGATAAGAAGAATGGGACTTGACGTAATGTCAATTATTTTTGTTGACATCTGGGAAATATGCGTTACTCTGTAGTTCATGGAAGGGATCACTACCGAGGAGCTTGAGTCGAGAATTCACGAGATTTTGGATTACGGAAGAATAATCCTTTCCGGTCATGTCGGTGAAAGAATGGGTGAAAGAAATTATGCAATGGGTGATATTAAACATATTTTAAGAAGAGGCAAAGTATTAAAGTTTGAATGTACAGGTAACGAAGAATATCGCTGCGATATTCATGGAGAGGATCTTGAAGGAGTTAAAGGTGCCGTCATTGCGATTGTCATTAAGAACTATAGATTAATCATTGTGACCGTGCTGGGGGGTGTATAAAATGGAAAAGTGCTGGAAATGTGGAAATGATTTAAGTGTTATTAAAGATCAACCCTATCAATATAAGGAAAGTGGTCTGGATTTTGTGTATCTTATTGGAATTCTCCAATATAAGTGCGTTTGCGGAGAAACGTTTGTCGAAATCCCGCGTATTAATGAGCTTCATTTGTTAATTGGGAAGAATATTGTTTGTAAAAAGGAGCTTTTAACGGGCGCAGAAGTCAAGTTTTTAAGGAAGGAGCTTGAAATGATGAGCAAGGATATGGCTGCCGCTCTTTCCATAGAACCAGAGACATATTCACGATGGGAGAACAACAAGCAGGATATAGCGGCGTGTCACGACAAAACCATAAGAATGATGTATGTGATGAGTGCTTCCGAGAAAGCCGGGAAAGTTCTTTCGCGTGATTTTCAATCTCTTCTTAATAAAATAGCTATCGGGAAGGCACCACGGGAAGAAAAGATGGTACAGTTTACACCGTCCGAGTGGTTAAGCAGGTTGGATGAACCGATTTTTGGTAATGAATTTTGCATGGCGTAATCAATCCACCATCCTAACTATATCCCCCAGTGTCCACACATGATCCGCTATTCCCGCTTCCTTGCCGGTGTACCTAACTCATCTTCTACAGTTGCTAAAAAATAGTTCCGCTATTTCAGGCAGATGTCT
>CAYSSF010000461.1:0-2263 GCA_964433455.1 uncultured Syntrophaceae bacterium
TTTGCAGTTTCCTGGCCCTGGTCATCCGGAAGGAGCTGGATCGCAGATTGGAGAAGGCTGGTCACTGTTTCGAGTGGGCCGACATCAAGCGGGATCTCAAGGCCCTTCAGGAGATCACGATTGAAGACAGGGGCAAGACGCTCGCCATAAGAAGTGAATGCCTCGGAACCTGCGGCAAGGTCTTCCAGGCGGTCGGCGTCGCCATCCCGCCGACGATCCGGGAGGTGGCATGACTTCTATTTGGTTGTCAAAGAACGTTCTGTGGTGCCAAGAACTTTTTCAAGGGAGACATCTGCCTGAAATAGCGGAACTATTTTTTAGCAACTGTAGAAGATGAGCCTAACCGCTTATGCAAAATCCTAACCGGACATTACTGGAAACATATAGAACATTATGCTTGCTGAATGGAGGACAGTATGGGAACACATGCAACACCCAACGAGGTTAAAACAGCGTTTGTTGCCTCCTTTCCGTCAGGGACGGGTGAGCTTTTCCATGAGCTGTGGACAAATGTAGCTCACCTTCATATGAATTGGAAAAACTATCGATCGTTGTATGGCACATCACCTGAACGTATTGACCTACTCAAATGGACTGCCTCGATGTTCTTCGGACTGCTTGAGGGGATTCTTCGACACGATATCATCTTATCAATTGCCCGACTAAACGATCCTCCTAAATCTGTTGGTAAACCGAATGCCAGCTTGGCCTATCTGCTGGACCAGCTGGCACCATCTTTAGATGCGCCGCTGCTGGGCACATTGCGTTCAAGACTACAGGACATTCAGAATTACTGTGATCGTGTGAAGCAGATCCGTAATCGGCTGCTCGCACATGATGATTTAGCGACAGCCCTGAATTACCATCCAGATCCGCTTCCAACTATTAGCCGAGCGGACATCGAGGGCGCTCTGGAAAAACTACGCGATTTTCTCGGTGAGATCGAAGAACACTTTCGCGGGGTACGAACATCCCATCAATACGTAATCTCCATTGATGATGGGGAAGCCCTTATCTCCAAATTAGAGAGTGCTCTCGAACACGAGAAGTGCCGTGACCGTGAGTTCAAGCGAAAATATGGTATCGAACCCACCGACGAGTAGCGGAAGCATAACAAGCGCATGAACCGGAAACCGGCCACACAGGAAGTCGGTCCCACATAGTCCGTACAGGCCGGTTCCGGTTATGCGCGGCGTTATGTGAGATTATGTGAGATATTGAAAGGTAGCGTCCAAAGTGGCACGTATAAGGAAACGATGGTCTCAGGGGACGAGGTCGGAAGTTCTTCTCCGTTGTTTCTTCCGATGTACGTCTCCCGGTTGTCTGAAGCTCGCTGCGGATCTCCATCATGGCGTTCTTCACTCTACAGGAGGGTCAGACTTTCCTGACAATATCATTGGCCTGTGTGGTGAGTGTCATAAGTGGGTCCACGGATCCAAAGAACGAGAACAGGTAGCCCGTCGCTGGTTGGCGGACCAAATCGAGAATTGTCCAGTTCGAATCGATAACGTTACGCGGTCAGCTCTCTTCGAAGAAGTAATCAAGGCGACCAAGTCGGTCGTGGAAATGCGCGAGCACACCAACTCAGTCTATAGATCTGATTCCTGGAATGCCTACGAGGTATTCCTAAAAGCAGCTTGGGAATTCCTCAAGCTGGAGGGCCGTACTTACGGACGAACTGCGTCGGTACTCCTATATCATTTCGTGAATTTGTATCGGCGCCGGCCTGGGATTCGATACAACCGTGCGGCGGTTCGCTTTCTGAAACAGTTGAAAGCTACTTACAAGGCTCGGGAAAGATACAGCGTGGCGTGACGAAGACCCTGGCCGCTACCTGGTCGTAAAGGCAGACTTTGACGGCGATGGAAAAGAAGATATTGCCCTTCTCTTGGTGAGCGACAAGGGAAATGCTATGGGCCTCTTTGTCACGGTGAGTTCTATGAAAAGAGCAGGTCCTTTATTACTGGAAACTATCAAAGGCAAAAGAATGATAGAGACATTCGGCATCGAGCTTACCAAACCAGGCACTTATGAAACGGCGTGTGGAAAAGGGTATTGGGAGTGCAAGAAAGGTGAGCCGGAAAAACTGCGCCTCGAAAGACCTGGCATCGATTTTTTCAAGTACGAGAGCGCAAATTCCTATTTCATATGGAACGACGGCAAGAAGAAGTTTGACAGGATATGGATAAGCGACTGAGAAACAACTCATAACAAATAAGGATTGAGACGATCCCGGAGGGTCGTTTCAATCCTGGGTTCAAGT
>CAYSSF010000462.1:0-2241 GCA_964433455.1 uncultured Syntrophaceae bacterium
TCAGCAGATGATGCGGGACCTCGGGCGCAACGCGGCCGAGCGGAAACGCCAAGTGAAGGGGATGCAGGCCGGTTTCCATGCCGCCCATGCCGAAATGTCCAGGTGCCAGAAGAAGGCGCTGCGGAACTTCGCCAAAGGGGTCGGGGACAAGGTCTGCGGGCTGCTCGAGGGCTTCGCCGGCGACCTCGCGGGCGCCCGCCGTGCGTGGGGGGGTGGAGCGGGTTCTGGACGAGCCATATTCAAACGGTCGGCAAAGCGTGGTGCCGCCGAAAAAGGGCTGTAAACCGGTTTTTTCAACCTAATCCGGAGAACCGGATCAAAGAAGGGGGAAGGTCATGGCAAAAGTACAGAAGTCGACGGATTCTTCCAGCTTGGCGGAGGTTGTGGATCGGATTCTGGACAAGGGCATCGTGATCGACGCGTGGGTGAAGGTTTCTTTGGTTGGGATCGAGCTGCTGTCGATCGAGGCTCGCGTGGTGATCGCGTCGGTGGAGACGTACCTGAAGTACGCCGAGGCGATCGGCCTGACCGCCAGCGCCGCCTCGCCGGCGTAAGGGCAAGGAGCGCGCACTGGAGAGCGAGTTCCCGCCGGGAGGGCCGTCCGATGGTCCTCCCGGCGGGGGACCGCGTAACCGTAGACGGCAGGTAGGGAGGGAATCGGATCATGGGGAGAATCACGGACGATTTCATGCGCCTTGTGGGCGAGATCCATGGCGGCCACAGGGACCGTCAGCAGATGATGCGGGACCTCGGGCGCAACGCGGCCGAGCGGAAACGCCAAGTGGATGATCCGGGCCGCCTGATTTTGTGGTCGTAACCATGCGAGAGACGGAAGGGAGTCCTTGGACATGAGCAAACGCAATCTTGCCGCCGAGTCATCGACAACGATCAGGGTCCAGACGGAGAGCGATAACGTTCGGCCTTCGCCCGGCGAGGGCTTCATCTCGACCCCGTTCGTCGAGGATGTGACCGAGCGCGCGCTGACGTACCTCTCCGTGGGGTACGCCGTTCATTTTTCCGGCCCCGCGGGGGTTGGCAAAACGACATTGGCCATGCACGTTGCCGCGAAACTGGGACGACCGGTGGCGCTGATCCATGGGGACGACGAGTTCGGCAGCTCCGACCTGGTGGGGCGCGACGGGGGATATCGCAAACGCAGGCTGGTGGACAACTATATCCATTCCGTTCTGAAAACCGAAGAGGAAATGAACACCGTCTGGGTGGACAACCGCCTCACCACCGCGTGCGAAAAGGGCTATACCCTCATTTACGATGAATTCACCCGCTCAAGACCGGAGGCCAACAACGTCCTCCTGAGCGTTCTGGCGGAGAAAATACTCAACTTGCCCGAGCTCCGAAAAACGGGAGAGGGGTATTTGGGTGTCCACCCCAAGTTCTGCGCCATCTTCACCTCCAATCCGGAGGAGTATGCGGGTACTCACAAGACCCAGGACGCGCTCATGGACCGGTTGATCACGATCAAACTGGAACACTACGACCGTGAGACGGAGGTCGGGATTGCCATGGCGAAGTCCGGACTTCCCAGGGAGGATGCGGAACCCGTCGTGGACATCATCAGGGAGCTGCGAGGCGTCGGCGTCAACAACCACCGCCCCACGATCCGGGCCTCGATCGCCATTGCCAAGGTCATCGCCAGCCGGAACGCGCACGCGCGGATGGAAGATCCCGTTTTCAATTGGGTTTGCAGGGACGTGCTGAACCTCGAGACGGCGAAGGTCAGCCGCGGCGGGGAATCCATCATGCCCCAGAAGATCAACGAAGTAATGCTTGAAGTCTGCGGACGCCGGACCGCGTTCCCAGGCAAACAGGTTCTCCACCCGGTAAAGGGAAAGAGGTGAACCCATGGGCATCCCGCAGCGCACCGTGAAGGATATCCACACGCATTCCGGCAGGGTCGACCAGATCTCGCAGCCATACCGCGCGTTCATGCGGATCAGCGCGTTGGAAATGGAGAAGGCGCGGCGGGGGATGGAGAGAAAGAGCGCCATGGAGCGGATCGATCAGATCGACGCGCGCTTCCGTGAAATCGAAGGGGAGAAAAAGGTGTTGCTGGAGGCGCTGTGCGAGCAGGACCGGAAATCGTTATTGGACCCGGGGAGCGAGCCGGAAGAAGAACCCCGCAACGCTCTCGCGGGATTCCAGATCAAGTATTAGGAGCGGGAAGCGATGGAGATCCGCGAAAAAAAGGAGGCTGCGAGATGAGAGTGAATTGCCTTTCCT
>CAYSSF010000463.1:0-2240 GCA_964433455.1 uncultured Syntrophaceae bacterium
GAGTCCCAAAAGTACCCAAAACCCGTCCATCCAAAAGTTGGTGGTGGATTACGGGAGCTATGCTTCATTGACATACAAAACCATTCTGCTTATACTCTTGCCTATCGGAAACAATGTCTCAGTGCGACAGAACATTCAATTCAGAGGGTAAGGAAAATGGCTGATGTAATCTTATTTCGTCCGATAGAAGTCTATTCGGAGGCGCTTTCCAGTCATCGCCCACCATTAGGCCTGCTCTATCTTGCCTCAGAGCTTGCAGCGAGGGGTTTTTCTGTAAAAATCATAGATACGGAAACAACAAAAAACTGGGAAGAGGTTCTAAGCAGTGCAATGGAAGAAACCACCGTTCTAGCCGGTGTTGGCGTTATGACCGGGTATCAGATCAGAGGCGCAATTGACTTTGCAACCGCAGTGAAACGGATCAGATCGGTGCCGGTGGTATGGGGCGGACTGCACCCCAGTCTGCTTCCCGAGCAGACTCTCAAACACGAGGCAGTGGATATCGTGGTTATGGGAGAGGGCGAGATGACGCTTGCGGACCTCGCGGAAGCAATCAGAAATCATTTATTGATAGATGGAATTTGCAACATTGTTTACAAACGAAACGGCGAAATCATACGTACGCGGCCCACAAAACATTTTCTGGAAATGGACAAACTCAAGCTGCCTGAGTACAGACTGGCGGATGTTGAGTATTATGCGAACCAGAAGCGGTCTTTTATGGGTGATCGGAAGAAATGCCTGGATCTCAATACCGACAGGGGATGCCCGAATCGGTGCGGCTTCTGCTACAACCTGAGATTCAATTCAAGACGATGGCGCGGCATGAGCGCTGAGAAAGTGTTGGACGCCATTGCTGATATGGTGAATCGGTACCACATTGACGCTATAAATTTCACATCAGACAATTTCTTTGTCAGCCAGGAGCGCATTCGAGCCATAGCTGCGGGGTTGATTGAACGAAAACTTGACGTAGCCTGGCATGCAGACATGAGGATAGACACTTTTCTACATTATGATGACGCGCTTTTGTCTCTTATTAAAAAAAGCGGTTGCGCGGAACTGACCTTTGGCGTGGAGAGCGGTTCGGACAGGATTCTCCAACTTATTTGCAAGGATATCCGTGTTAAGGATGTACTGAGTGCCCATGCAAGGGCGCTTGATTTCGGGTTCAAGGTGAATTATCATTTTATGATCGGTTTCCCAGATGAGACCGCAGCCGATATTAAGACTACCGCCAGCCTAATTTACCGGTTGAGCAGAAGGGATGGAATAACAATATTTGGTCCTTCCATTTATAAACCTTACCCAGGCACGCCGCTTTTTGACAAATCCATTCAATTGGGTTTTAGACAGCCGCAAAGTCTGGAAGAATGGGTGACATATGATGTTGATAGTCTTGCCAAGTTTCCCTGGTTCAGTGGCCGTTACAAGCGGTATCTGATCGAGGTTCAGTATGTCGCAAGCAGGGCAGCGTGGCAAGCTGGCAATATGAATCGGCGACTGCGGAAAGCATATTTTCGATTACGTCTTTTGGGAATATCGCGGGGAATATCGTTGCTTGGACTCGATATTTTACTGATCCAGATTTGTAAGGGGATTCTTCGCACAACGGCTCTATTTTATGAAAAGGTAATTATATCAATGCAATGCAAATGTTAATCGAATAGATTAAACTGGTTGCGGCGGGGTCCGCTTTGTTTTTGTAGATGACATTTGGGAGGCGATTTAAGAGTGTCCCCCCTCGGCGCCTCAGGGGTTGGCATCGGCATCAGGAGGAGAAAGGTTCGGCGCCGGGAGCGTTTTTTGAGAAGAAGGGAAGACCTTCGGGTGTGCTGATGGATGATTTTCTGGCGGGATCGACTGGTAGGATGAAGGATGGCAGGAAAAAGAGAAAAGGATTCCATCAATTTAGACTGGAACGCGCGATTTGAGATCCTTCTCGCTTTCGGCTCATTCCCGTTGGATCAGATTTGCGATAAACTTTGGGACCTCCGGACCGGGGAGAAAGGGCCTTAGAGGCGGGGCGTTGCTGCTGAACATTTTTCTCATGGCAAGCGTGACCTTGACGATGAAGCGGCAGATGCGCTTGAGGAGCAGGACCATGACGGCCATCTGTGCGAGAACCCCGGCGTTTTCGAGTCCTCGGATCTTCGGTTTTTTGAGGATGCAGAGATCTTCCTTGGCGGAGGAGTTGGTTCTTTCGGATGCGGAGCGGAGGGCCTTGAGCTTATGATGAC
>CAYSSF010000464.1:0-2230 GCA_964433455.1 uncultured Syntrophaceae bacterium
AGGGAAGACCGCCTACGTCAACAAGGAGCGCTGCATGGCCTGCGGCCTCTGCGAGATCAACTGTCCCTTCAGCGCCATCGCGGTGGACGAGAAAGAGGGGTGCGCTGTGGTCAACACCGTTCTCTGCAAGGGGTGCGGCGTCTGCACCGCCTCCTGCCGGATGAACGCGGCGGATCTCAACGGCTTCAACAACGAGGAGGTCCTGGCGCAGATCGGCGCGCTCTATTAGAAATAGGGGGACAGCTCCCCTATTTTCCCGGGAAAAATAGGGAGCTGTCCCTGATTTCCCCGGCGGACGGGATGGAAACGGAATTAATGGAGAAGGTTATGACGGACAAAGAGTCGGCAAAGGGGTGGGAACCGAAGATCGTCGCCATCGTCTGCAACTGGTGCACCTATGCCGGGGCGGATCTCGCCGGCATCAGCCGGATCCAGTATCCGCCGAACGTACGGATCATCCGGGTCCCCTGCACCGGGCGGATCAATCCCTTTTACATCTTGCGGGCGCTGCAGGAGGGGGCGGACGGGGTGCTGGTCTCCGGGTGCCACCCCGGCGAGTGCCACTACATCACCGGAAACCTGACGGCCCGCCGGAAGTTCGCCGCACTGAAGAGTTTCCTCAGCTACATCGGACTGGAAGGGGACCGGACGCTCTTTACCTGGGTCTCCGCCTCCGAGGGAGACCGGTTCGCCCAGGTGATCCGCGGGGTCACCGACGCGGTGCGGGCGCTCGGACCGGCCAAAAAGCTCGTCAAAATGATCTAATGCAACACTACCGAATGAGGGATCAGCGACAGTGGAAAATGTAGAGAAAAAGCTGCGGGAAGAGGCGAAGGGGCTGCTGGCCGAAAAGAAGGTGGATGTGGTCGTGGGGTACGAGAAGGGCACCCTGCCGCTTACCGCAACCCCCTGCTTCATCACGACGCCGGAGGATGCGGAGCGGCTGGTCTGGGATCCCTGCTGCGTGCAGAATCTGGCCAAATTCGTCCACGACCTGCTGGGCCAGCACCATGAGGCGCAGAAAAGGGTCAAACCGGAAGCCCGAACGAAAAAGGTGGTCGGCGTCGTCGCCCGGGGCTGCACAAGCCGCTCGCTCGTGATCCAGTTGCAGGAAAAGCAGTACGGAAAGGACGAGATCGTCATCCTCGGCGTTCCCTGCGGCGGATATCTTGACGCAAAGAAGCTTGCCACCCTCGCCGGCGGCGAGGAGATCCGGGAAGGGTCGCTGGACGCGGGGAAGGTGGTCGTGAAGACCCTGAAGGGTGAGAATCAGGCGGATCTCAAGGCCCTTCTGGCCGACAACTGCCTGGTCTGCCGCTTCAACAATCCGGTCCTCGAGGACATCAAGACCGGGGAGGCGATGCCGCCGGTCGCCGAGGCCGAGATGGAGTACGGGCCTGTCACCGACTTTGAGAACCTCTCACCCGAGGCGCGGTGGGCCTATTTCGAGAAGGAGATGGCCAAGTGCATCCGCTGCGGCGCCTGCCGGAACGCATGCCCCTCCTGCTATTGCCGGATCTGCTTCGCCGATCAGTCGCAGCCCCGCTGGGTCGACATCGGGGACAATCCTTCCGACACCCAGCTCTTCCAGCTGATGCGGATGTACCACATGGTGGGGCGGTGCGTCGACTGCGGTTCCTGTACGGCGGTCTGCCCGATGGGCGTGGATCTGCGAAAGTTCCTGAAAAAACTGGACAAGGATGCCTTCGATATGTTCGGCCACCGGGCCGGTGTTTCCCTGGATGAACCGGCCCCGCTGGGCACGTACCGGGAAACCGACAAGGAGAATTTTATCTTCGAGCCGGCTAAAAAAATTGAGGCGTGAAATCGTCAAACACGGAGTCGCCATGAAGAGTTTTCTGGAAGAAGTGAACGAGAAGATCAACGGGGTTCCCATCCAGCGCTGTTACCATTGCCGGAAGTGCTCGGCCGGCTGTCCGATGACCTCTGCGATGGAGTTCAACCCCAACCGGGTTGTCAAAATGATCCAGATGGGGAGGAAAGAAGCGGTGCTCAACAGCGCGACGATCTGGCTCTGCTGCTCCTGCGAGACCTGCATCACCCGCTGCCCGAACGAGGTCGATATCGCCCGGATGATGGATGTCCTCAGGCAGATGGCCATCGAGACGGGGGTGGGGGCGAAGGAGAAGAACATCCTCCGGTTCCATGAGGCCTTCCTCGCCAACATCCGCAGGGGCGGCCGGATCAACGAGCCGGCGATGATGGTCCA
>CAYSSF010000465.1:0-2224 GCA_964433455.1 uncultured Syntrophaceae bacterium
ACAAGTCCATTGCTGCTTATTCTTCTTCCGCCAAAAGCAATATCTTATCAATTATTCGCGTGGATACATACTTTTTACAAAACCGGGGTGAGTGGCTATTAAGCGGTCACTCACCCCGTGCCAGTCTACGGTTTAACCGGGACATAGGTAACGGTCACTTGCTCGTTTAACTTGAACGATCCATTTGTAGCATCGATATTTATGACATTTTTCCCCTCGTTCAGCGTGACATCGGTGGAGTACTTGTCGTCCTTAACCGGCACGTCTGCTCCATTAACATTTACCTTTGCCCCTGAAGTTTGGGTTCCAGCCAAACGGCCGCTTACCGTTATGGTAGACTTATTAACAGTGGTGCCATCCTTCGGCGTGTCGACTTTCAGAACTAGAACCGACGCACCATCGGTGCATCCGGCCAGTGGTAAGGCCAATAGAGAAAGTACGAATAGAATACTTATCAATTTGAAGAGTTTATCCATGATTAACTCCTTTCTCGAATTATTATTTGTGTTGATATGTATCAATAGAAAGTAGGTCCCCATATTCAGTATCCCTATTCCAGATTAAATCTGCGACCCACCTGCCCGAGAGATCCAAGTGGGAAGGGAAACTTCAGGAGCGCTACTCCAGTTCTATCCAATAGATTTTTACAGAATGGTAATGAGGCGGGGAGGCCCTCGATCGGGATTGGTGAGAAGATCTTCGGAAACCGGATTAAAGGATGTTCCCGGAATGTAATTTTCTGAAACGATCTTCGTGAAAAGCGTTATTGTCGAAACATGGGTGGCATCAAGACCATAGTTGATCTGAATCTTCTGAAGGGAGCCGCAGAGCTCGGGAAGGAACTGCGGGGAATGAATGACAAAATCGTGTTTCACTTCCCCCTGTTGTACAATAAAACCAAAGGAACTTGCGTTCAGCAAGACCAGCAATAGGAAAGGCAATATTCTCTGTAGCCATCTTGAGCGAAAGAATCTCATGGGTTCCTTATGCTCCGCATATTTATGAGGATTGGCCCATAAATAATCTTAACGAAAAGAATGCTCTTTTATACATGAATTGTACAGAAATATTAATTAAGCCTGTTCAATACTGCTTTATATTAGTGAATATAGCAATTTACAAACATGGAAAATCGAAGATAACCAATTTTTATTGCATTTCCGGAGGTTCGGCCTTCGAAAGTTCGATGTATTGAAAAAAGATCCCCAAAATTGTGCGTCTCTCAGGACGGATCATAGGCGTCGCTTATTCGCGGAGAGGCAGGTCCGGAGGTCGGATTTGACCTGCTATCTGATTCGACCCTGCAACTTCGATTTTAGCCATCGCCAGGGGAAAAGCATGGAGACGGTCTGCTGGTATTCCCGGTATTGGTCGCCGAACTCGCGCACCAGTTTCCGCTCTTCCAGAAAGGATCCGACGATAAATAGACGAACTCGATACGGTCTTCAGCCTGGGTCTGGTGACCCGGATGGAAGAGGGCTTCATTTCCCCGATCGAGCCGACCCTCCGGAAAATGGGGCTTCAGGTCAGGCACAATGCAAAAATGAATCTCGGCATGGGGAAACCTCTCCGTGAGGAATAAGGAAAAGGAGCGTTAGCATGAGTCACTCGGCGCATCGGTTTGGAACGAAAGAGGATCTCAAGCGGGATTATGTTGTTTTTGTCCGCCCTGCGGGTGGGCTGGATGATATCGATGAGGAAACCAAAGGGGAAACGATCAGAAAAACGAAGATCCTGGCTGACATTGTCCACAGGCACGGGCCTGCCGGCATTGGCCGAACCGCGACCGGCAGCACATCGCAGGGGTGCGAGTACGACCGGATCATGGAAAAACCGGAGTTGAACGGCTTCATGTCAGTATTTACCGACAAGGAGAAGGTGGAACAGGTTCTGCAGGAATTCAAGGAGCAGGATCTCGGCCTTTCGGTCGTTGCCAGCGGCCTTACGGAAGATCTTTTTGACATCTGCAAACGGGTGGGGCTGAAGCCCCATACGATCCTCTTTTCCCTCGGCGTCTGGGGCAAGACGGAACTCCTTCCCAGCGAGGACCACCTGAAGATCACCACCCTCTGTGGGCACAGCATGGTTTCACCGGGTTGATCGATCATTACGTGGAGGAGATCAAAAAGGGGCGCATCACGCCGGAAGAGGCCGGCGTAAAGGTCGACGGGCATCCGGACGCCCGTGGGGATCAAGGTGCTGGGCCCCAACCTCGATCAGTTGG
>CAYSSF010000466.1:0-2218 GCA_964433455.1 uncultured Syntrophaceae bacterium
GGCGAGCAATACATTCCCGGCAAGTGGGCAGAAAACATTGGTGAAATCATGAGAGTTCTGTTCGCGGGGTAACCCTCGGCAAGGAGACGCTCAACGACTGGCTGGGGCAGATCAAGTCGGCTACAGGCCCGGCTATCATTCCCGATATCGACGCCTTTCAGGTCGAGGGACGGACCGTTGTGGCCATTGAAGTCGATGAATACCCGGTCAAGCCGATCAGCACAAAAGGACGATATTTCAAGCGGGTCGCGGCCGCCAACCACCAACTCCGTCTCAGCGAGATCACCGATCTCTACATGCAGTCGCTCCAGCTTTCATGGGATTCCTATGAGGCCCCTCGTGAGTCTCTGGACGCCCTGTCCCTTCCCAAGATCGAGCGCTTCATCGATCAGGTCAACCGGTCGGGACGTTTCACCCTTGAAGAATCGCCTCTTTTCGCCCTGGAAAAGCTCAAATATATCGCTTGCGGGCGGCCGACCTGGGCGGCGCTGCTGCTTTTTTCGGAAAATCCTTTGCGGCACCATATCCACATCGGGCGATTCAAGACCCCGGCCGTGATCATCGATGATCGCCAGATCACCGACACCCTGTTTGAGGCAGTAGAGCAGGCGATGAAATTGATCGTTTCGCACATCACCGTCGCTTTTGAGTTTGACGGCGGGCTTCAGCGCAAGGAACGTTTCGCCTACCCGCTGCCGGCGTTGCGGGAAACGCTGCTCAATGCCGTCGTTCACCGGGACTATGCCAATCCCTCCGATATCCAGATCAAGATCTTTGACGATCAGATCATGTTCTTCAGCCCTGGACGCCTCTACGGCGGGCTCACCATTGAAGACCTCAAGACCGATCACTACCAGTCACATCTGCGTAACAAGTTGGTCGCCGAGGCCTTTTATTTGACGAAAAACATAGAGAAATACGGCAGCGGTTTCATCCGCATCCGGAAGGAACTGGAATCTTACCCCGAGGTGGATTTCCATGTCGAAGAAGTCACGGATGGATTCCTGGCCGTGTTCCGCTTGCGCAGGAGAGTCGGTGAGGGAGTAAGTGAGGGAGTAAACGCGCTTCTGGCTTGCATCCGGGAAAACCCCGGCTTGAGAATTCCAGAACTCTCCGCGAAGTTGCAGGCGCCTGCCAAATCCATAGAGCGGTGGATCAGACATCTGCGGGAGGAGGGCAGGATAGTTTTCCGGGGCGCCGCCAAGACAGGCGGATACTTTGTGAAATGATACCCCAGCAAAAACGCTAAAATGCAAGACCTGACCCCATGGTCAACTCAGCACTCAGCACTCAGTCCTCAGCACTTGTTTTCACCAGGAAAGGAGAAGGCGCATGGCAGAGACGACCGCGGCATACGAAAAGGGCAAGTTGTACGATTTGCCGATCACGGAGCTGAAACCGGACCCCAACCAACCGCGTAAATCCATGGATCCCGAAGCCCTGGAAGAACTGACCGCATCGGTCAGGACCTACGGGATCATCCAGCCCATCCTCTTCCGTGTAGCCCCTGCTACTGCTCAGTCCTCAGCACTCAGCACTCAGAACTTGATTTTCATCGTTGCCGGCGAGCGGCGCTTCGCGGCGGCCCGGCAGGTCGGCCTTGCCACCGTCCCGGGCGTCTGCGTGGAAGGAAACTCCGCCGAGATCGCCCTGGTGGAGAACCTCCTGCGCCAGGATCTCACGGCGGTCGAAGAGGCCGAAGCGCTCCAGCGCCTCAAGGAGGAACAGAAGTACACCGACGAGCAGTTGAGCGACGTGATCGGCAAGGCGCGCACCACGATCTCCGACATCATGCTGATCAACCGCCTGCCCGTGGAGATTCGCGACGAATGCCGGGGAGACCGGAAGATCGCCAAATCCGTCCTCATCGAGATCGCCCGGAAGAAGCAGGTGAGGGGGATGCAAACCGCCTACGAGAAGTACCAGGAAAAGGCGAAGAAGGCCGCGGAAGGCCGAACCAAGCAGGAAAAAGGGCCGGAGACCGCGGCCGACGTCGCCGCGTGGCTGGGCAAAGCGGTCGCCAAGCTGCGCGACCTTGACACCACGGCCTGGACCGAGGAGGAGAAAGCCCCCTTCAACCAGACCCTGACGGATCTCCAGGCAGCCATCCAGGAGCTCCTGAATCCGCCTGCGCCAAACAAGGACTTGGCATAATCACCCCCTGCAAAACGGTCGAGTAGCCGCGCACCTTTCGGTGCGCAGCCCTCACAGATCCGGA
>CAYSSF010000467.1:0-2204 GCA_964433455.1 uncultured Syntrophaceae bacterium
GGCTTGTCGATCTTGTTGATGGCCACGATGATGGGCACCCCGGCCACCTGGGCATGGTTGATCGCCTCTACCGTCTGTCCCATGACGCCGTCGTCGGCGGCAACGACCAGCACGACGATATCGGTAACCTTCGCGCCCCTTGCCCTCATCGCCGTGAAGGCCTCATGGCCCGGCGTATCGAGGAAGACGATATCCCTCCCCCTGAGGTGGACATGATAGGCGCCGATCGCCTGGGTAATCCCGCCCGCCTCGCCGCCGATCACGTTGGTCTCACGGATCGCATCCAGCAGAGACGTCTTTCCGTGATCCACGTGACCCATAATGGTCACCACCGGCGCCCTTGGCTTCAGATTCTCCGGAGTATCTTCGGTTCTCTGCAGGGTCTCGTCACGTTCAGCCTGCGCCGCTTCCACCTGGTAGCCGAAATCGGCGGCAATCAGCGTGGCGGTATCGCAATCGATCGCCTGGTTGATGGTCACCATCAGGCCCATGGCCATCAGCTTGTTGATCACCTCGGATGCCTTGGTCCCCATCCTTTTGGCCAGTTCCCCGACGCTGATCGCCTCGTCCACCCGGATTCTTCTCTTGATTGCCTTCGGCGTGGTGATCTGGGTCTTTTTCATCTTGACCGGCGCCGCCTTCTTCTCTTCGCGCCACTTCGTAGAACGATCGTCGCGATCCACCTCGATCGACCGGCCCTTTCGGTCAACCAGTTTCTTGATGAAGGCCTTTTTACGCGGAGGCGCCGCCTCTCCCATCAGAACTTCAACGGGCGGCTTTGCCCCCTTCTTTCGCGGTTTCTCCGCCTCCGGCTGCCGGCCGGACTTTTCCGCACGGGAAGGAAGCGGAACGGCTACCCCGGCTGCCCCGGCGCCCCCGACATCCTTGACGATCTTCAGATCCGCCCTTCGGGGAAATTCCTTCCGTCCCCCCGGCAGCGGTCTTGGCGCTTCCGGCGCCATCGGCGGCCTCTTTTGCTGCTCCGGGGACGGGCGCCTGATTTCGCGTGATTCCGGAGGCTGGACCAACAGAGGTTTTCTCTCCGGCTCAGGGGCTTTTGAAACGGTTACGGGACCCGGCTCGACGGTCGCGGTCTTCGTTGTCGGCTCCACCGGCGCGGCCGCCGGTGTCGGGTGCGCCTCGCCGGTATCAGGAATCGATGCGGATGGCGGCGGTGGAGGAACCGGCTGCAGGAGTTCCGGGCGCGCCAGCGGCTTTCGAACGGACGCCCCTGCAGGCGCATCCCGATAGATCGACGTTCTCACCGGGGCTTCCACGGGAGCCGTCTCTTCGACGACCTCTGCGGGAGCGGCATCCGGAATCGGCGGCGCAGTTTCAGACGGCACTTCCTTCTCCGGCTCGGCGGGAAGTTCCTCCGGTTTGCTCTCCTCAACCGGCACGCGGACCGCCCTCCGCCGGATTACCGTGGACTTGATCCTCTGTTCAACCACCTCGCGGACTTGCGGAGCAAGCAGTTCCGCCTGAATCCGCTCCATATCGCCGTCTTCGAGCGTGCTTGAGTGGGACTTGACCGCAATACCGATTTTTTCCAAGCGGGAGATCAACTCCCGGTTTTCCAGCCCCAAATCCTTCGCCAGCTCGTAAACTCTTTTTTTCGACATGCCCAACACTCTCCCCTATCCAAGTTCAGCTCCCAGAACACCCTAAGCAGGTAAAACTTTCAGATCGGCTGCTTCCTTGTCGATCATCTTTCCCGCCTCCTGGATCCAGACCGCGGCGGTCTTCTCGCCCACGCCCGGAATCGCCGCCAGTTGTTCGGAATCCGCTGCTGCCAGCATGGCCAGACTTTTCAACCCCGCCTTGAACAACCGATCCGCAGTCGCATCGCCGATCCCCGGAATTTTCATCAGGGCCTTGTACCCCTCGTCCGCCTTCGCGGCGGCTGTGGATTCGCTTTTGACGTCGATCTTCCAGCCGGTCAATTTCACGGCCAGCCTAACATTCTGCCCGTTTTTGCCAATGGCCAGGGAGAGTTGATCATCGGGAACGATGACCTCCATCGCCCTGTTTTCCTCGTCGACGAAGACGCGGTTCACCTTCGCCGGAGAAAGGGCGCTGCAGACATACTTGGCCTGATCTTCGGAATAGGGGACGATATCGATTTTCTCGCCCCGGAGCTCCTGGACCACACTCTGGACGCGCGTCCCCCGCATGCCGACGCAGGCGCCGACCGGATCGATATC
>CAYSSF010000468.1:0-2199 GCA_964433455.1 uncultured Syntrophaceae bacterium
CGTCGGTCAGGCTGAGCTCGGCCCGGCCGCCGGGGAAGAGGCGGGAGAAGACCTGCTGGAAACACCGGTTGACCCCCGCGAAGGTTTCGGCGAACCGCTGCCGGGAGACGGTGTTGATCCGGGTGATCGTCTTCTGGAGCGTATCCAGCGATGCGTTCAGGTCGGCGATCTGGCCGGTGAGAAAGTCGAAGCGGGTCTTCAGCTCTTCGTGCTCGGAAAGGGCGAGGAGGTTGACCTCGCCGAAATTCTCGACCGCCTGCCGCTCTTTTTCGAGCCGGTTGACAAGCTCCGTCAAGCGCTCCTCTTCGAGCGGACGGAAGTCCGGCAGGAGCTGCGCGAGGTCCGCGCCGTACTTCTCCTGGATGTTCCTCCGGAGATTCTCGATCTGCAGCGCGATCTCCCGGACGGCGACCTCCAGTTCGGTCCCTTCGCGGAGCTGTCCGTCGAGGAGCTTCTTGATCTCCCGGATCTCCGCCTCCCGTGCGCGGAGGAGGGCCTCCTGCCGCTGCTGGGCGTCGCGTTTTCCCAGGAGGGTTTTCTCGATGGTTTCGCATTCGGTGTAGAGGTCCTGGAGCGCCTCTTCGTCGTCGGCGATCTGAAGGGCAAGCGCCTGCGCTTCGCGTTCGCAGCTCTCCGCGTCGGCCTTCCGGGCGGCGATCTCGCGGGAGTGGTCGACCAGCGAGGCTTCCAGGCGCGTCAGCGTCCTCCGGTCGGCATCCCGCTTTTCTTCGAGCGAGGCGAGGCGGACCTTCCGTTCGGTGAGGGCCTGCTCACGCTCTTCCAGATCAGCCCGGATCGCATCCCCCCGCTCGCGGTCGCCGGCCATCGCGGAGTTGAGCGCCGCCTCTTTGTCTTCGACGGTCTTCATCTCCGCCTCGTGCCGCGCGATCTTGTCCCGGGCTTCGGCGGCCTCCGCTGCGAGGTTTTCCCGATTGAAATGGAGGGCCTTGAGCCGTTCCCCGACCTGACGCGATTCGCCTTCGTACCGTTCGACATCCTTTCGGAGGCCGTTGATCCGGAGTTCCGTGAGGTGGAGTTGGGAACGGAGCCGGAGGAGATCCTCGTCCCACTGGGCGACCAGGGATGCGGCTTTTTTCCGGCTTTCCTGCTCCTCCTGGAGTTCGGCCTGAAGCTTTGCAACCTCTTCGGCAAGCTCGGCGATTTCACGGCGGTTGCGCAGCAGGCTCCGGTCGCTGCCGTTGCCGCTTCCGCCCGTCAGGATGCCGCTCGGGCTGATGATGTCCCCCTCGGGTGTGACGAAGGTGCCGCAGAAGCCGTTCTGCCGCCAGAGGGAAATGCCGCTCCCGAGGTTGGGGATCAGCAGGACGTCGCCCAGCAGTTCGTTGACGATGGCCCGGCAATCCTCCCTGACCGTGATCCGTTCGATCAGCGGGACCGCCTCCCGGAGATGTCCGTGCTCGGCGAGGGAGCCGCCGGAGGCGTGGGGCCGGACCTCCAGCGGGGCGAAGCTTCCCCTGCCGAGGGAGGCGCTTTTCAGGTAGTCGATGGCCCGGATGCCGTCCGTCTGATCCTTCACGACGACGTACTGGAGCTTCTCCCCGAGGACCGCCTCGACGGCCGTTTCATACTCCCTCGGGACGCGGATGTGGTCGGCGACCAGGCCCAGAAAGAGCTCACGGGAGAGACCTGTGCGTCCGGACCCGTTGCCGCCGGTCATCAGGGACTTCACCCCCTCGTTGCATCCGGCGTAGCTCTCTTCGAATTCCCGGAGCGAGGCGAGTCTCGACGTCTTCCGGCTGTTCTCTTCGCGGAGTCGGGCGATCTTTTCGTCGGCCTCCGCCATCTCTCCGCGGGCGCGTTCCAACTCGCCGGCGATCTCCTCCCGCCGCTGTCCGAATTCCGCAAAGGCCTTCTCGTCGACGGCAAGCCCGGAGCGGAGATTTTCCAGCGTGCGGCGGAGCTCCGCCGACCGCTTCCCGGTTTCGTCGATCTCCCGGACCTCCCGCGCCTCCCGCTTTCCGAAGTCTTCGACCATCCGGGCAAGACCGGCGACCATGTTTTTCAGCTTCGCCTTTTCGGCGACGATATCGATGTACCGGACCTTTTTCTCCTCCAGCGCGAGCCTGCAGGTCCGGTCCATCCGCCGGAGCTCTTCGAGCGCTTGCGCCCCTTCGGCGACCTCCCTGCGGAGCGTCGCGATCCTCTCTTCCGCCTCGGTCGCGGCGGCCCGGAGGGAGG
>CAYSSF010000469.1:0-2197 GCA_964433455.1 uncultured Syntrophaceae bacterium
GATGATGGTTTCGGTGAGCGTCAGACGGTCGATCATCGCCTGTGAGAGGCCGATCCCGCGGGCGTGTGCAAGATCCTTTCCATTTTCCCGGATCAGCAGATCCCCGTTCCGGACGAGGGCATCCGCCATCGCGATGAGCGCCTGGTTCTTGAGGGCGGAGGAGGTCCGGGCGAGGACAGCGGATGCCCTTCTGGCCTGTCGGCCCATCTCCGCCATCTGTGATGCGATCTCCGTCATGATTTCCATTCCCGTTTGAGTTTCGGATGCAGACGCCGCAACCGGCGCCGTGCGCGAGCTACATTAAGCGTTGACAATTCCGGCGATAGTCGTATAAGAACCGCCCATCTGCCGGAAGAAGCGACGACAATGTACAAGACGCGTCGGGTCGTGTCAAGATGATTTGCGCGTTAGCACGGGCCGGTTGCACGGATGAACCCCTCCGGAGGCGGCATCTTTCGGCGAAAGGGTTGCAAGCGGAACGCGATTATGCCGGAGGAAGAATGGGCAGGGAAAATATCCGCATCCGGGCGGGCAAGCGGGCCTATGAACTGATCCGCGCGGGCGGTTTCAACCTGGACCTGATCACGACCTATTTCGGACCGGCCGGCGGACCCCGCTGGCTCGTTGCAAGCGGTTTTGATCTGACCCTGATTCGGGAGGGCGCCCTCGGGAAACGCCAGCCGGTCTGGCTGGTCGGCGCCTCCGCCGGCGCCTGGCGCTTCGCGGCCTGGCTCCAGCCGGAGGCGGAGCAGAGCTACCGCGCGCTGATGGAGGCATACATCAGCGCCACCTACGGGCGAAAGGACACTCCGGAGACGGTTCTCCGATCCCTGAACGCGATCATCGACAGCTATATCGCCGACGATGCCCTTCCATTCGCGCTGGCCAGCAAGCAGTACCGCCTGGCAATCCTCACCTCCCGCGCGAAACACCTTACCGCCTCCGATCGGCCCTGGGTGCAAAAGGCCGGTTTCATCCTCGGCTTTGTGGCCAATGCCCTTCATCCGTCGCTGGTGCACCGCTTTGCCGAGCGTGTCGTCTTCTATTACGGCGTCCAGCCGCCCGACTTCTGCCTGCGGAAGGGGTTCCGCGGCCGCTTTTTCCCCCTCTCCGAGGTCAATTTCAAGGCCGCCGTGGTCGCCTCCGGTGCGATCCCCCTCGCCGTCGCCGGCGTTCGGGACATCTTCGGCGCCCCTGACGGCGTCTACCGGGACGGGGGGTTGATCGACTATCACATCAACCAGGATTACCGGACGCGAAGCGGCGGTCTGACCCTCTTTTTTCACCACCAGGAGCGGATCATACCCGGCTGGATGGACAAGGGGCTCAAAAGGCGCCGCCCGCCGGAAGGTCTTCTCGATTTCGTCGTGATGGTCTATCCATCGGAGGATTTCGTCGAAGGTCTGCCGGACGGCCGAATCCCGGACCGCGGCGATTTTGAGACCTTCATGGACGATCCGGTGACGCGAATCGCGAACTGGCGGCGGACGGTGGCGCTGTCGGCGTCGCTCGGCGAGGAATTCCTGGAGCTGATCGCCGGCGGCCGGCTGCAGGATGTGGTCGAAAGGCTTTGAAGGCTTCTTTATCGGAAGAGGGATTGCATGCAGAACGTGGAAATCGCCCGCCGAATCGGATGGCTGAAGAAGAGCCTGAAACGGTGCGTCCTCTGCCCGTGGATGTGCCGGAAGGACCGGATCGCCGGCGATAAGGGATTCTGCCGTCTCGCTGCGGGAATGGTCATCGGCTCGGCGATTCCCCACCACGGAGAGGAGCCGCCGCTTTCCGGAAGCCGCGGGGCGGGGACGATCTTTTTCTCCTCCTGTAATCTCCAGTGCGTCTACTGCCAGAATTATCAGATCAGCCACTCTCCCGCAGGACGGCCGGTCAGCGCCCTGGAACTGGCCGGGATCATGCTGGAGCTCCAGGCGCTGGGTTGCCACAACGTCGAGCCGGTCACCCCGACCCCCCACCTTGCGGGAATCATGGCGGCGCTTGGAATCGCCCGGGAAAAGGGGCTGCGCATCCCATTCGTCTTCAACTGCGGCGGTTATGAACGTGCAAAGATCATCCGCCTGATCGACGGGATGGTCGATATCTACCTGCCCGATTTCAAATACGGACTGGATGAGGCGGGGAAGAGCCTCTCCGGGGTTCCGGACTACCCGCGCCATGCGCTGGCCTCTCTCCGGGAGATGGT
>CAYSSF010000470.1:0-2196 GCA_964433455.1 uncultured Syntrophaceae bacterium
TGGAGACGTCCCCTTCGACCCGGTATTCCCGTCCTCGGTAGCGCTGCCCGCTTTTGACGACATAACGGCCGGCGCCGTCTGTGAAGACCGCCACGCCGAAGGACTCCATCGTCTCCGTGGTGAGCGCCACGTAGGGGAGGGAGGGGATTTTCCCTTCCAGGACGATGGTCAAGTCGCGTTCGGCGAAGGGGGAGACGATCAGGAGGGAGGAGACATACTGGCTGCTTTCGATGTCCTTGAGGGCCACCTCCCCGCCCCGGAGAGAGCCGCCCCGGATGGTCACCGGGGGATAGCCGCGGTCTCCGGCTGTGCGGATATCGATCCCGAGAGTCGCAAGGGCGGAAAGAAGGGGTTGCATCGGCCTTTCCCGGAGACGGGGGTCTCCCGTCAGAACGATCGGTCCCATGCCAAGGGAGGCCACCCCCGCGAGGAAGCGCATCGCTGTGCCGTTGTTTCCCAGATGAATATCCCGCGCCGGTCGGGCGAGCCTCCCCCCGTTTCCGCGGATGATCATCTCCGTCCCTGCCGTCCGGATGTCGGCGCCCAGGTCGCGGAGCGCCTCGGCGAGAACCCCGGTGTCCTCGGAGAGGAGGACCTCCCTGAGGAGCGATTCCCCCTCCGCCAGGGCAGCGATGACCATCGCCCGTTGCGTGTAGCTCTTCGAACCGGGGATCCGGACCGTGGCGTCCAGACGTTCGAGCGGTTTAATCTCCACCATTTTCTCCCAGCCTTTCCAGGACCGCCCGCCGCATGTGCTTACGCGGCGGTTCCAACCCCGTCCAGAGACGGATCTGTTCCGCCCCCTGATGGACGAACATCCCGACGCCGGAACGAACGGAGCATCCCGCCGCTTCGGCGTCCAGCAGGAGCCGCGTTTTGATGGGATTGTAGATCATGTCCATCACATGCGGAAAATGCGCGAGGAATTTATCCTCCAGGGGCCTCCGGTCCGTGTCCGGAAACATCCCCACCGGCGTCGTATTGATCAGACAGTCTGCGTACAGATGGCCGATCTCCGGAAGCGGGGCCCAGCGACAACCGAAACGATCGGCCAGCGCCTCTGCCCTCCCGGGCGTCCGGTTGATGATGATAGGAATGCCTCCCCCCTGCAGGAGCGCGAAGACGGCCGCCCGGGCCGCTCCGCCGGCGCCGAGAACGATGAAGGGCTTTCCCCGGATTGTGAGCCATTCCGCCAGGTCGCGGACCAGCCCGGCGCCGTCCGTGTTGTATCCCGAAAGCCGGCCGCCGCGGTTGACGATCGTGTTGACCGCCCCGATCTCCCGGGCGCTTTTTTCCACTTCGTCCAGGAAGGTCATCACCGTCTCCTTGAAGGGGATGGTGATGCTCGCCCCCCGGATACCGCGGTCCCGCACCATCCGGACCACCTCGGCCGCGTCCGTCACCCGGCAAGCGGTGTAGACGGCCTTCATCCCCAGCTTCGCGAAAGCCGCGTTGTGCATGAGCGGCGAGAGGCTCTGCGCGACCGGGTTTCCGAAGAGGCAAAAGGTTTCGATATTCCCCGGGACCGCTTCGGCCGTCGCGCCGGCAATGGGCATGCAGGTCACGGCTGTTCCTCTCCCCGGGGGTAGGACCCCAGGACCTTGAGGAAGGCCGTCCTGTGCGCCAGATCTTTGAGGCACTTCTGAGTCCCTTCCTCGGCAATGTGACCGGTGAAATCGGCAAAGAAGAGGTATTCCCACATCCTGTCCCGCATCGGCCAGGATTCGATCCGCGTGAGGCTGATTCCCGCTTTGGCGAAAGGCGCCAGGGATCGATGGAGAGCCCCCGGTACGTGGGGCGTTCCGAAGATGATGGATGTCTTGTCCCTGCCGGTGATCCCCCCGCCTTTTTCCCCCGCGCGCGGCCCGATGACGAGGAAGCGGGTCGTGTTGGCGGGGTTGTCCTCGATCCCCTCCGCGAGGATGTTGAGGCCGTATGTGTCGGCGGCCAGAACGCTCGCGACGGCGGCCGCCCGGTTGTCTTCCCGCACCCGGCGGGCCGCCCCGGCTGTGCTTTCCACCTCGACGAGGGAGACGCCGGGCAGGTGGGTCCGCAGCCACACCTGGCACTGGGCAAGGGCCTGGGGATGGGAGTAGACCTTCCGGATCACATCCGGATCATCGCACCGGGAAAGGAGACAGTGCCGGACCCGGAGGTAGACCTCCGCCCGGATGGTCAGCGGCGTCGAGATCAGGC
>CAYSSF010000471.1:0-2190 GCA_964433455.1 uncultured Syntrophaceae bacterium
GGATGCGGGAACCCCGGGGATTTCCGATCCCGGTTACATCCTTGTCCGGGAGGCCGTTTCCCTCGGGATCCGGGTGGCGCCGATCCCCGGGGCGTCCGCCCTGATTGCCGCGCTCAGCGTCTCCGGTCTGCCGATGGACAGCTTCCTGTTCCTGGGTTTTCTGCCGTCCAAATCGACGCGGCGGAGGCAGTTGCTGACCGCGCTTCGGGAGGAGAAAAGGACGCTCATCTTTTACGAATCACCGCACCGGCTGCTTGCGTCGATGAACGATATTGCGGCGTCGCTGGGCGACCGGGAGGTGGTTGTCTCCCGTGAGATGACCAAGATTTATGAGGAGTTTCTGCGCGGGAGTGCAGGTGATCTCCTCAAGCGGCTGGGAGAGGGTACGATCCGGGGGGAGGTGACCCTGATCGTCGCGGGCCGATCCGAGGAGGCGCCGGAGTGTTCCGATGCGGAGATTCTCCGCCTTTGCGAACAACTGCGGAGGGAGGCAGGCGAAGAACCCTCCCGGCGGGATACGGTGGAATGGATTGCGCAGGAAACCGGGGTTTCGCGAAGGCGCATTTACCGGCTCTTACTATTTTCTTGAACTGCCGGCAGAGCTGTGATAACGGACAGCGGCAAAATGGAGAACTGCGGACCGGGGGCGATCCGCAGAGGAGTCCTCTGTTTTGGCGGTAAGGCGAGGGGGAACGGACGTGGCAGAAGTTTTATCCGGAGAAGACAGGGACCGGGTCATGATGATCGAGGGGCGTGTGTTGAAACCGGAAGACAGAATCCATGACCTTGTGGATATCCTCGACGCCGCATCCGAAATCCAGGAAGAAGATCCCGTAAAAGGTCGGAGAAGAGCCGAAATCATCTATGATCTCGTCGATGTCGTCGAGCGAAAACCGAGAATGGCGCTCGTCGATACGGGACTGCATGACGAGATCATGAAGCGGGCGGTGGAGATTGCAGAGAAGGTAGCCCGCGAGATCATCCCCGATATTGCCGAACGGGTGATCCGCGAGGAGATCGAAAAACTGAAAAAAGGGGCATGAGGGTTTTCCGCAATGAAAGCCAAGACACTGTTTCTGATAGCGTTGTTCTTCTTTTGCGGGTTCCGCTCCGCGGATGCGAAACGGGCCACGACGTTGGATATCGGGAAAGGTGCGGCTATCGTCCGTTTTCTGAAGGGTTCCGCCGAAATTCTTGAGAAGGGGAAGGGGCCTTGGACCTCCCTGAAAATCGATGATGCGCTGCAGGAGGGCGATCACGTGCGAACGAAGGAGGGGGCGAAAATGGAGCTCCTCCTGGGCGACCACAGCCGCCTGCGCTTTGCCGGCAATTCCGAGTTCAGGGTGGTCCGGATGGGGGCCGGCGGTGGTTCGGCCCCAAGGGACGTCAATGTTCACGTTACCCTCGGGAAGGCATGGGCCAATGTCGCGAAAGCGGTCGGGACGAAGGGGAACTTTGCGGTCTCCTGTGACACGGCGGTTGCCGGGGTCCGGGGGACGGTCTTTCGGGTGAATGTCGACCAGGACCGTTCAGCCCTGGTCCGCGTTTATGATGGAACGGTTCACGTGACCGGCGGCGGAAAGGTCATGGACAAACCGGAACCGATCGGACCGCCGACCCGGATTTCGGGGCCGACACCGGTCCCCGGCCCGCACACCGTGAGCAGGGAAGAGTGGACGGTCATCATCAGGGCGATGCAGCAGGTGAGGGTCGGCTCGGATGGCGTTCCGGATAAACCGCGGGATTTCACGGAAAAAGAAGACCGCGATGAATGGGTGGAGTGGAACAGGACAAGAGATCGAGAACTCTGATTCCGGCAGGTGCGTTGAGGCATGAACATCCCGAATCTGATCACGCTGCTGAGAATCATTCTCGTGCCGGTCGTCGTCATCCTGCTGATCCAGGGTTCTTTCCTCAAGGCGCTGATGGTGTTTATCGTCGCGGGTCTTTCGGACGCCCTCGATGGATTCCTCGCACGGGTCCTGAACCAGCAAACCGCGCTCGGGGCCTATCTGGATCCGATAGCCGACAAGGCACTGCTGGCCAGCACCTTTATAACGCTTTCGGTCCTGCACGTGATTCCCGGATGGCTCACGGTGATCGTCATCAGCCGTGATCTCATCATTCTGCTCGGAATCTTGATTTTATCCATCATGTAGTTTTCCGTGGAAATCCGCCCGTTGTTCATCA
>CAYSSF010000472.1:0-2180 GCA_964433455.1 uncultured Syntrophaceae bacterium
GGATTCGACGCCGCTGGTCGCCATCACTGCCCAGGTCAACAGCGACCTCTGGGGCCGGGACGCGTTTCAGGAGACCGACATCATCGGGATCACGATGCCGATCACGAAGCACAGCTTCATGGTGCGCGACGTGAACCAGATCGCCTCCTCGCTCCGGCAGGCCTTCCAACTCGCCAGCACCGGCAGGCCGGGCCCGGTCCTCGTCGATATCCCGAAGGATATCCTGAGCGCCCGCTGCGGCGACCAGCCGAAAAAGGCGCAGATTGCCGCTGCAAAACACATCGCCAACCTGGAACAGATCGAACGGATCGCCCAGGCGCTGAACCGGAGCGAACGGCCGGTCCTGATCATCGGCGGCGGGGTCAAGCTGGGGGACGCCTGCGCCCAGATGAGCGAACTCGTGCAGCGGGCGCAGGCGCCTTTCGTGACAACGATGATGGGGATCGGCTCGGTCTCCTCCGCAAACGGCTTCAACCTCGGCTTCATCGGGACGCACGGAAATGAGCTCGCCAACCGGATGATCCACCAGTCCGACTTCATCCTCGCCCTCGGCGCCCGCTTCACGGAACGGAGCACCTCCGTCGTCGAGGAGTTCGCGCCGCTGGCCACGGTCGCGCAGATCGACATCGACCCCACCTCGATCGGAAAGAACATCAAGGTGGACCTCCCCTTTGTCGGGGATATCCAGGAGGCCCTTGCGGCGCTGGTCCCGCTGGTCGTCCCCCGGAAGCGGGAGGCATGGATGGAACGGATCCGAACGGACCGCCAATCCCTCGAAGAGAAGCTCATCGACGGCGGCTGCGGCCAGGCGGGAAACCTGATCCGGAAGATCCAGGCCGCGATGCCCGGGGAGACGATTGTCGTTCCGGACGTGGGGCTCAACCAGATCTGGACGGTCCGCACCTGGCAGAGCCACTCCCCGCGCAGCCTGCTCACCAGCGGCGGCATGGGAACCATGGGCTTCTCCGTCCCTGCGGCGATCGGCGCCAAGGTGGGCGCCCCCGACCGGGATGTGGTCGTGATCTGCGGCGACGGAGGCTTTTACATGAACATCCAGGAGATGGCGACGATTGCCTACTATCGTCTCCCGATCAAGATCGTCGTGATCAACAACGGCCACCTCGGAATGATCCGGCAGATGCAGGACCTCTTCTATGATGCGCGGTTCACGACAAGCGACCTCGGAGACCGCGTCGACCTGGTCGCGGTGGCCCGGGGGTTCGGCATCCCGGCAGAGCGGGTAGCCGTGGACGAGGACCCGGCGGAGGCGATCGCCCGGATGAGCGGCGCCGAGGGGCCCTACATGGTGGAAGCGATGGTCGATCCGGACAATTACGTCTACCCGATCATCCCGCCGGGCGCCTCCAATGTGGAGATGATCTGCGGAAAGTAGGGGGATTTTGGCGATAGCCTTCGGGAGAGTCGCGGATCTTTTTTCGACCATGCACATCCTCGCTTCGCTGCCGGAAAACAAACTCGCGCCCGAAGGCGCTCAAACATGTTTTCCGGCGGGCGCTCCGCTGCGGTGGCATGGTGCCCGAAAAAATCTCCAATACTCCCTTCCCGAAGACTATCGCCAAAATCAGGGGTAAAAAAGGAAAGGAAAAAGGAATATGGCCGTTAAAGAACATACCATATCGCTGCTCGTGAACAACCAGCCGGGGGTCTTGTCGCGGATCGCCGGCGTCTTCAGCAGCCGGGGTTACAACATCCGGAGCCTCTGCGTCGCCGAGACGACGAACCCGGAGCTCTCCCGGATCACTCTGACCAGCCGGGCGGAGAGCGACTTCACCGAAAAGATCAAAAAGCAGTTGGACAAACTGGTCGATGTCATCTCGGTGACCGATTTCACCGGCGCCCCGGCTGTCCAGCGCGAGCTGATGCTCATCAGCCTTCGGCTCACGGTGGAGAACCGCCAGGAGATCCTCCGGGCGATCGACCTCTTCGGCTGCCGGGTCGTCGCGATGAGCGAGGATTATCTGATCATGGAGATCACGGCAAACAAGGACAAGACTGCGGCGATCCTGAAGTATTTTGAACCGTTCGGCGTGGAGGAGATGAACCGGACCGGCGCAATCGCCGTCTTCCGCCAGGCACCGGAGGGATAGATTGAAAATTCAACGGGGTCGGGCGACCCCTTTACCAGGGCCGGGAGTTCCGGCCCCGTTTAACGACAAAGG
>CAYSSF010000473.1:0-2165 GCA_964433455.1 uncultured Syntrophaceae bacterium
AAGTCTGTTTTCTGAGGTCGGATTAGGGGGCGTGACGTTTGAAGGGTTCGATTCCCGAGGATAAGATCGAAGAGGTCCGGAGACGGACTGATATCGTTTCACTGATCGGGGAGTATGTGACCCTGAAGAAGGCGGGTAGAAATTATCTCGGGCTCTGTCCCTTTCACAGGGAGAAGACCCCATCCTTTACGGTAAGTCCCGATAAACAGATGTTCTACTGCTTCGGCTGCAGCGAGGGGGGGAACGGCGTCTCTTTCCTGATGAAGCTGAACCATCTGACCTTTCCGGAGGCGGTTCGCCAATTGGCGGGAAAGGTAGGGGTCGTCATTGCCGATCGGCCTCTGAGCCGCGAGGAGCGAGAACGCAGCACCCTCGGAGAAGAGATTCGCCGGGTCAACGGGCTTGCCGCGGACTATTTTGCGAGGGCGCTCCAGTCTTCGGTGGGAGAGGGGGCAAGGGCGTATCTTCAGAACCGGGGGATCGGAGCGGAGACCGTCCGCACGTTTCGACTCGGCTTTGCCCCGGATGGATGGCAAAACCTGCTCGATTTCCTGGACAAACAGAGGGTTGCACCGAAGCTCGTCGAACAGGCCGGTCTGGCGATTCCGCGGGCGGGGGAGGGAGAGCGGGGATATTACGACCGGTTCCGCGGGAGACTGATGATTCCCATCGAGGACGTCGATGGTCATGTCATCGCTTTCGGTGGTCGGGTCATCGGCGTGGGCGAGCCCAAGTACATGAATTCCCCCGAGTCGCCGATTTATACGAAGGGAAACAACCTCTACGGGCTTTCCCGGACACGGGAGGCGATCCGGCAGGCGGGTTTTTCGCTGATGGTCGAGGGCTATTTTGATCTGATCGCCCTCTGGGGCGCGGGCATTCAAAATGTTGTGGCCACGCTGGGAACCGCCCTGACCCGGTCCCAGGTGGATCTGCTCCGCCGTTACGCTCCCCGTGTCGCGGTGGTCTTCGACCCGGATGAGGCCGGCCGGAAGGCGCTCGCGAGAAGCCTGGAACTGTTTCTGGCAGGGAATGTCCATGCGAAGGCGGTCATCCTCCCCGAGGGCCGTGATCCGGACGATTTCGTCCGCACGCAGGGGCGCGAAAAGATGGAGGCGCTGGTGGCCCGCGCCGAGCCGATGGTCGATTACTATATTGAAGAGATCCTCGGCGGGAGGGGGACGCTGGAGGAGGACCGGGACAAGCTCAGGGAGGCCGTAGCCTTCCTTTGCCGGATCGGGGATGCCGTCGAGAGGAACCTCTTTATCAAGAAGGTGGCGGAGACGCTGAACGTCGATCAGGAGGTTCTGAAGGCGGAGGTCGGGCGCGTCCTTTCCCATCAGCCGCCGCCGGTAGCCCCGGAGAAAAAGAGCCCCGAGGGGACACGATTCGGATCATGCCCCCAACCGGATCACCTGGAGTTGAGTCTGATCCACATGATGATCGAATGTCCGGACCGGATTCCGGCGGCGGAGGCGTCCGAAGCGCTGGCCGGCTTCAGGTCGGAAGAGCTGAGGCCGTTGGGAGAAAGGCTTCTGGCAGCCGTGAAGAAACAGGGCGGGGCGATACCGGACATGTTTTCAATCGTCAATGGCTTGAAAGAGGGGCCTGTGAGGGCGCGGCTCCTGGACCTGTTGATGGGGGAAAGCCCCTATCCGGCGGAACTGATCGATCGCCTCATGGCCGATACGATCCGAAAGATTCGCGGGCGGTCCAACAGGGAGCGGGACAAAATCCTGACGCGTCGGATCAAGGAGGCGGAGAGGGTTAAAGACCAGGGATTGTATGACCGCCTTGTCGCAGAAAAGAATCGCCTCCTTCAAGAAGAGAAGGGGCTGTCCTGAAGTCATGCGGGTTTTAGATCAGCAGCGGCCGGCCCGAAGAGGGATGGTCGATGGACTTTTTAAACGGGATACCGGGAGAGACGGATATGGGAAAAGAAATCGAGTCCGATGAATTCAAGAAGTTGATTACACTGGGAGAGGAAAAGGGGTTTCTGACCTACGACGACGTCAACGATCTGCTGCCCTCCGATATCATCTCTTCCGATCAGATCGATGACATTATCATGCTCTTCGGCGAGAAAAATATCGATATCATCGACTCGGACAAAGGGGAAAAACTGGTCGTCAAAAAGACTGTGGAAGAGCGGGTCGAGGGCAAAC
>CAYSSF010000474.1:0-1452 GCA_964433455.1 uncultured Syntrophaceae bacterium
CGATCACCCGGGATGTTTCGGGTGAGGGGGTCCAACAGGCCCTGCTCAAGATCATTGAAGGGACGACGGCCAACATTCCCCCCAAGGGAGGAAGAAAGCATCCGCAGCAGGAATTTATCCAGGTTGACACCGCCAATATTCTGTTTATCTGCGGCGGGGCATTCAACGGCCTCGACGATATCATTGCCCGCAGGATCGGTTTCAATGCGATGGGTTTCGGTGCGGACATCCGCAGCAAGAGGGAGAAAAAAGCGGACCAACTGCTCAGTGAAGTGCAACCCGAGGATCTCTTGAAATACGGGTTGATTCCCGAGTTCATCGGCCGTCTGCCGGTGATTGCCACGCTGAATGAACTGACCGAGGAAGATCTGATCCGCATCCTGGGGGAGCCCAAGGATGCCATTGTCCGGCAATATCAGAAGCTTTTCGAAATGGAAGGCGTAAAACTGAAATTTACCGAAGGCGCATGTCGGGCCATCGCAAAACTTTCCGTGGAGCGCAAGTCGGGCGCCCGCGGTCTGCGCGCGATTCTGGAAAATACGATGCTCGATATCATGTACGAGCTTCCGTCGATCAACGATGTGAAGGAATGCGTCATCAGTGAGGAAGTCGTCATGAACAAGGAAAAACCGATCCTCCTTTTTGAAAAGAAGTCTGAAATCGCTTAATTTGAAATAGAGCAGGAAGAGGAAATGATGTTCGATAAAATGGAGAACAGGGAGATGAATCCGGATATGATCGATATTCCCCTTCTGCCCCTTCGGGACGTGGTGGTCTTTCCCCACATGATCGTTCCTCTTTTTGTGGGAAGGGAAAGATCGATCGCCGCACTGGAATCCGCGATGAAGGAGGAAAAAGAGATCTTCATGGTAGCGCAGAAAACCGCGCAGAAGGATGATCCGGGTGAGGATGAGATCTATCGAATCGGGACGATCGGAATCATCATTCAACTGCTGCGCCTGCCCGATGGTACGGTCAAGGTTCTGGTCGAAGGGAAGAAACGGGGCATCATCCGTGAATATCTTCCCTCCGAAGACTATTTCCTGATTCGTGCAGCAGAGTTGGAAGAGACGGGTGGAACGGAAAATGTCCGTATCGAGGCGCTGATGAGAAGCATCAGGGAATCCTTTGAAGCCTACGCCAAGATGACCAAAAAGGTGCATCTGGAGATGGTCGGGACCATCGTTTCGATCGACGATCCCTCGAAACTGGCTGATGTTGTCATTTCCCAGATCAACGCCAAACTGGAAGATAAGCAGAGAATCATTGAAATTACCCACGTCCCTGAGCGAATGGAGGCGATCTATGAACTGATGCTCTCGGAGATCGAGATCCTTCAAGTAGAGGAGAAGATCAAAAGACGGGTCAAGAAGCAGATGGAAAAGACCCAGAAGGACTACTACCTCAACGAACAGATGCGGGCGATCCAGAAAGAGATGGGGGAGAAGGACG
>CAYSSF010000474.1:1462-2156 GCA_964433455.1 uncultured Syntrophaceae bacterium
CAAAAAGATGCAGATGATGGCCCCGATGTCCGCGGAGGCAACGGTGGTCCGGAATTATATCGATTGGCTGCTCGATATGCCGTGGTCCGAAAAAACGGAAAACAAGCACACGCTGAAGGAGTCGGAGGTCATTCTGGAGGAGGACCATTACGGCCTCAAGCAGGTCAAGGAGAGGATCATCGAATATCTGGCCGTTCAGACCCTCGTAAAAAAGAACAAGGGTTCGATCCTCTGTCTCGTTGGTCCGCCGGGTGTCGGAAAAACCTCCATCGCGAAATCGGTAGCCCGTGCAACCAATCGAAAATTCGTTCGGCTTAGCTTGGGCGGCGTCAGGGATGAAGCGGAAATCCGGGGTCACCGGCGGACCTACATCGGGGCCATGCCGGGCAAGATCATTCAGTTGCTTAAAAAGGCCGGTACGAACAACCCCGTTTTCTGCCTGGACGAGGTGGACAAGCTGAGTTCCGATTTCCGGGGGGATCCCTCGTCCGCACTGCTGGAGGTGCTTGATCCGGAGCAGAACAACGCCTTTAACGACAATTATCTGGAGGTTGACTATGACCTCTCCGATATCATGTTCATCACCACGGCCAATGTCTTGCAGACCATCCCCGCGCCGCTTCAGGACCGGATGGAGGTCACCCGTCTGGCCGGATATACCGAACCGGAAAAGCTCAATATCGCCAAGAAATTT
>CAYSSF010000475.1:0-2139 GCA_964433455.1 uncultured Syntrophaceae bacterium
ATCGAAAAAATTTGCGAAGAAAACGGGATAAAGATCATCACTTGGGCCTGGTGCCGTGGCGGCATGGCCGGCAAAGCCAAACCTCTGATCAAACCGGAGGACATGCAAGGGGTAAAAATCCGGGCTGCGGGAAAGATGTTCGAGAATATGCTCAATGCATCCGGGGCCGGAATCTCCAGCATGCCTTCCAGCGAGATTTATTTCGCCCTGCAGACCGGGGTTCTTGACGCCTGCATGACTTCCTCTTCTTCCTTTGCATCCTATCGCCTCTACGAACAGGTAAAGTACTACACTTCACCGCGGATTACTACGACCTGGTATATGTTAGAACCTCTGATGATGAGCATGGTCACCTGGAAGAAACTGTCTCCTGAGCAGCAGAAGATCGTAGTGGAAGTCGGAAAAGAACTCGAGAAGTTTGTCCTGGAAGAGGCCATAAGAGACGATACCGATGTGACGAATCTGTTCAAGTCTAAAGGCGTAGTCGTCCATGACATGACTCAGGACGAGCTCAAAGTCTGGGCGGAAGCAGCCAAGAATACCGCATGGAAGGAATATAGCGAAAAGGTGAAAGGCGGAAAAGAACTTCTCGAAATGGCGCTGGACGTAAAATAACCTGGGATAGCGAAAGACGATCGCAACCAATAATCGAATTGACAAGGGGAGTCGGGTTCTCCCCTTGTCAATCGATGAAGGAGGCTTGATGACGATGAATTTTCTACGTCGGGTAATGCAGAAGATCGAAAAGCTCAACCGCACTCTGTATTATGTGAGCAGCATAGCCATTGTGCTTTCCGCCTTCATCCTCACTTATGAGGTGATTGTCCGGTATGTCCTGAGAATACCCACCATATGGGAGATCGAAACATCCGTTTATCTGACCGTCATGGCCACTTACGTGGGAGCGGCATACGGTCTGAAAGACGGTGCCCACATCAATATCGACCTGATAACCAGGCTTTTGCCCAAGAAATTTACCAAAAAGCTGTCTCTGGTCACCTCGATGATCGCCCTTGCTTTCTGCATGCTTTTATCCTGGAAAGGCTGGGTTATGTGGTGGGAAGCTACCGCCAAGGGGTGGTGTTCGGAATCCTTATGGGGTCCGCCTCTTACCGTCCCATACTTTTTTCTCCCCCTGGGCATGACCCTTTTATCCCTCCAATATGTCATTTTGATTTTCGAATATATCGAGAAGATAGGAGGGCAGAGCCATGGATCCTAATACCCTGGGAATCATAGTCGGCCTGGTTTCCCTCCTTTTCCTTTTAAGCGGGATGCCCATTGCCTTTGCCCTGGGCGTTCCTTCCGCGCTTTTTATGCTGCTGTTTATGGACAGCTACCAATTCGACCTGATCGCCAACACGATGTACGACGGGCTCAATGACTTCGGCCTTTTGGCAATCCCGCTGTTCATCTTTATGGGGTCCATCATCGCCTCAACCAAATCGGGAGAAGATCTTTACGAAGGCCTGCACCGCTGGCTCCATCGTCTTCCCGGGGGGCTGGCCATAAGCAACATCGTTTCCTGCGCCATCTTCTCTGCCCTCTGCGGGTCAAGCCCGGCCACGGCCGCCGCCATCGGCACAATGGGCATCCCGGAGATGCGCAAACGTGGATACCCGGATTCTCTGGCTACCGGTTGCATTGTGGCCGGCGGGACTCTGGGAATTCTCATTCCGCCCAGCGTCACCATGATCATCTACGGCATCGCCACCCAGACCTCCATCGGCAAGCTTTTCCTGGCCGGAGTCATCCCCGGGATCGTGATCACCATTATGATGTGCATCTGGGTAGTCTTGTATTCCCAGTGGGCCAAGCGTAAGATGGTCCGCAACCGGACAAATACCGGCGTTGCCGGGGGCGTAGGCAAAGAATTTTTCGAATCCGTCACATATTCCTGGAAGGAAAAGTTGTCGGCCATCACCCGGGTTGTGCCGTTCATTTTCCTGATTATCATCATCATGGGCAGCCTTTACGGCGGCTGGGCGACTCCGAGCGAGGCGGCCGGTGTGGGTTCGGTGGCGGCCCTCTTTCTGGTCATGGCCATCTATAAACTTGGGTCCAAGGACTACCGCAAAATTCTCAATATGACCATCAAGGAAAGCACCATGATCCTGATGATCATCGCCGCCTCTTTCC
>CAYSSF010000476.1:0-2137 GCA_964433455.1 uncultured Syntrophaceae bacterium
GGACAAGAACCTCCAGCTTGTATATCTTGCCGAACTCTTCTGCCTCGGTATCGGCCGTACCGGTCATCCCCGCGAGTTTTGCATACATGCGGAAATAATTCTGAAAGGTGATCGACGCCAGGGTTTGATTCTCCTGCTCGACCTTGACCCGCTCCTTCGCCTCGAGGGCCTGATGGAGGCCATCGCTGTAACGCCTTCCCGGCATCACCCGGCCGGTGAATTCATCGACGATGATGACCTTTCCCTCCTTGACGAGGTAGTCGACATCCCGTTTGAAGAGGGTGTGCGCGCGGAGGGCCTGGTTGACATGATGGAGGAGATCGATGTTCTGGGGTTCATAGAGATTCTGAACCTTGAGATACCCCTCGACCCTCGCCACCCCCTCTTCCGTCAGGACGACCGTACGGCTCTTCTCCTCGACGGTATAATCCTTCTCCTTGCGCAGATTCGGGATCACCTGGTTGACCCGGTTGTACTTGTCGGTCGACTCATCGGAAGGTCCGGAGATGATCAGCGGCGTCCGCGCCTCATCGATCAGGATGCTGTCCACCTCGTCCACGATGGCATAATGGAAGTCGCGCTGTACATACTCATCGAGGTTGAACTTCATGTTGTCCCGGAGATAGTCGAATCCAAACTCGTTGTTGGTCCCGTAGGTGATGTCGGCATGATAGGCGGCGCGCCGCTCTTCATCATCCATCCCGTGAACGATGACGCCGACCTTCATGCCGAGAAAATCATAGATCGGCCCCATCCACGCGGCATCCCTCTGGGCCAGATAGTCATTCACCGTCACAAGATGGACACCTTTCCCCATCAACGCGTTCAGGTAGAGGGGCATCGTTGCGGCCAGCGTTTTCCCCTCGCCCGTCTTCATCTCGGCGATCTTCCCCTCGTGCAGGACCAGCCCGCTGAGGATTTGAACATCAAAGGGTCTCATTTTAAGCGTCCGCTTCGACGCCTCGCGGACGACGGCAAAGGCCTCGACGAGGATGTCGTCCAGTTCGATACCGTTTTGCAGTTTGTCATGGAAATAAGGGGTTTTCGCCCTGAGTTCATCATCGGTAGCCGCCGCCATCGCCGGCTCAAGTTGATTGATCTCATGAAGAATCAGGGAGAGACGCTTCATCTCCCTATCGTTCTTGCTTCCAAACATCTTCCTGAGAATGATATTGATCATCGATATGCCTTAAAAAAAAACCGGCGCCATGACCGGTGTATTCGGTTCTCTACAGGGCGGACATTTCGTGTCAACCAGCCCTCACCTCAATTCAGATACTTTCTTGGATTGACCGGAACGCCGTTCAGCATGACGGCGTAGTGAAGGTGGGATCCGGTGCTGCGACCCGTATTTCCTACATACCCGATCCGGTCCCCTTTGCGAACCGTTGCCCCCTCACGAACAGCCGTCTTGGAGAGATGTCCGTAGAATGTCGCAATGCCGTAACCGTGATCGATCCGGATCATCTGTCCGACGTCGTGACGAAAGGCCACTTCCACAACGATGCCATCGGCCGGCGCCTGGATTGGCTTTCCAATCCGTGTTGCGATATCGATCGCCTTGTGAAATTCATTATCGCCGCCGAATGGGGATGACCGCCTTCCGAATTCGGAAGTTACCCATCCCGCCACGGGCCACAGCGAAGGGGTCGCGGCCAAAAGGGATTGCTTCTCTTTGAGATAAGCGAGGAGGTCTGTAAAACTCTTTTCCCGTGCGGACGCATCATCCATCAGACGGTCCACCTGACGGCCGATCCCGACGATCATCGCTTTGTCGTCGGCGGCGATGCCGGAGCGCAGGCGATTCTCCTCGCTCGCGGGACCGCCGATGCCGAGGAGTTGTTCCTTATCCTTGCCCGTGACCAGATTGGCCATAATACGAATTTTCTTGTCAAACTGGCGCAGTACGTCCATTTTGACGGCAAACTCGTCTACCTTTGTAACGAGCCCATCGATTTGCTTCTTCTGTTCCGTCGTCGTCTGCTTCAAGCGTTCCAGTTCGGCCTGTTCCCTGCGAATGTGGATATAATCATAGGATAAATACATCACAAACAGGATGAGGCCCATCATGAACAGGGAAACACCTTTAGCCAATGTGCTGGAGATGGCTATTTTCTTTGCGGCGCTGTCTTTATTC
>CAYSSF010000477.1:0-2125 GCA_964433455.1 uncultured Syntrophaceae bacterium
CCCGCCGACGAGGCCGGTGAGCATCTTGCGCTTCCGCCAGAGGACCGTCATCGCCGTCTGGGTCGGGGCCTCCGCCCGGATCCCCATCTCGGGCTCGATCAAGCCGCGGAATTTCAGGAATTTCATGTAATTGTCGATCGTCTTCTTGTTCGCCAGCGACCCTTTGACGCCCGCGCGCGGGGCGAGTTTCGTGATCGCCTCGGTAACCTTGAAGTAGAGCGCGTCGCACCCCTGGCCGAAACCGGCAAGCAGGATTCCGTCGCCGGGCTTTGCCTGTTCGAGGGCCGCGACGAGCATCACGAGCGGATGGGCTGCCCCGGTCTCGCCGCATACCTCATGCATCTGGTCGATCACCTTCTCCGGCGTTGCGCCCAGCTTCTTCGCGATCTCCTTGTGCTCCGCCTTGAAGAGGCAGGGAAAGACCACCTTCTGGACATCGTTCATCGTGATGCCGAGCTTCCGGAAGAGGCCGTCCACCGCCTCGGGGATGAACTTCGAGTACGCCTCCTCGCGGAGCCAGCGCTCCTCCCACATGTAGTCGTAGCGCTTTTGGGCCCCCCGGTAGTGGTCGACGAAGTCATAGGAGACCGTGTAGGCCCCCTTGAATTCGGCGATCACCTCCTGATCGCCGACGAGGAGGGCGGCCGCCCCGTCGCCGAACCACATCTCGTAGAAGTAGGCCGGCCTCGTCTCTCGTTTGTCCGCGGCGGCGACGAGGATGCTCTTGCGGCTTCCCCCCTCTGCGACCTCGAGGGCGGTCAGCAGGCCCGTCGTCCCGGCGCGGAGCGACGAGGTGAAGTCCGCGGTGATCATGTCGTCCCGGAGGTTCAGCGCCGTCTTCAGGATGCCCGCGTTCTGGCGGTCGGCAAAGGGGAGTGTCGTCGAGCAGAGGTAGGCGCCGTCGATCGCCCTCTTCTCCTTGCCGGTCAGGCAGTCGCGCGCGGCGGCGACCGCCATCGTGAGAGCATCCTCGTCGTGGTTGCACATGGAGCGCTCCCCCTGGGCGACCATCACGATGGCCGGGGCGAACCAGCCCATCGCCTGGAAGATCGCCATCCGGTCGAGCCGCAGGCGGGGGATGTAGGCGCCGTAGGAAGTGATTCCGATCATAATGGTTCCTCCTTATTTTTAATCCATTTTGAAGAGCTTCCCGATCAGTTGGGATTTCATGATGTCTCCGCCGATCTTGAGCTTCCCGGAGGTATAGGCCTCCATCGCCGGGAGCTTTCCGCTCATCAGCGCGAGGAAATCGGCCGAGGCGATCGCCAGCGTGCAGGTGGGGGCGGTATGCTGGCCCGCCTCCACCCGGCAGGCGCCCCCCTTGATCTCGGCGAACCACTCCCCGCCGCCCTCCCCGGAGATCGTGTACTGGAAGACGACGTTCACGCCGGCGGCCTTCTCCGGCCGGAAGGCCTGCGGCATCTTCTCGAATACGGCCTTCACGGAGGTTGGCGCCGCGGCGGTCGGCGCTTCCACGGCGACTGCGGCTGCGGCTGCGGCCTTCTGCGGTTTCGGGGAGAAGGCGGTCAGCATGTCGCCCATCAGGTCGTTGAGTTGACCGTACTCCCTGGCCCCCTTGAGACTCACAATCTTCTCCCAGGCCGCGCCGACCTCCTCGACCGCCGGGGCCTTCTTCCCGTCGCCGATCACCGTGCCGGGGCTTGTCATCACGGCGGCGCGGTTGTAGAATCCGACCCCGGCGTTGTAGATCCGGCCGGTCGCCGGGCACTTCTCCGACGCGAGGAAGAGGACCAGCGGCGCCACAAACTCCGGCTTCATCTTCTCGAGGATCTCCGGCGGGATGATGTCGGCCATCAGCCGCGAGGCGGCGACCGGCGCGACCGTGTTCACCTTGATGTCATATTTGGCCCCTTCCAGCTTCAGCGTATTCATGAAGCCGATAAGGGCCATCTTCGCGGCGCTGTAGTTGGTCTGGCCGAAGTTTCCGTAGAGGCCGGCGGCGGAGGTGGTCATGATGATCCGGCCGTAGCCCTTCTCCTTCATGACGGCGAAGGCCGGCCGCGTCACGTGGTAGGCGCCGTTCAGGTGGACGTCGAGGACCGCCTGCCAGGTATCCGGCTCCATCTTCAGGAGGCTCTTGTCCCGGAGGATCCCGGCGTTGTTG
>CAYSSF010000478.1:0-2109 GCA_964433455.1 uncultured Syntrophaceae bacterium
CTCGGTGACGACGATGCTCTCCCGGTCGTTGCGCGCATTTTTCTCGATCAGGGCGCGCGCGCGCACCCTGATGATCCCCCGGCCCGTCCGGTAAGCGGAGAGGATCCCCTCCCGGCCGTTGATGAAGCCGGCCGTCGGGAAGTCCGGCCCCTGGATGTAGTGCATGAGCCCGTCGATCGTAATCTCGGGGTCGCGGATCATCGCGATCGTCCCGTCGATCACCTCCCGGAGGTTGTGGGGCGGGATGTTCGTCGCGACGCCGACGGCGATGCCGCCGGTGCCGTTCAACAGAAGCAGCGGAATCTTCGCCGGAAGTACGGTCGGTTCCTCCAGCGATTCGTCATAGTTCGGCGCGAAATTGACGGTGTTCTTCTCCAGATCCGCCAGGAGCTCCTCGGCGATCCGGGCCATCCGGACCTCCGTGTACCGCATCGCGGCGGGGGGATCCCCGTCGATCGAGCCGAAATTCCCCTGACCGTCGACGAGGAGGTAGCGCATCGAAAACTCCTGCGCCATCCGCACCATCGTGTCATAGGCCGCCGTATCCCCGTGGGGATGGTACTTACCGATGATATCCCCGACGATCCTCGCCGATTTCTTGTAGGGTTTGTTCCAGCGGTTGCCCATCTCGCTCATCGCGAAGAGGACCCGGCGGTGGACGGGTTTCAGGCCGTCCCGGACATCGGGAATGGCACGGCCGATAATGACGCTCATCGCATAGTCCATGTAGGACTTTTTCATCTCGTCTTCGATGTTGATCGCAATCGTCTTTTCGAACAGATTTTCCATCAAACCGTTTTTCTCCTTCTATTCCTTATACATCCAGATTCGATGCGTAAAGCGCGTTTTTGTAGATGAAGTCGCGGCGGGGTTCCACCTGATCCCCCATCAGCGTGGTGAAAATCTCGTCCGCGGCCACGGCGTCCTCGATCCGCACCTGGAGGAGCGTCCGCTTCTCCGGGTTCATGGTCGTCTCCCAGAGCTGCTCCGGATTCATCTCGCCGAGACCCTTGTAACGCTGGACATTGTATCCCTTTTTCCCGGCGGCGATGATGTAGTCGATCAGGGCCGCCATGGTGCCGACGCTCTCCGGTTCCTTCGCCGGCGCCCCCTCCGTCTCGTCCGCCGTACTCACATGATAGGGCGCCTCTCCAAGAACGGCGATCTGGCTGAGAAGGGCCCGTGTCTCCGCAAACTTCGGCAATTTCAGGATGTCCCGGTCAATCATGGTCACCGACAGCCGGCCGCTTCTCCGGATGCGGAAGGCCATCCTCCAGCGCCCGTGTTCCTGATCCATTTCAAGATCAACCCCTTCAAATTCTTTGGGGACACCTTGCCGTGAGGCATCCCCGTATGCCATTCCGGTCCTTTTGGCCACCTTCGCCAGCGCCTCTTCGGTCCGGAAATCCTCTTCCGACAAGGCGGGGTCGCCGGCCAGAATCCGGATGATATCGCGGTTTTTGTCCTCTTTTTCAAACCGGTCGAGGATCGTCTCGATCCGCATCGCCTTGCGAATATTGTCGAGAAGGCGTTTGCCGGTGATCGCGGGGGCGGCTTGCCGCAAGGTGTCCCCCCCGCCGTTCACGGTCAGCAGCCGGACGCGGCCGACGCCGCTGTCGAGGACGTGGTTCTGCATCGTCTCTTCGTTGTGGATGTAGATCTCCTGCTTTCGATCACTCACCTTGAAGAGCGGCGGCTGGGCGATGTAGAGGTAGCCCCGTTCGATGATCTGTTTCATCTGACGGAAAAAGAAGGTGAGTAAAAGCGTCCGGATATGGAGGCCGTCCACGTCCGCATCGGTCATAATGATCACCTTCTGGTAGCGCAGCCGGCTGATGTCCTGGTCCTCTTGACCGATCCCGATGCCGAGGGCGGTGATGATCACCTTCAGCTCTTCATTCTGGAGCATCTTGTCGAAGCGCGCCTTTTCGACATTGAGCACCTTGCCTCTGAGCGGCAGAATCGCCTGGTTCCGACGGTCCCTGCCCTGTTTGGCGGAGCCGCCGGCCGAGTCCCCTTCGACGAGGTAGATCTCGCTCCGGCTCGGATCGCGTTCCTGGCAGTCCGCCAGTTTTCCGGGGAGGGCGCCGACCTCGAGGGCGGTCTTGC
>CAYSSF010000479.1:0-2105 GCA_964433455.1 uncultured Syntrophaceae bacterium
GAAATAGCGGTTTCCGATTCCGAGGAAGCGGTTATGGGGCGTCAGGGTACTACGAAAGAGGCACACACTATCATGGACTCCCAGATCGCGCCCTGGAGATTCCTGAGGCCGGCGATTCAAGATGCCACAAGTGGGGAAGTTTTGTTCCAGGAGGACTTCGAGAAGGGGCTGGATCGCTGGGAGCTCATTGGCGACGGCTGGTCTCTGGAAAAGGGAAAGGGCAAGGACGGATCCACGGCATTGTGCTGTGATTTGAGCAAGGGGAAAGGCCTACGGTTCGCTCTCTTGAAGAGGAGCGAACGCTGGCGCGATGTCAGCGTGGAATCGGATTGGGGGCTTGCGGCGGCGAAGCAAGGAAAGTTTTCTTATAGACTGTCCCGTTTGAACTCCGAATCTTTTGAGATGCCGGCAGATCAACAGGTGTTCTCTGACTTTAGTGCTGCGCACACGAATGTTGCTGTGAATCAGATCTTTTGGACGGAGAAAGGCGCATTTTTCAATGATTCTTTGTGCTCCTGCTTTGTCGGGAAAGGCAAAACATTGAGAATCTGTTTGGTGAGTTCCCACCCAGATCGTACAAGTGGAATCGGATATACCGTTGATTCACAGGGAGCGTGTGACGCAAAGCTATATCTGGATAATATCGTCGTTCGGGCGCTTGTTCCGGAAATAATCCCTTTCCCGCAAGAGGCGCGGAAAGGTCTGTTTCTTGTGAAGGCGGCGACCGGGGATTGCCGGGTATCCGGGAAATCCCCGGCAGGAAAAGCCTATGCGAAGGATCTCCGGAAGGGCGATTGGGTCTTGGCGAATGAAACCGTGGAAACCGACCCCGGGGCATCGGCAACACTTGAAAAATGGGACGGCACGTTGATCGAAGTAAAAGAAAACAGCCGCATCCCCCTGAGTGGGAAATGACGGCGACTGAGAATATAACGGAATCGGCGTTGGGACGAACGTCGGTTTCATAGGTATCCCCTGACGCTTCATCTTAAAAAAACCGCTTGGAAAGCGGCCCGAGGAGAGTCTGTCTCGAGTTTTTGTTGCGGAAAGGCAGGAGATGCCTTTCCGCAACAAAAACTGTGGTATTCCGCATTCGCGGAACGTAAAACTTCAAGGACATTTAGGAGGAGAGCAATGGCTACTGCAGATGGGAAAAACGTTGTACCCGGAATCTCCGCCATTCTTGGCGAGGATCGTGATGGGAGACCGGCCGGGACGGAAGGGTTGAGTCGCCGAGCCAGAGTGCGCGCGTTCCTCCATGGCATTTCCCCGCGTCCCCGCATTCTGGAATCCAGCCCCATTCACGAAACCGACGAGGCTGTCGAGTACGACGCGATGGTCCGCCGCCACTTCGGGCTTCTCAACCGTCCCTTTGTCAAAATGATCCTGGCGGAAGGGCCGGAAAAGGCGTGCGTTCTCGACATCGGCACCGGTCCCGGCTGGATCCCGGTGGAACTGGCCCTGCAACGGCCGGAATGGGAAATCTGGGGGATGGATATTTCAGCGGATATGGTGGAAAGAGCCCGCTGTCATGCCGTGGAGGCAGGCGTCGCCGACCGCGTACACTTCAGTTGCGGCAGTGCCACCAGACTGCCCTTTCAAAACGGCGATTTTGACATGGTGACCTCCCATTTCATGTTGCACCACCTGGATCAGCCGGAATTGCTCTTCAACGAGATGGCGCGGGTGACGCGCGGCGGCGGACGGATCCTGATCAAGGACCTGGTCCGCCAGGCAAACTGGAAGGCTGCCTTTCTCCTGATGTTCTCCAAATACGTCCTGCGCTACAGCGAACTGCAACTGCAAATGTACAGGGAATCCATGACCGCGGCCTTGACCTTTTCCGAACTTCGCCGCGCCTTGAAGAACTCCAGGTTGAACATGGCGGACGTAAGCTCCTTCCGTGGGCTGGACTTCATTGTCAAGGCCTAACGCGGCTTCCCCGCGTTAGATAGCGGCGCGTTCGCGCCGCGAAACGACGAGAAGAGAAAAAGAGAGTAAACCGACCCAAATATCTTTGCGTTTTACGGTGAATTCAAACCTTGGAAAGGGAGGCATCCCATGCGTGTCTCTACCCTGCTGAACCGGCTGAAGTCAATGTTCGT
>CAYSSF010000480.1:0-2050 GCA_964433455.1 uncultured Syntrophaceae bacterium
ACTGGATGGAACCATACCGGAGTATCTGACCGACGAAGTGGCCCTCCTGATGCGAGACCTGGGCGTTGCCAACCGCACCAATTTCGGGCTAAACGATTCGTCAGCCTCCTTTTCTCCCGACACCCTGGTGGAGAATTTTCGCTATTCCACGTCGCTGTCCATGAAGGACAACACGACGGATTATGCGGGTTTTCTTGCGACACTGAAGGGCGAGTTCGACGCGGAGCCTCCGCGGCCGCTCCTGCTGGGCTTGCCCAACCATATGGTCGTGATCGACGGCTACACTGACGTTCCGTCAGTAGGCCGGAAGGCCCACCTCAATATGGGCTGGGGCGGCAGCGTGGACGACTTCTATTTCCTCGATCAGCCGGTGCCGAAGGGAAATGATGCCTTTTTTGATACGAGCGCCGGAAAACTCTCCATCCATTATAATATCAAACCCTGCGGCGGCGGGGACTGTTATGTCAACCTCGAGGCGGTCGATGGGGCAAACGGTCTGGTCATCACGGGCAATTTCGACAAGGACAAGGATAAGGATTTTTATGAATTCTATCTGAAAGGCGAAACTTCATTCAGCGCGACGCGGGGTTACAGCAACATTGCTTTTTATGTAAGCTTCATGAATCCGGAGGACGGAAGCGTGGTTTTTGCGCTGGAAAACCCTTCCGCGGACGGTAGCGCCAACAAGTCGATTCCTGTCGGCAATCTGCCGGCAGGGAAATACCAGGTGCGAGCGTCTCTCTGCAATGACCTCGGTTGGTGTTACTCGCGCGCCGATAACTTCAATCAATATACGGTGACGCTGACATCGGGAACGCTGACCGACGAGGAAAAGGCGGCCGTCGACCAGGGCCTGCAAAAGCCGCCGGTAATCGGCAACGACTTGCCGGATCTCATCCTCAATACCGCCCCGCCGGAGGTGCGGCGGATCCTGATCGATACCCGTGACGAAAACAACGACGTCATTACGCTGTCCGTCGAGAACAGCAATCCGGCGGCAGTCACGGCGGTTCTGAACGGAAAGATCCTTGAACTGACGTCGACGGGGACGGCAAAGATCGCGAGCCGGATTGTCGTGACGGCCTCGGCAAACGGCCAGAGCGCGGAAAAGGCCTTCCTGGTCATGACGGACAGCGGCCAGACGGCCTTTGGCAAGTCTTTTACGGTGAGCGGGGCATTTGCCGGTCAAAATGATGTCCAGAATATCTCGGCGATCCTGGAAGGCGATTGTCAGATTCAGGGTGACAATGGTTATTCTGCTCAAGGCTTCTTTTCATCGGTGGTGGATTCATTAGAAGTTGTCCGCGGCTCGATTGACGGCGGTTTGGGTGAGGGTGACAAAAAAGGCAGTATCATCGATATAAAATCACTGAGCCCGGGGATATATAGCCTGAGAACGTCACCCTGTGGTTCAATCTGTTATAGTTATCCTACTCCTCGTCCCTTACCTCCGGAACCGCCAGGATTGGGATGGGCGTACAAGCTTGCCGTATCTTGCCCATCTGCGGATGTAAGCCCCATAACGATCGCCGGGCTCCTGGGGATCGATCTTGCGGGGACCATCGGGGCCGGAGACCTGAACGGGGACGGAGCGGTGACCATGGCTGACGTCGTTTTAGCCCTGCAACTTCTCTCCGGTATGGACATGACCGGTAAGACGATTAACCTCCGGGCCGACGCGGACGGCAATGGTAAAATCTCAACCTCCGAGTTAATCTTCATCCTTCAAAAGACAGCCGGCCTAAGATAGTTCATGGGGGGCGCTTCGTCCCCCCACCCTAACCCTCCCCCGCCGAGGGGGAGGGGATTTATTGGTAACTTTTGCAATTACCTCAACATATTCAATTTTGGCTGGAGGGCGCCGCTCAGCAAAACGCCTAATGGATTGACCGCCAGGAGAGCTTTGAATTTCTGCGTTACGTTGTCGCCCCGGCGAATCCCGGATCGAGACCTTTGAAAAACGTTTCTTCTTTGTCATTCCCGCGGAAGCGGGAATCCAGAAGATCTTGAAAGAACTGGATTCCTGCTTCCGCAGGAATGACGAATTACC
>CAYSSF010000481.1:0-2045 GCA_964433455.1 uncultured Syntrophaceae bacterium
CTTCGGTTGTCTGTGTCGCCCCCCAGCGGGGGTGCCGACCTCGGCTAATCCTCCAGTTGCGTCATTTTGCTTCCCTTCCGCGAGATGAAGATATGGGAAAAATCGGACTCCCCGTTGGAGCCGTGCCAGTGCTTTTCACCGGCTGGAATCAGCACGATATCCCCCACGGTAACGACCCTCTCCTCTTTTTCGGTGGCGACAACACCCCTTCCCGCAGTGATGATCAGGATCTGCTCGCAATCATGGGTATGGAATTTGTTCCGGACCCCTTTTGCGAAATGGACGACGTTGACCACATTCTCCTGGCTGTCGGGCAGAAGCACCTGCCTCGTGACCTGCGGACCCGTAAACAGCGGATTGAGATAGGATTCCCTTGCAACTTCATCGATTCTGACGACCTTCATCGTATCCTCCTTGAACGCTTTTGTGGTATCCGATACCAGGCTGACGGTTGCGAAATGACCGCCGAAACCGCCGTTACGAACCTATGCAATCGGGTGGAAGAAGTCAACGGGAATGATTATCCCTCCATATGCTGAGGCTCCACCGAATACTGAGGCAAAACGAACCCATTCATGCTGTTCCGATGTTCTGCCGTTCTCTCTTGTCACTCTAATCCGTTGTTCTCAAAGGGTGAATAAAACCTTTTGTTCCCTCAGGCTATTGGCAGGCCATTTGCAGTTACATTTTGATGATCCCCGTACTCAAGGGATGGAGATCCTGACAGGGGTCTAAGGCATGAAGCACGACATCAGTGAAAGAAAGGAAGGCATCGCTATCGATGGATAACAAACGTTCGCCCACGGCGGAAAGCATCCGGAACCAGGGCGGGTTGGAATCTCAGGGATCCGATCCTGCGGTGCTGCGCATGCCGGTTTCCGTGTACAGTTTTTCACTCGCCCTCATCGCGGTGCTCGCGGTCATCTTCGTGCTCCATTGGGCCAGCGCGTTTTTCATCCCGCTGATGTTGGGCGTGATGATCAGCTATGCGCTTTCTCCCCCCGTCAATCTGATGCAAAAATGGCGAATCCCGCGCGCGATCGGGGCCGCTGTGTTGTTGCTCGGTATCGTGGGAGGGACAGGCTCTCTGGTTTATTCGCTCAGCGACGATGCTGTCAGACTGATCGAAACCCTGCCCGATGCCGTGCAGAAGATACGCCTGGCCAGGCTCAAAGAACGGGGAGCTTCCAAAGGCACGATGGAGAACGTGCAAAAAACCGCCACACAACTCGAACAGGCAGCGAGCGAGACGGGCGCTCCAGCGCCTGCCCTCGCGCGCGGGGTAACGCGGGTGCAGATCGAAAAGCCCAAGCTTGATGTCAAAGACTACCTCTGGATGGGAACCAAGGGCGCCGCCGGGTTTACCGGCCAGCTCACAATGGTCTTGTTTCTGGCCTATTTTATGCTGGTTTCGGGCGACACGTTCCGGCGAAAGCTGGTCAAGATCAGCGGCCCCACCCTCAGCGAGAAGAAAATCACCCTCCGGGTGCTGGATGAGATTACCGACCAGATTCAACGCTATCTGCTCGTGCAGATATTTACCAGCATTCTTGTGGGCGTGGCGACCTGGCTCGCATTTCTCTGGGCCGGCATGGAGCATGCGGCAATCTGGGGAATCGCCGCCGGGGTATTCAATGCCGTCCCCTATCTCGGTCCGGTCATCGTTACCGGCGGCACGGCGCTCTTCGCCTTTCTTCAATTCGGAACAATCGGCATGGCGCTTCTGATCGCGGGCATCTCGCTGGTCATCACCAGTCTCGAAGGTTATCTGCTGACGCCGTGGCTTATCGGCCGGGCGAGCCGGATGAATCCGGTGGTGGTTTTCATCAGCGTGCTGTTTTGGGGGTGGTTGTGGGGCGTATGGGGCTTGTTGCTGGGCGTGCCCATCCTCATGATGATCAAGGCGGTATGCGATCGGGTGGAAGATTTGGGATCCATCGGCGAACTGCTCGGCGATTAGTCGGCGCAGGCCGGCAACGGCATCGGTGTAGGCGCAACGAAGGATCAATCACCCCCACCCTTCCCTCCCCCGTCGAGGGGGAGGA
>CAYSSF010000482.1:0-2040 GCA_964433455.1 uncultured Syntrophaceae bacterium
GGACTGCAATTCTTCGTTCACCGACTGCATTTCTTCGTTGGAGGATTTGAGCTCTTCGCTGGAAGTCCCCATCTCCTCGATGGTGGACTGGAGATCTTCCTCCTTGGCCCGCAGTTCCTGCTCCAGTGCCGCCAACCGGGCGTCGCTGTCAGCAGCGAGATTGTCAACGCCCTTCCCTCCGGCCTTTCCGGAGCGGACCTTTGCCGCCGGTGCATCCTCAAAGCTGACCAGGAACAGACCGGCGGCGGTTGCCTCCGGCAGGACCTTGTCCCCAACCTGCCCCGAGCCTGTCGCCGGATCAAAGGGGCCTGCGGTCAGCGGACGGACCGCCAGATTGACGTTGATGAAATCGCCGTTGGTTTTTACCCGCAGGCCTGGGTAACGCGCCGTCTCTTTGCGGGCCGCAGCTTTGTGGAGGGCCGTGGCCAGTTCAAGCCGCAATCCCTCCCGGGCCATTCGGGTGATGTTCATCCCGGCGTCGCCGGGGGCCGGTTCCAGGTATTTCCCCGTGCTGCCGTGGATATAGAGGATGTCGCCGCGATCATTGACGACCACGCTGGCCGGGGTGTATTCGTGGATCAGGGCCCGTTCGGCAAGCTCGCGCAGGGGGCCTTTGCTCCCTTCGTGGCGGGCTGCTTTTGCCTGCCCCGGGGCGGCCCCGTCCGCGGTCAGGGGCGGGATAAACCTTTCCAGCACCGGGTGTTGAGCGCCCCGTGCCTCTCCTTTGCGCTGATAGAGTTTCCATTGGTGGTCCAGCGGGGCAAAGAGGTCCAGAAACTCCCCCACCGTCTCGGAGGTGCCCAGGAAAAGGGCGCCTCCGGGGTTCAAGGCATAGTGGAACAGGGGGATGATCTTCTTCTGCAACTGAGCGCCCATATAGATCAGCAAGTTCCGGCAACTGATCAGGTCGAGCTTGGAAAAGGGCGGGTCCTTGATCACGTCCTGCTCGGACAAGACCAGCAGGTCGCGGATGCCTTTCTGGATTCGGTAAACGTCGGCCTCCGGGTCATGGGTAAAAAAGCGCGTGAGTCGCTCCGGCGTGACGTCGGAGGCGATGGCGGTGGTGTAAACGCCGGCCCGGGCGACAGCGATGGCACGAGAGTCAATGTCCGTGGCGAACACCTGCACCTTGAAGTTCTGTTTCAGCGCCTCCATACGTTCCTGGAGGAGGATGGCGAGGGAGTAGGCTTCTTCGCCTGTGGAGCAGCCGGGTGACCAGACGCGGATCGCCGCCCCTGCGGGCTTGCCGGCAAAGAGCTTCGGGATGACCTTTTCATCGAGGGTCTTGAAGGCTTCGGGATCCCGGAAGAAATTGGTGACGCCGATCAGGAGGTCCCGGAAAAGGGCATTTACCTCCGCCGGGTTTTGCTGCAGGTAGCGCACGTACCCGTCCAGCCGGTCGATCTGTTGGACGGCCAGACGCCGCTCCACGCGGCGGACCAGCGTGTTCCGCTTATAGAGGGAAAAGTCATGGCCCGTCTGGGTGCGCAGCAGGATACAGATCTTTTTCAGGAGGTCTTCCACCTTGGGGGTCGGGTGAGAGACCGGATGGAGCCTTTTGCCGAAGGCATGGGCGACGTAGGCGATGAGCTGGGCGGGCATCTCCGCCGGCGGCAGGATATAATCCGTAAGGCCCGTGGCTATGGCGCTCTGCGGCATGCCGTCGTAATCCGCGGATTCGGGGTTCTGCACCATGACCATGCCCCCCTCGTCCTTGATCGTCCGGATGCCCTGGGTGCCGTCGCTGCCGGTGCCGGAGAACACAATGCAGATGGCCCGCTCGCGCTGGTCCTGGGCCAGGGAATGGAAGAAAAAGTCAATGGGCAGGCGCATGCCGCGGGGAGAGGTCTGTTCCAGCAACTGCAGGGTGCCGTTCAGGAAGGCCATGTCCCGGTTGGGCGGGATGATGTAGGTGCAGTTGGGCTGGACCGCCATCCCGTCCTCGACCTCGTAAACCTGCATCCGGGTATACCGTCTTACCAGGTCGGTAAGGATGCTCTTGTGATCCGGGGCCAGATGCTGCACTAGGACAAAGGCCAT
>CAYSSF010000483.1:0-2034 GCA_964433455.1 uncultured Syntrophaceae bacterium
CGAAGGCGTCGGCAAGATGGTCGAGGGAACCACAGACAATAGTGACGTAGTCGGCGTGGGTGAGATTGATGGCCAGGGCAGCAGCGGGTGGAAGGCGTTCGAAGTCCTGGGTGAGGATCTTGCGGCCACTGCGGCGGCGTTCGCCGTGTTTGATGGTGTGAAAGAAGGATTCCAGATCGTTGTTGGTGCGAGCGACAAGCCGAACGCCTCCGCCTGCGGAGGTCGGAAGCGGGATGACATGCCCCCAAAGATGAGGGCCATGACGATCCAGATGCGAGAGGATCAGATCAATCGCCTGACGCATGTCTTTAGCGGGACCTCTTTGGGGACGCCGTTGTCGGAGAGAGCGGGTGAGGGTATCCACAGCCGATTGAATGTCGTTGAGTTTCTGGATCTGTTGAACGGAGTTGGTTGCGGAACTGGCCGGTTTGTCGTGGAGCCGGAGGACGTTTCGAAGCTCGGTAAAGAGTTCATCACGTCTCAAGAGAGATGCTCCGAGGGAAGTGAATGGGGGCCGATCCCATTCGACCGGGTGCAGAATCTGGCGTAGTTTTTCGAGAGGCTTCCGGACTTTAGCATCTGCCGGGGGCGAGCCCAGGAAGGTGTGTAGCGCCTGGCACATCCTCAGACAACGGCTGTAGAGATCCAGATAGGGAACCTCGAAGGGAAAACCCTGATGGGCACCGTCGGCGCGATAGTCCAATACCCACTGAGCCAAGCCGCGGACAGCAGCAAGGCCTCCGATACCATCCGGAATCCGGTAGCCGGAGTCGGGTTGGGCGAGCCAGCAGAGAAGATCCTCTCGTGCCCCATGGATGGATTCGCCGAGATGGCGGCCCTGCTGCCGGACGAATGCGCGCAGATGCGGCAGCAGTTTGACATTGCGGAACAAATCCCGCAGTTGGTTATGGCCGTCTTCGAGCAGATCCTTACCGATATCGGCGAGGAAGTGTTGGTGGCAAGCCAGCACCGGGATCGGATCTTTCAGAGATCGCACAAACTCATTGGCGGCCTCCGTCATGGCCCGGCCAAGATCGCGCATGATGGCGCAGGGGAAGCCGAAGGATGCGGCCACACTTTGGATTCCGGGAAGAATGAACTCCGCCCGTTCGGTCGGGACTTTCCAGGCACCCAGAACCCAGCGCCGCCATCCGGCGAAGGCCACCAGCAAGGTGCCCCGGCCGTCTTCCCCCGTGGCGTCGATGTGCAGCGGATAGCCGCCGTCGCTGGCGAGCGCCTCGCACAGAGCCGGAGCTTGACGGCAGTGCAGGGCTTCCAGGTGGCCCAGAAAGCGCCCGCTCAACTCGCTGACCTGACCGCTGGACAAGTCAATGCCGTATCGCTGCACCAACTCGCCGCGAATCTCCTCGCGTTGTCGGTGGTGCACAAACCGCTGGAGGCCGACGTAGACTTCCAAGTCGTAGCCGTAGACGCCGCCCGATGAGACCTTGAGCGACAGGGATTCGGAACGTCGCGTCACCAACTGTCCCGACGGATATCGGCAGCGGGCGCTGCAGACCCGGATCGTCTCGTGGGCGATGAAGTCTCCATGCTCCAGGGTGACGACGCGATGCTTGGTGGACTTTTGGACTTCGGTCGGTCCGCCGCACTGCCGACAGGGTCCCTCCGAGGTATCGACCTCGGCCCGGACGCCGGCAGTGCAGAACACCCGCCGCCGCCCCTGCGCTTCCAATTGATGTAACTGTACCCTTACTGCCGCAAGCGCCGTGAAGCGGGCTTTTTTTTACCCAGTTCGTGATGCGCCCAGACAGCCTCAACCTGCTCGAGGGTAATGGCCTTGCCCTGCGCTTGCAGCAGGGCGGCCAATGCAGCGGCATCGGGCCGGGGAGAGTGGATCACGCCCAGTAGGACCTCGATAACAACAGACGGGTCCAGCAGCGGCCGAGCCGGCGGCGACGGTTCAGTGGCGATCCTCCGCCTCTCGGCTAGCTGAGCTTCGGCCCTAGTCGGCTCGGTACTGACGGAGAGATAAAGCCGCCCGACTTCGATACGGCCCACCTCACCTGCCTCCCC
>CAYSSF010000484.1:0-2033 GCA_964433455.1 uncultured Syntrophaceae bacterium
CCTGATGGCGATGTATATTGCGGTTGCCGAAAAACAGGGGGTGAAGAGCGACCTGCTGCAGGGGACCATTCAGAATGACGTGCTGAAGGAATATGCGGCCCGGGGAACCTATATCTTTCCGCCCCACGAATCGATGCGGATCGTCACCAACATCTTTGCGTTCTGCAAGAACCGCGTTCCCCGGTGGAATTCGATCAGCGTCAGCGGCTACCACATGCGCGAGGCCGGTTGCACCGCCGTCCAGGAGGTGGCGTTCACGCTGGCCGACGGCATCGCCTATCTGGAGGCCGCCACTCAGGCGGGGCTCGATGTCGATACCGTCGCCTCCCGGATTGCATTCTTCTTCTGCTGCCACAACCATTTCATCGAAGAGGTCGCAAAATTCCGGGCCGCCCGGAGGCTCTGGGCGACCATCATGAAGAAGCGCTTCAAGGCCAAAAAAGAGGAGTCCTGCATGCTTCGGTTTCATACCCAAACGGCAGGCTGTTCGCTGACCGCGCAGCAGCCCGACAACAATGTGGTCCGGGTTGCCTTTCAGGCGATGGCCGCGGTGCTCGGTGGAACCCAATCCCTCCATACCAACTCCAGGGACGAGGCCTATGCGCTGCCGACCGAGGATGCGGTGAGGCTCGCGCTCCGCACCCAGCAGATCATCGCCTACGAGAGCGGGGTTGCCGACATGATCGATCCGCTCGGGGGTTCCTATGTCGTCGAGGCGCTCACCAACGAAATCGAGCGAAAGTCGGTTGAATATATCGAAAAGATCGACGCAATGGGCGGTGCGATTCAGGCGATCGCGGCGGGCTACATTCAGCGGGAGATTGCGGAGAGCGCCTATCAGTATCAGAAGGAGATCGAGGCGAAGAAACGGATCGTCGTCGGGATCAACCGGTTTCAGATGGAGGAAAAGCCGCTCACGGACATCCTCCGCATCCGGCCGGAGGTGGAGGAGTATCAAAAGGAGAAACTGCGCAAGGTCAAAGAGCAGAGGGACAACGCCAGGGTGCGGGAGACCCTCGCGCTCTTGAAAACGGCGGCCCGCGGAACGGACAATGTCGTTCCTCCCATTCTGGAGGCGGTCAAGGCCTATGCCTCGCTGGGTGAGATCTCGGACGCGCTCAGGGAGGTATTCGGCGAATACCGTCAAAGTTAATTACAGTTCCCTCCCCCTTGACGGGGGAGGGTTAGGGTAGGGGTGAAAGGGGCTGAAGTTCAGTCAGTTGTTCCCCTCTCCCCTTTAATCCCCTCCCGGCAGGGGAGGGGAAAAATTTTATAACCGGGAATTGGAGAGAGGAGAGCGATGGCGCGGACAATTCGAGTACTCATTGCAAAACCGGGACTGGACGGTCACGACCGGGGCGCCAAGGTCATCGCCCGGGCGCTCCGGGACGCCGGGATGGAGGTGATCTACACCGGAATCCGGCAGACGCCCGAACAGATTGCAGGCGCCGCGATTCAGGAGGGGGTCGATATCGTCGGGCTCTCGAGCCTCTCCGGCGCGCACAACAGGCTCTTTCCGAAGGGGGTTCAACTCCTCCGGGAGAGAGGCGCGGCGGACATCCTTGTTTTCGGCGGCGGGATCATCCCCGTCAACGACATTCCCGCGCTGAAGGAGTCCGGCGTCCGGGAGATCTTCCTCCCCGGCGCCTCCACGGAGGATATCATTCAATACATCCGTGACAACGTCAAAGAGTCATAATCAATATCAGAGTGTGAAGCGCCAGGCGCAGAACCAGTCGTCGGGGTGTACGTCGGGCGGGCAGGCGATGCAGGCGGTCCGGATCCTCGGATCGATCTGTGCGGCGAAGGTCCGGTATTCGACGAGGCCGCCCGATTTACAGGGATAATCCTCGAGCCCTTTCTTCTTCCTCGCCGCCTGGACGCGGCAGTTGTCCATCCGGAAGAGGAGGCTCCCCGGCCCCTCTTCGACGATCGACTGGACGTTGATCCCGGCATAGAGGCGGAAACCGAGCGCCTTCTTCAGGCCGGAAAGCCCTGGATGCTCCGGCAAGCCGAGGAACCGCCGGATCGAC
>CAYSSF010000485.1:0-2032 GCA_964433455.1 uncultured Syntrophaceae bacterium
GCTGGGGGATTTTGACCCGGCCACAGATGGGGGACTTTCAAGTGGCCATCCGGGAATAGCGACATTTTACTATCTTCAGGAAGTTAGCCTCACCCCCGAGCATCCCCCCAATAATGCCACATTTCGTCCGGCATTCAGCAATATGCCTCGATAACAAAAATTGCAACTTTGTATTTGCAAGTGAATGGACGCCTATCATGAGGATACGACATGTCCGGTCCTTGAGTCCACGAGTCAATGATTTTTGGATTGTAATTGAGGTGAGGATTATCATTATTAACCATGTGTCGTTTTCGGAGATGTGATTCTTCGCCTGCGGGGAGCCTCACTATAAAAGGGGTTGTGATTTCAATCGAGTTCGAGCTCTTCCTCGAGCGCCTTTATTCTTTCCTCTGCCTCCCTGAGTTCCTCCGGGTCCGAGATCCCTTTTCCCAGTCTCATCCTCAGGGAGAGGAGTTCCATATCTTTTCGATGTTCCTGGCAGTTGATTTTCATCACATTGATCCTGATTCCCTGAAAACCCTGTTCGGAAATGTCCGATTCTTATAGGATAAGCGGCAGGAGATGTACATGGGTAATATGCGGTAGGAAGATCAAAGAGGCGTTGACAGGCATTGGATCTCCTTGCAGCTTTAAGTGAATCTGAGGAATGCTTCCGCCACCCGAGCAATTCAATCCGGGTGATGATTGAGATATAAGAACCACTTCCCAGTGCATCTGCCAAAGTTACTTCGGCTTGATCAGTGAGAACCCCGGCAAGGTGATAGATGAGGATGTTGGTGTCAATAACACAACCGCTCACGAGAGGTCCCATTTTCTTGTCCATTCGTCTCGCATGTCACTGACGTCTCTGTCTATCTCTTCCATAGTCATACGACGACCAAGACTCCCTCGTGTCTGGTTCAGCAGCATGGTAATGTCGACGGACTTCGGCTCATCCTCCTCATCTGCCAGCGATACCATAACGCGCCGGTTTTCAATCGCCACAGGCGGGGGATATATCCATTGTAATTGCCCGTTCTTATAAATCGCCTCGTATTGTTTAATCATTTGAGGTTCCTCTATTTATGGTGCCATGTATACTACAGATAGAGCCGTACAAATATCAAGACAAAAATTCACCGTAGTTTTTTTTGTTTCACGATTCCGAAATGAAATTCAGCGATTATGGATGCTCTTGCAGGCGCCTGATTTCAATCGCCCTCTCTGGCGACCACCCCAAAGACCAAAGCCGCCTCCGGTCATGACCCTGCGCCTGCTCACGCCTGTTGAATATCAGTCGGTCTCGTAACAGGCCAGGATTTCACCAAAATAGAGGGTATGGTAATCCTTTTGCGGGTAGAGGGATGAATCGCAATCCTTATCGAGATGGGTCGGGTCCATGGCGGACTTGTAGATGATTCTGCACTCGTAATGGCGGCCCCGGGTCTTGATGATCGGTGAAGCAACACTGCGGCTGTCGGCGATTTCCAGGTTGCAGGCCTTGAGCTTGTCCATATCCCGGCCCGATTTCGAGCCGCAAAAGGCGGCCTCTTTCCGCATATCTCCCGCCGGCACCGTAACGGTAAAATCCTCAGCCGCCTCGATGATCCCAAAGGTGTGGCGAGTCGACCGCACCGCCACCATCATGATCGGTTTCCTCCAGATAAATCCGAAGGTCGCCCAACCGATGGTCATGGTGTTCAGCGCATTTCCGGATTTCACAGTCAGGAAGGCCCCCTCCTTGATCTTATGGATGGAATCTTCGGCACTGCTCATATAGCCGATATCTTTCATGGTAAACTCTTCCTTTCTTTAATTTTTTTACGGGCGTACGTGAGATGCGCGTTTTGGACCCGGCGCATTTTCCCAAGTTTGCTGATCTACACCCTCTACAGCCCCATGAACCGGGCGGCGATGGTCTTCATGATCTCGTTGGTGCCGGCGAAGATCCGGGTCACGCGGATGTCCCGCCACGCGCGGGCAATTGGGTACTCTTCGCAGTAGCCGTAGCCGCCGAAGAGCTGCATGCAGCGGTCGGCCGTGCGGGAGG
>CAYSSF010000486.1:0-2017 GCA_964433455.1 uncultured Syntrophaceae bacterium
GCCTCCTTTATCACAGCGGGATTCCCGCCGTTTTGTTCATGCCTCGTCCGGCCAGACGGTCTCCATTTCACAGAGCAGATCGATCACTTTGTTGACGGTCCTGATGTTCCGGACCACATAGGTCAGGTCGCCCTTGAGCTTCAGCTTCCCCTGCATCAGCGCCTTGGTGGAATCGACCTCCTTCTTCGCCACCTGCTTCCAGCGGGCGTAGTCGCCCGACATGACGAATTTGGCGCTCTCCGCCTTCGCCTTGTCGCAGATCAGGAAATCCCGCACGTCGCCATGCCAGTAGTCCGTGAAGACGTAGATCGGCTCCGGGATCCCCTTCTCCGGATCGGGATTCACGATGATCGACACGCTCCCCTCCCAGTTCTTCGCAATCTCCTTGTACTCCTTGGACGTTGCAATCTTCTCTTTCCACGCGTCGAGCCACTCCTGGGTCATTGCATTGTATTTCGCCATCGGCTCCTCCTTTGCATGATGTCCTTCATTCATCCCCTATTCACGACACGCTTCCGGTCGGATTAACAGCACAGGCACATTGGAATCGTGCAGAACGTTCAAGGCCACGCTGCCCATCATCAGCTTTTTCATCCCGGTATAACCATGGGTGGCAATGACGATCAGGTCGATACCCTTTTCCCGGGCATAATGGGTGATCGCCTGGGCAGGCTGGTTGGACTCGATCGTCATCGTTTTTACGTTGAGGCCTTCGGAATCAAGCCGGGAGCCGATCTTGGCAAAATACTTCTCCGCCGAGGAAAAAAGGGCGGCCCGGAGCCCGTTGAGATCGAAGTTTTTGCCGTACAGTTCGGCCCAGGCGACATCCACTTTGACAACATTGAGCAGCGTCACCTCACCGACGGCGCCCTCTTTGACCAGGTTTTGGACATGACCGAGCGCGCACTCCGCCAACGCTGAACCATCCAGTGGAACCAACGCCTTTTGATACATGGTGAATCCTCCCCCCTCTGAGTAACTCCCTGATAAACCGTCCCACGGGGCGTGAGTCGCTATTTTGCCGGATAGAGCCGCTCCCGGAGATCGTCGAGACCCAGTTCCCTCAGTTTTTCCTCCCGCGGGAAGCCCCGTTCATCGAGCCCGCGGAGCGCGTAATACTCCCGTTTCAGCTTTGAGACGTCGGGGACCGAACCGGCGCCGGCGCCTTCGGCAAGCGGCGTCATGATGCGCTTCGGCAGCACGTCGTCCTTTTCGGTCACCCCGAGGAGGTTGTTGATCCCCCGCTTGAGCGTCCAGTCCCGGGCGCCGCAGGCCATCAGCCCGGCGAAGTCGAGGCCGAAGCCGGTGATCGCGTTGAAGGCGTCCCGGATGGTCTCGGGCTTCAGGACGTCGGTGAGGTAGTGGCAGATCGAGAGGGAATTGCCGAGGATGCCGTAGTTCTCCGAGTGGAAGACCAGTTCCGCCTTCCCCTCGCTCGTCGTCCCCGGATAGTCGTCCTTCATCGGGAAGAGCTGCGGCCAGGAGGCCATTCCCTGCTCCGTCGCCAGAACCGCGTGCTGGAGGTGGCAGGCCCCCCGGTTCGACATCATGTAGGCAAGCCCCATTCCGTGGAAACCCCGCGGGTCGTGCATCGGAAGATCGAGCCCCTTGACGTGGACGACCGCGTCCACGGAGTCGCCGCCGATCTTCCGCGCGGCCGCAAGGCTCCCCTGCGCGAGCAGATCGCCGAACCCCTCCCGCCTTGCGATCCGCGGAAGAAGCGCAAGCACCCCCTCGATGTTCCCCCAGGCAAGGTCGAGGCCGTCCGTCTCCTTCACGGTCAGGGCCCCCTTTTCAAACAGCTCCATCGCCCACGCGATCGCCGCCCCGCAACTGATCGTGTCCATCCCGAGGCGGTTGCAAAGCTCGTTTGCCTTGATCACCCCCGCGAGATCGCTGTTCATGATCATCGTCCCGAAGGTGGCGCAGGTCTCGTACTCCGGCCCCGGACCCTCCTCCGTTTGAAACGGACCGTCGGGAACCCGGACGATCCGCTTGCAGGCGACCGGACAGTGGG
>CAYSSF010000487.1:0-2012 GCA_964433455.1 uncultured Syntrophaceae bacterium
AGCAGCGAATCAGACAATCCGGACTTTCGCGCCCACCGTGCAAAATTGCGGGTTTAAAGAATCATCTTTAATTCACTCTATACCACTTAGTGAAGCACTTTGCAATATTAAAAGGGAGGATCGAAGTTAATCGGGAGTTGCACCGGCTTTTCCGGGCCACAGGAAGGGCGAAAACAATAGGGCTCTGTCCCTAAACTAGCAGGAGGAATTGTCCAGGTTTTACCAAATTTTCAAAGAGCTCTCGAATAAAATTGACGTAAAAAATGTCAATTTTTATTGTTGACTTTGAAAGGAATAACTCGTCGTATAGTCTTTTGACAATCCTTGATCAGCAGCATCAGTTGCAATGAATGAACAGGAGACGGTTCGAAGCCAAAGCGCTCATAGAAAGCGCGCGCCCGTTCGTCTTTGGCATTGACAAAGATCGCGCGGATGCCGGCGATGTCGGCGGCCTGGAGAGTACGCAGGATGGCGTCTCTTAGCAAACACCGGCCTATCTTTTTCCCTTGATGATGAAGATCGACAGCCAGCCGGGCCAGAACCATCACAGGAATGGGATGCCTCGCCAACCCCTTCCGGACGCGCGTGGTTGCGTCGCCATGATCCACAGCCCCCACGGTTAGACTGTAATAGCCGATAACCCGGCGCCCCTGGCAAACAACAAAGGTCTTCGCTGCATTGGCCTGTTGATTCTGCAAGGCATAACGCCGCAGCCAATCGTTGAGCAGGAAATGTCCGCAATCGAAATCGCCGCATTCATGCTCTTTCGTGAGCAGAACGGGGGCCGCATAGGAAGTTATGGTCATTCTATTTCCCAGATCGCAGGTTCAGCAACAAGCGCCTGCAGACCCGTTTTCACTTGAGCCGGTTTTTCGAGGAGCTCCTGAAATTCCATCCAGACATTTTCGTCCACCATAAAAAGCCGTTGGTCCAAAAGGGTTTGCTCCGCCTTTTCGCAAACGCTGGACAGGACAAATTCAGTAATGCTCTTCCGTGACGCCTCCGCTGCACGCTGGATAAGGGCGGCTTGGACCGGCGTCGTCCGCAGACCTAATCTACCGGAGCGTACTGCGGACGTCCGCTTGTGAGAAGAGGATGCCTTTGCCATAACTTTGGATACTGCCATAATGACCTCCTTGTGCGTTACATCATTGTGCTAACAATGTACGCACATAACACCCTGATGTCAAGGGGAGTAAATAGGGCGCTGTCGCTCGCCCCCGGCAAAACGCTAAAATGCAAGACCTGACCCCAGCCAGACTGATTCTTGATATTGGAAAATGGCAGCATCAACCGTGAGCAGCAGCATGCCTTCCGTACGAGCCTGGGCCAACAGCAAGCGGTCGAACGGGTCTTTATGCAGCAAAGGCAATGTCTCGACCATAAGAGCATGCTCCGCGGTTACCGGCAGCTCCGTGTATCCATGCACAATGAGCATCTTTCGCAAGCGGCGCGTATCAACTTTAAAATCCTCCCGTCCCAGGCCCCGTTTGATTACAATCTCCCAGATACTGGCCGCGCTGAAAAACAAAACATTCTCGCTTGTTGTCAAAAGGGTGCGGGCTGATTCGGAGAGCTTTTCCGGCTGGCCGGCAGCCCACAGGACAATGTGGGTATCCAGTAGCAGCTTCACGAGAGCTTTCCTTCAAAAAGTTGGACCAGCTCCGTTGCCGCCAGAGAATCAAAATCGTCGGGCACCGCAATCTCGCCGGCCATGAACCCCAGCTTTTCAGCCCCTTGCAGCTCCCCTTCCGATAGGGGCGAAACCTTGACCAGCGGCTTGCCTGCCTTAGCAATGATAAAAACATTTCCTTTGGCAGCCTCATCGACCAGGCGTGAAAGATGCGTCTTCGCTTCGTGGATATTGACGGTTTGCATGGAACGCCTCATTAGGTTTAGTTTGATGGACTAAGCTTAATCTCACGATCAGCCTTTGTCAAGTTTTTCTCTTGCACCTCGGCAAAACGGTCGAGTAGCCGCGCACCTTTCGGTGCGCAGCCCTCACAGATCCG
>CAYSSF010000488.1:0-2007 GCA_964433455.1 uncultured Syntrophaceae bacterium
GTTTTTTTGGGAGGCCTTTTCCGGATAACGACCTCTTCATTCTCTTCATCTTCCTTATCTGGCCCGCCGTCTGCCCTCTCCTTGATGGCATCGAGACGGTCGAGGAGCGCCTTTTCCGCGGCGTCGAATTCCGCCTCCGTCATCTGCCCCGTCTCCAGCATCATGTAGAGCTCACTGAGCTTGGTCGTGATGGCCTCCGCCTCGTTCGCCTGTTCTTCTTCGGCGGCGTGGTGGATCTCTTTGAAAATCCACAAGAGGCCGTGCGCGGGCGCCATGAGGATGTCATCAATCAGGAACATCTGACCAACTCCGTGATTATGGACGGCCGGGCGTTCTTTGCGGAAACCTGCCCCGGTAAGGCGGTGTTTCCCTTTACCTCCCCTCGCAACTGCGTGTCGGCAAGACGCGCGCAACGAGTCGGATCAGGGTTTCAGGAGCGGAGTTCCACGTCCACAAAATTGTGAGGCGCCCAGGGGCCGTTGAAATCGAAGGAGAAATTGTTGTCGAATCCGCGCGCCGCCTCGAATATGGACGCCTCGAAATCTTTATCCATCGCCTCCCGCCCGACCAGGCAGGCCAGATTCATGACGTCCCGCTCGGTCCGGGGAACGTTCCGCTTGATTTCAAAACAGGCGGGGGACAGGATCGCCTCCACCCGGTCCGTGTGTTCCTCCCGGTCCTCCTGAAGGACCCGGTCGAAGAGGCGCCCGACTTCGATCTTGTCTTCCTGGGTGGGGACATGGCTTTTCCCTAAGAACTGGTCCCTCGCCGCCCGGATCTCCGCATGGGTGTTAACAAAATACTCAAAAATATTCGGCACGTCCCATGCAACCCGCAATCCCATCTCCACCTTGCCATGGACGCGGCGAAGCTCTTCGGCAAAGGATTTTCGGTTGAGCGACAGGATTCGTTTGATCGCTTTTTCTCCATCCGCGATCACTCCGAACGTAATGGGCAGAGGCGTTTCTTCTTCCATGAGACGTTTCAGAACGGCCTGGTGCGCCGCGATGTGGCGGCGTTCCGGGCGGATCTTCCCATTGCTGAAATTACTGACCACCGCGGCGACCTGGTTATCCGCAATGAGATAAACAGACTCCCCGTCGATGCCGATATTCCCGTACTCACGGTCTCCTGCAGCCGGGATGATGGCATAGAGATATTTCCCCTCTGTTTTCGTTTCCTTGCCGCTCATACCCCCGTCCCCCCTTGTGCATACTCTTGACTGTCATTCTTACGGAAATGTCATTCCGGATTTGACAGTTGATCTTCATCTTTGCTCCTCCCTGTTCATCAGAGATGGTAAGCATATCATCCCCGCCCTTTCAGTATTTGATCTTGAACGGTCCTGTCGTCGTTCGAGGCGCTGCCGCCGGCAGGGGCTCCTCAAGGAGCGGCAGGCGCTGGAGCCGAATCCCCTTGGCTTCCAGCGCAATCATGATTTTCTGCCTTTCCACTTCGATGTCCCGGAAGCGCTGATCAATATGATGAACCATTGCGAGCGCGTTCGTCTTTTCCTTCCCGCGACGGAACTTTTCCATTTCGAGAATGCTCAGCTTCATATAGGCCTTGTAAGGAATCGCGCCTTCATCCGCACTGCCGGAACGCGTCCTGATGTCCTGCACACCTCTCATAATCCTCTTCGTCATGGACGATCCTCCTTGACTTTCTCCTTGGCCGGTTTTACGGACCCGCAGAACTTTCGGATCACCTCTTCCACCTTCTGCATCATGACCGGCTGGCCGCCGCGGGTGATTTTGGCGGTGTCCGTGGCCAGGACATCCCTGCATATCATCTGAAAGAACACATCATCCGCACGGGCGCGCCGGTTCTGAGACGCAAGGATCCGGCCAATGGCGATCCCCGCCCGGATGGTGGGCCGGTTATTGTTCACCCCGAAACTCCTCAATTCCCTCACGATATCCACGATCCGTTCGGAGTCGATCCCGGGGAGGCCCGATTTCTTCATGACGATCATGATTTCCGTATCCCGGTCATAGTGCTCCAGGT
>CAYSSF010000489.1:0-837 GCA_964433455.1 uncultured Syntrophaceae bacterium
CAGGCGCGGAGCATCTCCGGCAGGAGTCTCTGCACCTCGGACTTCCGGCTTCCGGGGAGGAGGGCGACCGTAATCGCCTCGTCCTGCAGGCCAAAACGTCTCAGCGCCTCGATTCGTGTATATTTTCTGCCGACCTCATCCAGCAGCGGATGGCCGACAAATGTGACGTCCACCCCGGCTTTCCGGTAAAACGCCTCCTCAAAAGGGAGGATCACGGCCATTCGGTCCACGGTATTCCGGATGATGTCGATCCGATCTTTTCGCCAGGCCCATACCTGGGGACTGATGTAATAGAGGACCCTGATCCCCCGCTTCCGGGCGGCGCGCGCAAGCGGGAGGTTGAAGTCCGGATAATCGATCAGGATGACAAGATCCGGCGGGCTCTTCGCAAGCGATCGCTTCAGGCGGCGCATCACCCGGAGGATCATCCCGAGCTTGAAGACCACTTCCGTGAGTCCCACCACGGCCATGTCGGCAGCATCGGCGAGGAGTTCCACCCCAGCCGCCTGCATCCTTTTCCCCCCCACGCCATAGAAGGAGAGGTCCGGATCGATCTCATGCATGGCCCGGACGAGGTTCCCGCCGTGCAGGTCCCCGGAGGCCTCGCCGGCAACGATCATGATCCTCCGCGCGCTCACGGCTGCATCCGTTCTTCTGCGGATGATCCGGCAAGGAGAGGGGCCCGTTCCCGGTTTCGGATGATGGCGTCGTTGATGCGCAGGGCCAGCTCCAGCGCGTCGCGCCCCTCTTCGCCGGAGACAGGCGGGGGCGTCCGGTCCGCGACGGCCCGGACGAAGGAGCGGATCTCCTCCTCCAATGGATCTGTGGCTTTGATCT
>CAYSSF010000489.1:847-2006 GCA_964433455.1 uncultured Syntrophaceae bacterium
CCTCCGGCGCCGTATCGCCGGCCGAGCGAAACGAGTTCCCGCTTGTTGAAATCCACCGCATGGTACCCCTCGACCCCGAAGAAACGGATCTTCTGCATGGTCTTTCCGGTTACCCGGCTCGCGGTGATGTTCGCCACGCAGCCGCTTGCGAAGGTGAGGCGGGCGTTGGCGATGTCCGCCTTGTCGGAGAGAACCGAAACCCCGACGGCGTCCACGGTCGAAACCGGGGAACGCACGAAATGGAGGATGATGTCGAGGTCGTGGACCATCAGGTCGAGGATAACGTCCACATCCGTGCCCCGTTCAAAGAAGGGGTGGAGGCGGTGGGATTCGATGAAGAGCGGCGTTCCGATCACGGACCGGAGGGCGGTCACGGCCGGGTTGAACCGCTCGACGAAGCCGACCTGGAAGACCAGCCTTTCTGCCCCGGCGAGCGCAATCAGTTCGTCCGCTTCGGCGAGCGTCGTCGCAATCGGTTTTTCCAGCAGGACGTCCACCCCGGCCTTCAGGAAGAACGAGGCGACTTCGTGGTGGGCGCCGGTCGGCACCGCGATCGAAACGGCGTCGACCTTTCCCAGAAGTCCGCGGTAGTCCGTCAAAACCTCGCAGTCACAGCCTTCGGCTGCCTTCCGGGCATTCTCCTCTACAAGGTCGGCAACGCCGACGACACGGCATTCCGGTATTTTTCGGTATTTCTGGAAGTGGTAGCGGCCCAGATGGCCGGTCCCCACCACGCCGATTCTGATCGTCATCTTCATAGGACCGAGCGATAAAAAGGGACAGAGCCCCTATTTATTTATCTACAGATGCCCCTTTCCGACGTCCGGATGAAATCGAGGAACTGCCGAACCTCCGGCAGATCCTGCACCTCCTCTTCGACCTTCCGGATGGCGACGGCGAGCAGCAGCGAGGAACGAAAAACGATCCGGTAGGCCGCCTTGAGGGCCCCGATCGCCTCTTCGCTGAATCCGCGCCGCTTCAATCCGATTCGGTTCAAACCGAAGAGTTTTGCGAAGTTGCCGGAGGCCATCACGAAGGGGGGAATGTCCTTGGTGACCGCAGAGGCGCCGCCGATGATGCTGTGGGCGCCGATCCGGGTGAACTGATGAACCCCCGTCAGGCCGCCGATGATCGCGTGATCCTCCACATGGATGTGGCC
>CAYSSF010000490.1:0-1998 GCA_964433455.1 uncultured Syntrophaceae bacterium
AGGCGGAGATCGCCTACCTCGGCGTTACGGTCGAGGAGCTGGCGCGGGTCTTCAACGCGATTCCGTCGAAGTATTTCGGACTCACGCTGGACATCGCCCACGCGAGCCTGCTGCCCGGCGGTCCCGAGTCGTTCATGGACGCCTTTGCCGGCCGGATCATCAGCACGCACGTCAGCGACAACGATATGATCCTCGACCGCCACGTCCCGGTCGGGGACGGCAAGATCGACTTCAAGCGCGTCTTTGCCAACCTGATGAAGGTGGACTTCAAGGGGACGCTGAACATCGAGCTGCCGAGGTCGAATGAGGACCGGGCGCTCAGCAAACGGCGTCTGGAACCGATCCTCGCGGAGCTCGGAATCCTCAAGGAGGCGCTGACGCCTTAACACCCTGAAACTCTTCTATCCACGCTCAAATCAAGCCCCTCCCCCCGCCGGGGGGAGGGGCCTTTTTCATTCGATACTGTCTTGATGAATATCGATGATGTTCCCTTGACGCACACCCGCAAGATCTCATTCCAAAGGGATTCGCGTCTATAAACGTATGAGATCCTCATGCTCTTCTTCATGCGGATTGATGTGAATCATCACGTCCCCCACGTTGGGAAACTGCTCGAAGATGAGCCGCTTGACGTCGGAGGTGATGCCGTGGGACTCTTTGACGGTCATTTCGGGATCCATGTCCAGCTTCAGGTCCACGATCAGGTACTGCCCGGATCGCCGGCTGCGGATCTCGTGGACATGCTCGACGCCGGGCACCTCCTCCGCGATGACGACGACGGCGGTGATCAGCTCTTTTGGGGGGCAACCGTCCATCAGGTCGTTGGCGGCGTTGCGGAAGGTCTGCCAGCCGATGCGGAAGATGAAAAGGGCGGAAAGAGCCGCAGCCAGCGGATCCATCAACAGTACCCCGGAGTACGCGCCGCCGACGCCGATCAGCGTTGCGACGGAGGTGAGGGCATCCTTGCGGTGATCCATGGCGATCGCCTCCACCGCCGGGCTCCCCAGTTTTTTTGAAACGCGCCGGGTGTAGCGAAAGAACGCCCCCTTGATGACGATGGTGGCCAGGGCGGCGAGGACGGCGATCATCTGCGGTTTCATATAGTCCCCTTCCATCATGGTCATGGCCGCCCTGTAGAGGATGCCGCCGCCGGTGGCAAAAATGACCAATGAGACCAGAATGGCGGCGATGCTCTCCGCCCTGCCGTGTCCGTAGGGATGATCGTTGTCCAGGGGCCTGCGCCCGATCTTGAGTGCGATCATGCCGGCGAGGATGATGATAAAGTCGGAGGCGCTTTCCATCCCGTCGGCAAAGACCGCCTCGGAATGGCCGAAATGGCCGGCCAGCAGCTTCACGACCATCAGGACCGCGTTGATCCGGAAGCCGGCGGCGATCGCCCTGTCGGCCATGCCGAACCGTTCGTATCGATCCATCGATCCCGGGCGGGTTTGAAAATCCGGACTGTTTTCCGGCGTACAGGTTGCCACTCCGCCCCTCCTTGCTGTTTTATCCCGTGTGCTGTCTTTGATCTCCATCCGTTTTGATCCTATACAGGATTTCGACGAAACAGGGTAGCATCTTTATCTCCTCGAAAACAAATGGAGGCTTGAAAGCGGCGGGGATCTGTGATAGCCTTCCCCGCTATTTACAAAGAGATCCCATATTGAGGAGCGCTGTTCCATGGATTACAAGGATACATTGAATCTGCCGAAGACCGATTTTCCGATGAAGGCCAACCTGGCGAAGCGGGAGCCGGAGATGCTCGCCTGCTGGGACCGGATGAACATCTACGAACGGATCCGCGAGGAGGCGAAAGGGCGCAAACCCTACATCCTCCACGACGGCCCCCCCTATGCCAACGGGAATATCCACCTGGGCACCGCGCTGAACAAGATCATCAAGGACATCCTGATCAAGGCGAAGAACATGTCGGGCCGTGACAGCGTCTACGTCCCCGGCTGGGACTGCCACGGCCTGCCGATCGAGCACCAGGTGGAC
>CAYSSF010000491.1:0-1993 GCA_964433455.1 uncultured Syntrophaceae bacterium
GTACGCCCTTCAAAGGTGTACCGCGGGTTCGAATCCCGCTCTCTCCGCCATTTTTCCCATGGAACGCGCGCGCGAAGGACTCCCTGCACGGGGTTGTACCCGTTTCCATCGACGTTACGTGGCCTTTGAAATACCCCCGCCTTATCATTCCCACGAAAGCGGGAATCCAAAAGATCTTCGAGTGAACATGATCCTGTGAACATGAATCCTGTTGACATATTCTGCAAAGTGGGTAGAATGGCAACCCGTTGCCCTGAAAGCCGGATACGGTTGTACCGGAGCGCCTCGGAGCGGGGTTGTCCCGGGCAGCGGCGACCCGGGAGTAATCGTCGAAAAGCGCCCATGGCTCAGCTGGATAGAGCGTCAGACTACGAATCTGAATGTCGCAAGTTCGAATCTTGCTGGGCGCACCATCAAATCAGGGGGTTAGAGAGTTTTCTTTGGCCCCTTGATTTTTTTGACAACTGTTTCGTAGACCTATCATCATTTATGATTTTAATGAATATACCGCTTTGGGATGACGCTGGCCGTTCAACATGTAATTCAATGCCCGTACTGGTTGCAGGCGGCACCCAGGCTCTGATATCGTGATTACTGGAATCATAAAGGAGAGAAAATATGCCTGACTACTGGATCAAGATTAGCGAGACGGAGAATGAGGAGCTGAAGCATCATCATTATCTGATTACGGCAAAAAACGAGCGCGACGCGAAGAAGACCGCGATAAAATTCATGGAGCGCTTCATTGACGATGATGAGGATCCCGAAAAAATTGAAAATGGATATTCCTTCTACAACAAGGCCGTCTTTGTCCGGCTCGCCAATATAAAAGAAACGACGAAGGAACAGTTCAAGGAATTTCTACTGAAGACCCACACCATCAACATGGATTGAGCCCAAAGTGAAATCTTCGGGTCGCAGCGCATTTCCGCAGCTCATTTTGCGGAAATCAACGGCCGCAACCTCTGCGAAGCAGGGTGGTCGCAATATAGGAGGGAGCTACCGGTCGAGCATGCGGAAGATCTCCGTATGGTCCGCCGCGCCGCCCAGTTTCGCCTCGGCGTCCGCCCATGATTTGAGCAGAACTTCACCCAGCAGTGTTTTCGAGCCCGTCCTTTTCGCCAGGTCGACGGCGATGCCGATGTCCTTGCGCATCAGCCCCAGGCTGAACCCGGAATTGAACTGTTCCGAAACGATGAACTGCATCATCTTGTTCTCGGTGCTGTTGTTCTTTCCGGTCGATGCGTTCAGGACCGCAATGATCTTGTCCGGCGCGATGCCGAAGTCGGCGCCCACCTTCAGCGCCTCGCAGGCCGCAACCATTCCCGCCGCCGAGACATAGTTGTTGAGCGCCTTCATCGCATGCCCGGATCCGAGCATGCCGGTTTCGATGATGCTCTTCCCCATCGCCGAGAGCAGCGGCTTCACACGGGCAATGACGACGCTGTCGCCGCCGGCCATGATGGCGAGCGATCCATCGATAGCCCGTTTCACCCCCCCGGAAACCGGCGCATCAATGAAGTCGATGCCCGCCTCCTTCAGTTGCGGACCGATTTCGCGTGTCACCGACGGGCTGGAGGAGCTCATGTCGATCACCACCGAGCCCCGGGCAAGGTGGGAGACCAGCCCATCCTGGTCGCCGAACAGCACCCGTTTAACAACTTCGCTGTCGGGGAGCATCAGGATCACCACCCGGCAGTTTCGCCCGAGCTCCTTCAGGGTTTTCTGCGCCCGGGCGGCGGTCCGGCTGCAGATGGCCTCCAGCGCCGCTTCCGAGATGTCGTATACATGCAGCGGGTACGCCTGCGCGGCGATCCGGCTTGCCATCGGAAGTCCCATTTTGCCGATCCCGATGAAGCCGACCGTCTCTTTCCGGCCGCCGGTTGTCATCGGCCGGCCTCCATATCGGCAAAGACCTCTTTCGCGACGCGCATCGCATCGAGTGCGGCGGGCACCCCGCAATAGATGGCGCTCTGCAGGAAGACCTCCATCA
>CAYSSF010000492.1:0-1989 GCA_964433455.1 uncultured Syntrophaceae bacterium
GTTCTGGATCGTCCCCCGCAGGCGCTTCGGCTCCACCCCCTGCTTTCCGGCCACCAGCACATACATCGCCAGGATGATCGGCGCCGTCGCATTGATCGTAAACGACGTCGAGATCTGATCCAACGCGATCCCGTCAAAAATCCGTTCAAAATCCTCCAGGGTATCCACCGCAACGCCCAGTTTGCCGACGTCGTCCTCCGCAAGCGGCATATCGGAATCGAGACCGATCTGCGTCGGCAGATCGAAGGCCAGGCTCAACCCCGTCTGACCGTTTTTCAGCAGATACTTGAACCGCTCGTTGGTGCTGTCCGAGGTGGATTGCCCCGAATACTGCCGCATCGTCCACAGGGAGCTCCGGTACATCGTCGAATAGACGCCCCGCGTAAAGGGGTATTCCCCGGGATCGTTGAGTTTCTCCCGATAATCGAAGTCCGGCAGATCCTCCGGCCCATAAAAACATTTCACCGGCGTGCCCAGAATGGAAACGACGGGGCGCACCTCTGCTTCTCCCGCTTTTTTCGCCATCTCCCTACACCTCCATCGATCGCTATTCGGCTTCCATTTCGACCAGTTCGATCAAGACGCCGTTGGTGCTCTTCGGATTCAGAAACGCAATGAGATCACCGTTCTCCGTTCTTCTCGGCGTCTTGTTGATGAGTTCGATCCCATTGGCTTCAAAATGGCGCAGCGCCGCTTCGATGTTTTCGACGCCGAAGCAGATGTGGTGGATCCCCTCTCCCCGCTTCTGGACAAATTTCGCCACCGGACTCGACGGGTCCAGCGCTTCGATCAGCTCGATGGTGGAGTCGCCCAGTGGGAAAAAAGCGATTTTTGTCTTGATCGTATCCGATTCGTAGACCTTCTTCAGAGGGATCCCCAGCAGATCCCGAAACAGCGGGATGGACTTTTCAATGCTCTGGACCGCCACGCCGATGTGATCGATTTTTTTCAACATCATCACCCTCCTGAGGTAATTGCAAAACACTTCCACATATTTTCTCCCGCCACGGGGGGACTTGGGGGTACGTTTCCAATGAACCCTCCTGTTCAAAATATCTGAAATGGTTATGGACGGATGTCCTCTCGGCTCGTTGGAAAAGCGGCGACCGGTTACCGCCCCAGGAAGACCGGTTTTCGTTTCTCGCGAAAAGCGCGCTGTCCCTCCTTCAAATCTTCACTCCGATAGGCATCATAGCGAAGCCGCTCCATCTCCTGAACATCCTGCGGACTCAGCCGTTGATCATGGTGGATTTGATTGAAAATCGTTTTGGTCGCCTTCAACGCCAGCGGGGCGTTTTCCGCAATATCCTGGGCCATACGATAGACAAACGGGGCAAGCTCCTCGCGGGGGAGAACGTAATTAACAAGCCCCATCTCCCTGGCCTGAGCGGCCCCATAGGCCCGACCGGTCAAGAAAATCTCTTTGGCATACGCGGGGCCAACCACATCGATGAGCTTCATGATTCCTCTCCAGCGGTAAACGATCCCCAACTTCGCCGGCGGCATCGAGAACCGGACATCGTCGGCCGCGATGCGGATATCGCAGGTTACCGCCAGTTCACATCCCGCGCCATAGGCAAGTCCGTTGATCATCGCGATCACCGGGTAGGGGAAATCGCGAACCGCCCGCATGCCGTTGTCGAGAGGGGTATCGCCCTTCGCGGCTTCGGCAACCTCCGGACTGGTATCCACCGGGATGTCGGAGATATCGAACCCCGAGGAAAAGGCCTTCTCGCCGCACCCCGTAATCACGACGCAGCGGACTTCGTCCTCTTCCCGAAGCCTCTGCAACAGATCGATCAGTTCGGTGAATACCAGAGGCGACAACGCATTCCTCTTCTCAGGTCGATTAATGCGGATGGTGCAAATCCTCTCCGTTCTTTCCGTCAGCAACCGCTCTTCCATCTGCTCTCCTTCTCTTTCCCGATCCTCACGACGGCCGATCCAGCCCCGTGACGATCTGCGAGCGGATCAGCCTCGGCAGCATCA
>CAYSSF010000493.1:0-1982 GCA_964433455.1 uncultured Syntrophaceae bacterium
CGAAACCAGGATCCAAGGACGGCGGAGGGGCTCTGCCAGAAGCAGGACACCCGCTGGCTCATCCACAATCCGCCCGCAAGGCCGCTTACGGAGACGGAGATGGACGATGTCCATAAAATGGATTTCGAACGGGCGGTTCACCCCTCCCACCGCCGCGACGGAGAAGTCCGGGCGCTGGAAACGGTACGCTTTTCGATCGCCACCCATCGCGGCTGCTACGGGGGGTGTCATTTCTGCGCGATCGCCGTTCACGAGGGACGGCAGGTCAGCTCGCGGAGCGAGTCTTCCATCCTCCGGGAGGCGAAATTGCTGGCCTCCCTCCCCGGCTTCCAGGGACGCATCCTCGACGTCGGGGGGCCGACGGCCAACATGTACGGGTACGAGTGCCGGAAGAAGCTTCTGCTGGGCGCCTGCTCCGACCGCGATTGTCTCTATCCGGATGTCTGCGAAAACCTCCATCCCGATCACCGCCGCCAGATCGCCCTCCTCCGGAAACTCCGGGAGGTTCCCGGCGTCAAACAGGCGATCGTCGCCTCCGGCATCCGGTACGACCTCCTGCTCGCCGACCGGAAACAGGGCCTCTCCTATCTCCGCGAGGTCGTCCGCCGCCACATCTCCGGACAGATGAAGGTTGCCCCTGAACACTCGGAAGGGAAGGTGCTCCGGTGCATGGGCAAACCGGGCATCGCATCGCTGCTTGCCTTCCGCGACCTCTTTTTCAAACTCACCGCGGAGGCGGGAAAAGAGCAGTTTCTGACCTACTACCTGATTGCCGCCCATCCCGGCTGCACCCAGACGGACATGGAAGGGCTCCGCCGCTTCGCCGTCACGCAGCTCGCCCTTCAACCCGAGCAGGTCCAGCTCTTTACCCCGACCCCCGCGACGATTTCGACGTTGATGTACCATACCGAACGCGATCCCTGGAGCGGCAGAAAGCTGTTTGTGGAAAAGACGGCCGCCGGCCGGGCGTTGCAAAAGAATATTTTGGTTGCGAAAAAACGCCCGCTCAGGTATGGAAACATCGCACCGCATCAAATCACGAGGGGAGGAGAACTCATGGGCAAGGACAAGGACGTCAAAAAAGACACCAAGAAAAAACCTTCCAAAACGTTGAAGGAAAAGAAGGATGCCAAGCGGCTGAAGAAGACGGGGAAAGCCGGAGAGGCCTGATGCCGCCGGAGGCGAAAACCCCGCCTCAGCCTCTCGTGGACTTCCACGTCCACCTCTTTCCGGACCGGCTGTTCGACGCGATCCGCCGGCGGTTCGTCACGGAATACGGGTGGAGCGTCCTCCATCCGTTCTACTGGCGCGAGAGTGTCGGCTACCTCCGCGAACGGGGCGTCGGTCCCGTCGTTTACTCCAATTACGCCCACCGGAAGGATATCGCGCGGGGTCTCAACGACTGGAACCGGGAGATTCTGGCGGAGCTGCCGGACCTCTACTGTTTTGCCGCCTTCCATCCCGACGACCCGGATGGTCTCGCGATGGCCGCCGACCTGCTGGACCATCCCCGAATCCTCGGCTTCAAGCTGCAACTCCTGGTCCAGTGTTTCTATCCCGACGACGAGCGCCTCTTCCCCCTCTATGAACTGGTGATGGCGAAGGGAAAAAGGCTCCTCTTCCATGCGGGAACGGGGCCGGTGGGAAACGCGTTCGTGGGCGTCGCCCCTTTCCGGCGGCTCCTGGCCCGCTATCCGGACCTCCCGGCGATCGTCGCCCACATGGGCTCCCTGGAGTACGGGGCTTTCGGAGAGCTCCTCGCCGACCACCCAAGGCTTTACCTGGACACGGCCTTTGCCTTCCTCCCCAAACTCGGTTCGATGTTCGACCTCGGCAACGATTTTCTGGAGACGAACAAAGAGCGGATCATCTATGGTTCGGACTTTCCGAACATCCTGTTCCCCCGCGAGGAGGAGATCGACACCCTCCTCGGGCTCGGCCTCTCCCAGGGCTTCTATGACGCGGTCTTCCGCGACAACGGC
>CAYSSF010000494.1:0-1968 GCA_964433455.1 uncultured Syntrophaceae bacterium
TCACGGTCTCACGCTCCTTCTTCGTCGTCATGAGTCTCATGATCGGCGGCTGGATGATCGGCACCAGCGACATGTTGGAGTAGGCGGCGACCGATACCGCGCCGAGCAGGTGCGGGGCATACTTCGCTGTGACGTAGATGGCCGTCGGCCCGTCGCAGGCCCCGATGATCCCGATGGCCATCGCGTCCAACTGCGGGAAACCCAGCGCCAGCGCGAGGATCAGTGTCAGAAAGATCCCGAACTGGCCTGCGGCCCCGAGCAGAAACATGGACGGCCGGGCGAGGACCGGCCCGAAGTCCGTCATCGCGCCGATGCCGACGAAGATCAAGAGCGGGAAGAGTTCGTTCGCAATGCCCGCGTTATAAAGGCTCCGGATGAATCCCTCTTCGCTCATCACATCCGAAAGAGGAATGTTCACGAGGATGCAGCCGAACCCGATCGGCACCAGCAGGAGGGGCTCGCAGTCCTTCTTGATCCCGAGGTAAAGAAACACAAAACCGACCAGAATCATGACGGTATTTCGCCAATCCGTCGCGAGCATCTGAAAGCCGACGGTCAAGCCGCCGAGTCCGCTTACGATCGCTTCTGCCATAGTCTATGCCTCCTTCTTCGCGGGCTTTTCGGGGAACAGTCTCCCCAAGAGGCTCATGACGAGACTCATAACCCAGAGGGTCAGAATCGTTCCCCCCATTCCGCAGACCAGCATCGTAACCCCGAAAGTAAAATTGTCCATCTACAAGACCTCCATTCCGGCTCCCCCCGTTTTTCCGGCCGACGGTCCGCCAATGCGATCGTTCTTCCCTGAACCGACAATGCAAACCTTGGCTACTTATACAGGCCCTTGCCGGATGTCAAGCGATTATTCCGCTTCGCCGCGCTTGACATTCTGCTTGATAAATGCCGAAATTTCGTCGAGTTTTGAATGGGAGGGAAAGACGCCGTGGATGCCCATCTCTTTCAATGCCTTGATGTCATCCTTCGGGATGGTCCCGCCGAACAGAACGAGAACGTCGTCGAGTTCACGTTCACGGATCCGTTTGGTCAACTTCTGCGCAACGGAAAGATGCGAACCCGAAAGGATGCTGACCCCGATCACATCCACCGCCTCCTGTAGGGCCACCTCGACCACCTGCTCCGCGCTCTGGCGCAAACCGGTATAAATCACCTCCATTCCCTCGTCCCGGAGCCAGAAGATCAGCACCTTGGCGCCGACATCATGCCCGTCCAGGCCGATCTTGGCGATCAGAACGCGAATGGTCTTATTCGTTTCCATGAAAACCTCCCAAGTGGTCTCTAAACCGTCGTCGGTTCTTTATAGGTCCCGTAAACCTTCTTCAGCGTATCGATGATTTCACCGATGGTCGCCTTTGCCGTGAGCGGCTCGAACAGATAAGGAATGAGATTGTCGCCGCGACCGGCCGCCGCTTCGAGCTGTTGCAGGGCGCTCTCCACCTTCCGCCGGTCGCGGCTCTCTTTCACGGCTTTAAGCCGCTCCAGTTGACGACTGATCGTCTCCGGGTCCGTCCTGTAAACCTCCAGGTCCCGCTCCTCTTCCTTCACCTTGAACTTGTTCACCCCGACCAGAACCTTCTCCCCGGAGCTGATCCTCTTCTGAATCGCATAGCTCTGCCTGGCCAGCTCCCGCTGGATGGAACCGCTCTCGATCAGCTTCACGATCCCGCCGTCGCTTTCGATCTTTCCGATGATCTCCCCGATCTTCGCCTCCATCTCATCGGTCAGCTTTTCGACATAGTAGGAGCCGCCCAGGGGATCCACCACATCGGCCACCCCCGTCTCGTTGGCCAGGATCTGCTGCACCCGGAGAGAGGTCCGGATCGCAAGATCCGACGGGATCGCATAAACCTCATCGTAGCAGGCGAGATTGAGCGACCGGGTCCCGGAAAAAACCGCCGCCATCGCATAGATCGTCGCCCGGGCGATGTTGTTCAGCGGCTGCTCGGCCGTCAG
>CAYSSF010000495.1:0-218 GCA_964433455.1 uncultured Syntrophaceae bacterium
GTGGAGCTGCTCTCCGAGGTGATCCGGTAGAAGATCCTCTTTTTCTGGACATCGGCGAAGACCAGCGTCACCCTGGCCTTGGCGCTGTAATGCTTTCTCGGGATCTTATCGAGACAGGTCACGTCGAGCTCTTCGATGGCGCCGCCGACGAGGATCCGCCGCAGGACCTGGACGACGACGGGTGGCCGGAGGTGGTGGTGGCCAACTGCGCCGAGAAC
>CAYSSF010000495.1:228-1961 GCA_964433455.1 uncultured Syntrophaceae bacterium
GGATCGTGCTTTCCTGAAGATCCCAGACCACTCTCTCCGGAGAAACCCCATATCCCGACTGGATCAGAAGCTGGCGAAGGGCGGCGGCCACGGCATCCGGGGCTTTGACATAGCTCGGCAGGACCGGGATGGAAGAGCCGTCGGAATGGATCACCCGGCCGATCAGGAGCGTATCGTCCATCTTTCGGCGGTCGATGAAGGCAGCCACGGTAAGACTGAATTTCCGGCCGTCGGTCACGGCCGGCCGGATCACCTTCGTCGGTTGATACCGCATGTTCACGTTGTAGACCTTGGGTGTGCAGCCCATCACCGAAACGAGCAGCAAAAGAGAGAGGACCATCCCGGCATACCGCAGCGCGGCCCGTTTGTTGTTTTTCCCGGATGCGGCCACTGCGGCCGCATGGATATCAGCAATCATGACGACGACCTCCTTGAAACAAGTGATAAATCTGTTGCAATCATAAATCATTACCAGGCAACGTCGACGTTCCGGCCCGCATGAAGAGGGCTATTTCGCCTTTCCCGCCTTCTTTTCCAGGGTCAGCAGGATCTCACCCGTCTTTTTGAGTTCATCGCCGTAGCCTCCCCAGTTCCCCTGCCGGAGAAAATCCTGCGCCTTCCGGAAATGGCCGAGGGCTTCGAGGGCCGTCTCGCGGTCGCTCTGCTCCGCTCCGGCCGCCGGCGGCTTTACGCCCGCCTGCGGTTCACGATCCGTTATCGTTACTCCGCCGAAAATCTTCCGGAGGGCGAGATCGAGCGTCTCCTCCATCGCGATGTTGTTTCCGTAGGCGACGATCACCCGCTTCAGTTCGGGGAGTTGGCCGTTGGCGGCGGCCAGGTAGAGGGATTCGACGTAGAGGATCGACTTTTCGATCGGGATCGCCAGCAGACTTCCCCGGATCACGTTCGATCCATGCTGCTGCCAGAGCGTCAACTGCTGGGAAATCAATGTATCCTGGTCGATCCGAGCCTCGATCTGGCGAGGTCCGTAGACCAGTTTCTGTTTCGGGAATTTATAGACGAGCACCTTCCCGTAGTTCGGGGCATCGCAGCGGGCGGCCATCCAGGCCGACATGTTGTCCTTCATGCTGGGGGTGAAGGGAGACAGCAGGATGAACTCCTCCTTCTCGGCGCCGGGGAGCTTCATGATCGTGTAGTAGGGGTCCATGACCTGCTGGCCCCCGGCGACCTGTTTGCCGGGGATGGACCAGAGATCCTCCTTGTTGTAGAAGACCTGCGGGTCCTGCATGTGATAGGCCCGGTACATCCGCGCCTGGATCGCCATGAACCCCGGCGGATAGCGGACGTGGTTCTGGAGCGCCTCCGGCATCTCCCCCAGCGGCTTGAAGACGCCGGGGAAGATTCGGCTGTAGGTCTGCATGATCGGGTCGGTCGGGTCGCTTACGTAAAGCTGGACCGTTCCGTCATAGGCGTCCACGACCGCCTTCACCGTATTCCGGATGTAGTTTCCCATGCCCGGGGTCGGCTCCGAATAGGGGAAGCGATCCGTGACCGTGTAGCCGTCGATGAACCAGAGCAGGCGCCCCTCCGGCGAGATGACGAGATAAGGGTCTGTATCCAGGTGTGCAAAGGGGGCGATCATCGAGACCCGCTCGCGGACGTTGCGGTGGTAGACGATCCGGCTTTCCGAGGTGATGTCGTCCGACAGCAGCATCGTGATGGAACCGAAACGGGCCGCAAAGACCAGTTTCCTCCAGAAGGAGAGGGGAACG
>CAYSSF010000496.1:0-1951 GCA_964433455.1 uncultured Syntrophaceae bacterium
CCTCTCCATCCGCCGTTTTCCGCGCCCCCGCGTAAACATCGTATCCCTTGCCCGCAAGCAAGAGAGCCGTCGCCTTCCCTATCCCGGATGTCGCCCCGGTGATCAGCGTGACCTTGCCCATGCGGACACCTCCCCCGATTTTCGTCCATCATCATCTGAAATCCCGGAGGATTCATTGACTGGCATCAATTGCCCGGGGAAGGCAATCCGCATGGGGCCCACCACCATCGCCACACGGCGATGATCAGCAGCACGGCCAGAACGAGAAACAGGTTGAGGAAGGTCATGAAGTGGAATGCCTTCAGGTGCGGTGGCTTCCTTCCCGGCCTGGCCGAAGCCAGCAGTTCCCCAACGACGGGGAGTCGATAAACCCGGTCCTCCCCGTGGGGAGCGAGTTTCAGGAAATCCGTCAGGTCGAAACCCGCCTGGTGCTTGCCGAGGTGGCTGCCGCCACCCACGACAGGACGATCTTCACGTCCCCTTGCGACCTGCCTTTTCCGAACCAAGGTGTCCTCGATCACATCTGTTCCCTCCGTGAAGGATTTGACGCGGTAGTGCCCACTACTCACCGTGGCTTCGAACCCCTCTTCGCGCTCTACTCGACAAAGTGCCTCGAGCCGATGAAAAGTCTCCTGGAGGTCGGCGATTATTGCATTTACGATTTCTACCCGCGGATCCATATCCGTATGTTCCAAGCGAGGAACTGGCGCAGTTGGACAAGGAGGGGACATCCTTCTTGAACATCAATACCCTCGAAGAATTTGCCCGGCTCGAAAAAAGGATGTCCTCATGACCGTCAAGGCTGTGGCGTTTGTTGCAAAATCCGGCTCCGGCAAAACGACCCTTCTCGAAATGGTCATCTCCCGGTTAAAAGACCGTGGATATAGAGCGGGTGCCATCAAACACGACGCCCACCGTTTCGACATCGACCGGCCGGGCAAAGACAGCTATCGCCTTACCGCCGCCGGCGCGGATACCATGGAGATCTCCTCTCCCGAAAAGCTGGCCCTGGTGAAACAGCACACGGCCTCTCCTCCGGTTGAGGCCCTTCTTGCCGAATTCTCCACGGATGTTGATATCGTCCTGCTCGAGGGTTACAAATCGTGCTCGTTGCAGTAGCAGCGATGAACCGTCGAACCTGGATGTTCCGGAACTGGATATCAACGATTCCGATGGGATTACGGAGTTCATCGAGAGGAATTTCCTTCTATGAATGACCGGGATTATCGTCTCTTCCCCCGGAAGGATCCCGAAGCCACGGAAGTGCGTCGGCCTTCCATCACGGCAGCGCTGGTTATCGGTGCGGCACTCGGTTTTCTTTCGGGCCTGACCGGGGTGGGCGGGGGCATCTTCCTGAGCCCCCTCCTCCTGCTGCTGGGATGGGCAAGGGTAAAAGAGGTTTCCGCCGTCGCCGCGCTGTTTATCCTGGTGAACTCCATCGCCGGGCTTCTCGGGCATATCGGCAGCCTTCAGGCGATGCCGCGCTATATGCCGATTCTGGCCGTGGCCGCGCTGGCGGGAGGGATCACCGGTTCATTTTTCGGCGCCAGCCGCATTCCCGCGTCGGGGATCGTAAGAGCGTTGTCCGTGGTGCTGATCATCGCGGGATTCAAGCTGCTGTTCGTCTAGGGCTCTCAGCACGGAATCTCCGCCTTCCGCCGGGAATAGAACCACCACGTCACGGCGATGCAGGTGACATAGAAGGCCAGGAAGCCGTAAAGCGCCGACTCGGGGCCCCCGGTGAGGCTGATGGAACTGCCGAACGCTTTCGGGATGAAGAATGCCCCATAGGCGGCAAAGGCGGAGCTGAAACCGATGACGGCGGCGGCTTCCTTCGCCGCGTCCTTGAGGGCTTGTTCCTCTGCAGCCGCCCCCTTCCCTTCCGCATCCCGCTTCCGTTCGGTCAGGAAGATCACGGGGATCGTCCGGAACGTCGAGCCGTTGCCGATCC
>CAYSSF010000497.1:0-1947 GCA_964433455.1 uncultured Syntrophaceae bacterium
ACATCCAGTCCCGGGAAACGCTGCTCGCGGCCTTGCAGAATTTTGCCGGCACGGTCGTCCTCGTCAGCCACGACCGCCACTTCCTGCGCTGCCTGATCAACCGGGTCTTCGAAATCGATCATGGCGAGATGCGCATCTACAACGGAAATTACGAATACTACCTGGAAAAGACCGGCAGGGAGCACCGGGCGGCCTGATCGTAGCGGGAGCACCAGGCAACAACTGAAGGGCGCGGCCCTGGACAATGACAATTTTTATAAAATATTTACATCTTCATCCCGATTCTTAACAGCATCCTGATATCTCACGTGTTATCTTGTCGAAAAAAGAGAGGCTGTATGGATCTCCTATTCCTTGGCATAATCGGTATCTTTTTCGGGATCACTTGGCTCCTCATCGAGCGAATCGCTGTCCTGTAGAGGTCGTTCAATATGACGATATTCTATATCATCGGATTGATCATCGCCGCTGGTCTTGTCGTTTATCTGTTTACGGCCCTGCTGAAACCGGAGTGGTTCTCATGACCGCCAATGGAATTCTTCAAGTCGCGCTCTATTTCATCGTGCTGATTGCCGCGGCAGTGCCCCTGGGGCGCTACATGGCGAAAGTCTATGCCGGGGAATCCGTTTTCTTAAGCAGGCTCATCGGCCCTCTGGAAAGATGGATTTACCGATGCTGCCGAATCGACCGGGAAGAGGAAATGACCTGGAAGGCATACGCCGGGGGACTGCTCCTTTTCAATCTGGCGGGTTTCATGGCCCTCTATCTGTTGCAGCGGCTCCAGGGAGTCCTGCCCTTCAATCCCCACGGATTTTCCGCCGTCCCCCCGGATCTTGCCTTCAATGCCGCCGTGAGCTTCGTCACCAATACGAACTGGCAGGCCTATGGCGGCGAAACCACCATGAGCTTTTTCACGCAAATGGCGGGACTGGCCGTCCAGAACTTCGCTTCGGCCGCGTCGGGTATGGCCGTCCTGCTGGCCTTTGTCAGAGGCATGAAGCGAACCCTCTCCCAGACCGTCGGGAATGTCTGGGTGGATCTGACGCGCTCGATCGTCTATATCCTTCTGCCCCTTTCGCTGGTCCTGGCGCTCTTCCTGGTTTCCCAGGGGGTTGTGCAGACGCTGCACAGTCCGGCGATGGTTCAACTTCTGGAACAAACAAAGGATGAAGCCGGCCGCGTCGCAACCTCGCAGGAGATTCGCCTGGGGCCTGCGGCAAGCCAGGTGGCCATCAAACAACTGGGGACCAACGGCGGGGGCTTTTTCAACGCCAATTCGTCCCATCCGCTCGAAAATCCGACGCCCCTGTCCAATTTCGCCGAGATGCTGGCCATTCTTCTCATTCCGGCGGCGCTTTGCATCACCTTCGGCCGCCTGCTTGGAGACAGAAGGCAGGGATGGGCGCTGCTCGCCGCCATGATGGCGATCCTGATACCGCTCCTGGGGGTCTGCCTGTGGAGCGAACAGGCGGGGAATGTCTCCTTCCAGCAGATGAACGTCGATTCGTCCGCCGGTGACTTCCAATCGGGCGGGAATATGGAGGGCAAGGAGGTCCGGTTCGGCATAACGAATTCCGCCCTCTGGGCGGTCGCGACCACAGCGGCCTCCAACGGGAGCGTGAACGCCATGCACGATTCGTTCACGCCGCTTGGCGGTCTTGCGCCCCTCTGGCTGATCCAGTTGGGCGAGATCGTCTTCGGAGGGGTGGGGTCGGGCCTGTACGGCATGCTCATGTTCGTTCTGATCGCTGTTTTCGTGGCGGGGCTCATGGTGGGCCGCACGCCGGAATACCTCGGCAAGAAGATCGAAGCCTTTGAAATCAAGATGGCCTCCCTCGTCATCCTGATCCCGGCGGCGGTCGTCCTGATCGGCACGGCCGTTGCCGTTGTAACCAAGCCGGGGCTTGCCGGGATCTTCAATCCCGGTCCCCACGGCTTTTCCGAGAT
>CAYSSF010000498.1:0-1947 GCA_964433455.1 uncultured Syntrophaceae bacterium
AACGGAGAACACAAACATCGACCTACAGCGTTGGGAGAAGCTGATCTACTCGACAGGTTACGCGGGCGGCGAATGTGAGTCATTAAAAAAATGTTTTAGGTGTTACGTGTTAGAGTTTTCATCCTTGACAAAAGGACGAAAAAATGCTTAATCGTCCTTTAAGGAAGGGCGTAAGATGATATCGAAGAATATTATTAAGGAAATCATCCTGTCGAACCGGGCCTTCATCCTGGAGTCCGTTGCCGGGATCGTTCCCAGAGCGGCAGCAGAAGTTGTCGCCTCCGGGAAAACGGTTATTATGCATGGGATCCGCCGGTGCGGAAAAACCTTCATTCTTTACGACATCTTCCGCAGGAACAGCGCTGCGGCATTGTACCTGGATTTCGAGGACGACCGCCTGACCGGTTTCACGGCGGCCGATTTCCTGACGGTCCAGGATGCGTTCCGGGAACTCAGACCGGAGGCTTCAGGCCGGATCGTTTATCTTTTCGATGAAATACAGCATGTCGATGAGTGGGAGCGGTTCTGCAGAAGGGTCACGGAGAGGGAAAACGCCGCGGTGTATGTCACGGGTTCCTCTTCAAGGCTTATGCCCCTCGAAGTTGATACGGCGATCCGGGGGCGGGCATGGAGCGTGGCGGTTTTCCCCTTTTCCTTCCCGGAATTCCTGCAGTTACGAAGGGGGCATCCGGATCGTAACGAGATCCTTTACGGAACGGGAAAGGTCGAAACGAAACGGCTTTTCGCAGAGTATGCGAAGTGGGGTGGATTTCCGGAAACGGCGCTGGCCGCCGATCCGGTCGACAAGACGAAACTGTTGAAGGAATATCTGCGGGCGATGTTCTTCCGGGATCTCGTCGAGCGGTATGGCATGACGAACATCGCCCTGTTCGACGCCCTTGCCGACAAGCTCTTTTCCTCTTTTTCGACGCGCCTGTCCCTGACGGCCTTTTACCGGCAATACAGGGATCTTTTTCCCTTCTCGAAGGATCTCCTTTTCCAGTACTTCCATAATTTTGAGGAAAGCATGCTGATCTTCGCGGTCCGGAAATTCTCCGAATCCTCGTACAAAAGGAGCCGCAATCCGGTCAAGATCTACTCGGCCGATACGGGATTGTGCCGCCGCGTCGCTTCGGAAGACGGGGGTCGCATATTGGAAAATATCGTTTTCATTGAACTTGCGCGCAGGGGTGGGGAAATTTACTATTTCGAGGAAAAGCAGGAGTGCGACTTTATCGTCAAGGATGGAGAGGGGGCAGGGTTTGCCGCCTTCCAGGTCTGCCGGGAATTGACGGATGAAAACCGGCGTCGGGAGACGGGCGGGTTGATTGCCGCCTGCAGGCGCCTCAATGTGACCGCAGGAACGATCCTGACGGATGATCAGGAATCGGAGGAAGAAGCGGAAGGGATCAAAATCAGCGTGCTCCCCCTGTGGCGCTGGCTTTTGGATAAATAGGGACAGAGCCCCTATTGTTTGGCCCCTCGCGGGTATTTTGCCGGGAAAATCGCCAAGAAGTCTGAATTAATAGGGGCTCTGTCCCTATTAATCTGAAAGTCGCGGAAAAATTTTTACAGGAGATGCTGGATGAATAAGCGAATGATTGATGGCGTCGAAGTTGAAATGAGTTCAGGTAATGTCTTTGCCGACCTTGACTTGCCTGAGGCGGATAAACTGAAAATCAAGTCTGGTCTCGTGATTGAAATCACTAAGGCTGTGCGTAATCTTGACTTATCGCAAGAGGAAGCTGGGCGCCGTATGGGGTTGCCTCAACCCAAACTATCCGGCCTGCTTCGTGGTGATTTTTCCAACGTATCTGAGCGCAAATTAATGGATTGTTTGACCCGGTTGGGCTACGATATTGAGATAAAGGTTAAACCCGCAGCCAAGCCAGTTGGGCATCTGATGCTAATTAGGGACAGAGCCCCTATTAATTTCGATTGACACGT
>CAYSSF010000499.1:0-1947 GCA_964433455.1 uncultured Syntrophaceae bacterium
CGTCGTTGCGCTTCACCTCGTCGCTGATGTCGAAGCAGTGGCAGGTGGGGCAGAGATAGGTGCAGGTGCCGCAGGCGAGACACTTCTGATGGAGCGTGTTCCAGAACGGGTCCTCGAAATGGGTGTCCAGGATCGGTTTGATCTCCTTGGCCGGGATGTGCGAGGCGATCTCAGCGGCGGACTTGGCCGCGATCGCCTCTTTCGCCTTCTCGGCCTCCGCGTTTGAGGGCGATCCCCCGAAGGCCGCGAGCAGCTCCTCCCCTTTCGGCGTGAGGAATTCGGCCAGATACTCCTCCCCCAGGTCGGTCAGGAGCAGGTCCACCCCGTTGGAGTCGCACGGGTTTCCTCCGACGGAGGTACAGAAACAGGTCGAATAGGGGGGATGGACGCAGGCGATCGCCACGATGGTCGTCTTCGCTCGCTTGTCGATGTAGTAGGGGTCCTTGTACTTATCCTGGTCGAAGAGCATGTCCAGAAGGGTGAAACTCCTCGCGTCGCAGGGGCGGACGCCGAACAGAACGGTCTTTTCCGCCTCCTCCGGCTCCCCGGCCCTGACCATCCCCTTCCCGGTCCGGGTGAATTTCAGCAGCGTCTCGGTCCGGGGAAAGAGGAAGTTTTTCGGCGCGTTTCGCGTATTCGCAAAATCGACGAGCGGTTTCTCACCTGCCTCCAGGACCCGGTAGAGGACCTGATCCTCCGCCTTCATCGGCGCGCAGACCCGCATCTTTCCCGCCAGTTCCCCAACGATTCCGGCCAGAGCTTCCTTCTTGATGAGCCTTTTTTCCATAATTTCCCTTTTCGGTTTACATTGGGACAGATTTGAAATCTGTCTCCATCTCCTGGCACCATGAAACTCTAAATACACGCCAAAATCAATCCCCTCCCCCCTTGCGGGGGAGGGTTAGGGTGGGGGGGAAAGTTGCCGTGAAAACGCCATGCTGTTGCTTCACCCACCCCCTGCCCCTCCCGTCAAGGGAGGGGAATATGCGAAAGAAAAAGTGTCGCGAGGCGCTGCTTACATCAGCCCCAGCCCTTTGAGCAGCGGCCGGGGATCTGTTTGGTGCAGCCCGAACCACTTCTCCGGCCCCTCCTGCCCCATCGCCAGCGCCGCCAGTTCCGTAAAGTAGAAGACGGGGAGTTTGGCGCCTTCCGACGCCCGCATGTCCAGATTAGCCGTGCAGACCGGGCAGGCCGTGACCACGCAGTTCGCCCCCGCCTCGCGCGCCATCGCCATCAGCTTGTCCACCATCTTGTTCACGAGCGGCGTCTTGCTGATCGTGAGGCTCCCGCCGCAGCAGTCGGTCTTGAAGGACCAGGGACGCACCTCCGCGCCCAGCGTCTCCAGGACCTTGTCGAGGAGCACCGGGTTTTCGATGTTGTCGGAATTGCACACCTCGGGCGGCCGGACAAGCAGGCAGCCGTAATAGGAGACCGGTTTCAGCCCCTTGAGCTTTTTAACTACCTTCGCGGAGAGGGCCTCCATGCCGATGTCGTTGACGATGATGTCGATGGGATTCCGGATCGCCGCGCTCCCCTGATAACGGCCGCCGACCACCTCCTCGATCTCCGCCTTCAGGGCCGGATCGTAGCCGAGCTGGTGCTCCGCCATCTTGAGGCGGTTGAAACAGGCGGCGCAGGGCACCATCACGTCCTGGGCCTTCTTGTCGGCAATCGCAAGATTCCTTGCCGACAGGGCCACGGAGAGCTTGAAATTGGTGCTGTGGGCGGAGCTTGCGCCGCAGCAGGACCAATCTTCGAGCTCTTCGAGATCGATCCCGAGGAGACGGCTGACCGACCGGACCGACTGGTCGTACTCCTTGGCCGTGCCGTGCAGTGAGCATCCCGGATAGTAAGAAACTTTCAACGCCTTCCTCCTTCAGAACCTTTCCCTGGTCGAGAGCCTTGCTTTACTCCTGGTCGTCATTCCGGCGAAAGCCGGAATCCAGT
>CAYSSF010000500.1:0-1921 GCA_964433455.1 uncultured Syntrophaceae bacterium
TCGGAGGGGGTGATGCTGAAGATCTTCTGGACCCCGAGGACATCGGTGAACCAGAACTGAATGAAACTGACGTTCTTTTCCTTAACTGTTTTCAACACATCCTTTGTTGTCTTTAAGTCGAACATGGCCCAATCCTTTCTTTTGATGGTGTATTCTGCCTGACCGCGATTAAAGTTTGAACAGCAGGTCCGCATAGGTCGGCACCGGCCACATATCCCGGGGAACGATCATCTCCAGCGCGTCGATGTCGGCGCGCAGGGCCTGCATTGAGGGGACGACTTTATCACGATAGGTTTCCGCCTTCTTGACCGTGTCGGGGGTCTCCTGCGCCCTGGCCGCTGCGGCTTCAAGCTTTCCGAGGTTCTTGTAGGCCGATGCCATGAGCGCACCGAGCTTCTTCAGAAGATCCTCCTGGACAGGGGCCAAAACCGATACGGCCTTGAAACTCACGATCGAGTCGGCAAGAAATGTGGCGTATTCAGTCGCCGCGGGGATGTACTGCTTTTTCACCATGTCGATGGCGGTCAGGGCTTCGATGTTGATCTGCTTCGCGTAGATCTCGGTGTAGATGTCATACCGGGAGTGCATCTCCTTGTGCGAGAGCACCTCGTATTTCTCGAAGAGCTTTATGGACTTATCCGTAACGAACGCCTTCAGGGCATCGACCGCGTTCGTCACGTTGGGCAGTCCCCGCTTGGCCGCTTCCTTCGGCCAGGCTTCGGAATAGTTGTTGCCGTTGAAAATCACGCGGCTATGCTTCTTGTAGGTTTCCTTGATGATCGCCGCGGCTTCGGCGTTCTTGTCTTTCGCCTTTTCCAGGCGCGTGGCGATTTCGTCCAGGGCCTCGGCGGCGATCGTGTTCAGGGCGACATTGGGTCCGGCAATCGACTGGGCCGAGCCGACCATCCGGAACTCAAACTTGTTTCCGGTGAAGGCGAAGGGCGAGGTCCGGTTCCGGTCCGTATTGTCCTTGGGGATCGCCGGCAGGGTATCGACGCCGACATTGACGAACTGGGCGCCTCTGGCGGTGACCTTCTGGCCTTTGGAAATCTTTTCCAGAATGTCCGTCAGCTCATCGCCCATAAAGATGGAGATGATCGCGGGAGGCGCTTCGTTGGCGCCCAGACGGTGATCGTTTCCCGCATGGGCGCAGGTTGCGCGAATGATATCCGCATGGGTGTCCACGGCCTTGATCAGGGCGCTCAAGACGAGCAGGAACTGCACATTTTCACAGGGCGTGCTGCCCGGCTCCAGGAGATTGAAACCATCATCCGTGGAGAGCGACCAGTTGTTGTGCTTGCCGGAACCGTTGATGCCCGCGTAAGGCTTTTCGTGAAGCAGGCAGACCAGGTCGTGACGCAGGGCCACCTTTTGCATGGTCTCCATGACGAGCTGATTGTGGTCGGTGGCGATGTTCGTCGTGGCAAAGACAGGGGCCATCTCGAACTGGGCCGGGGCAACCTCGTTGTGCTGGGTTTTGGAGGTGATGCCCATCTTCCACAACTCGATATTGAGGTCGTTCATGTAAGCGGAGACCCGGTCTTTGAGGGCGCCGAAATACTGGTCCTCAAGCTCCTGCCCTTTGGGCGCCGGCGCCCCAAAGATCGTCCGCCCCGCCAGCATGAGGTCGATCCGGTCCAGATAGAAATCCCTGTCCACCAGGAAATACTCCTGTTCAGGACCGACGGTGGAGGTTATTTTCGTAGAGGTCGTGTTGCCCAGGGCCCTGAGAACCCGCAGGGCTTGCTTCGACACCGCCTTCATGGACCGAAGCAACGGGGTCTTTTTATCGAGGGCTTCGCCTTTGTACGAAACGAAGGCGGTGGGGATCGTCAGGGTCACATTTCCGGCTTCGTCTGTCTTCAGGATCGCGGGCGAGGTGCAATCCCAGGCCGTGTACCCTCTCGCCTCAAAGGTGCTG
>CAYSSF010000501.1:0-1910 GCA_964433455.1 uncultured Syntrophaceae bacterium
CTGATCGAGGCGGGGATCGAGCGGACCGTCCTGGCGGACTGCCTGCGGCAGATCGAGACCAAGGAAATCATCGTTCTGAAGGGCATCCGCCGCAGCGGTAAATCCACGCTGATGGCGCAGGTCATCCGCCATCTCCTCCGGAGCGGTATCTCCCCTTCATCTATTCTTCGGGTCAATCTGGACGAGCCTCTTTTCGCGGCGGATTATTCCATCGACCTGCTGGAACAGCTCTACCGGACCTATCGCGAATCGATCAATCCGGCCGACCGCTGTTATCTGTTCCTGGATGAGATCCAGAATGTTCCGGGCTGGGAACAGTGGGTCCGGGGGCGCAGCGAAACCGAAAACATCAAGATCTTTGCCACCGGATCATCCTCCCGCGTCCTGAGCCCGGAAATCGGGACGAAGCTGACCGGCAGGCAGATTTCCTTTACCATTTTCCCGCTTTCGTTCAGCGAGTATCTGCGTTTCCAGGATTTGGACGTCGATACGGAACAGGAATACCGCACGCGGAAACCGGAAGTCCGCAAGGCATTTACCGACTATCTCCGGTATGGCGGTTTCCCCGAGGTGGTCCTGAAGCAGGATCCGGAGGACAAGGAGCTTCTCCTCAAACATTACTTTGAGGATATCGTTTACCGGGATGTCGTTTCCCGCTATGAGATCAGGGATACGCTGACCTTGAAGAATCTGGCGGTTTATCTTCTCGCCAATGTCGGCAATCTCACCAGCGTCACGAAGCTGAAGAACAATTTCGGCATCTCCCAGGACAAGGTCGAAAATTACTGGTCGGCCCTCGTGGAGAGTTATCTCCTTTCCCCGCTCCTGAAATTTTCGTACTCGGCCAAGATCCGCGCCCGGGCCGGTTTTAAGGTTTATGCCGTGGATACGGGCATCCGGAACCGGATCGCCTTCTCTTTTTCCGGCGATACCGGCCGCCTTGTCGAGAATGTGGTCTTCAACCATTTACGACAGGCCCATGAGGAGATCTGCTATGAAACGAATGGGCATGAAACGGATTTTCTTGTGAAGGAGGGGATGGCCATTGCCCGCCGCATCCAGGTCTGGTATGGGGATCCGGCGGAAACCGAAATTCCGGCGAGGGAGTCGGCGCCCTTTGCGAAAAGCTCCGGCGCCACTGGAGGGGAAAATTTGATCCTGACCAATGATCTGGAGGGTGCAATCACCGTTGGATCGGATAAAGTCCGCTCTTTGCCCGTCATCAAATTTTTGTGCGGCTGGGGGTGAGCTTGTTCGGGCAGGCCTTGTCGATCGCCCGGCGGATCTCCGCTGCGAAAGAGGCGGCCGCTCATTTTTTTCTTGCTATTTCCGTGCCTTGTGTGTATCTTCGGCCGTCCCTTGCTCTTGCGCTTTCCGCCTCTCCTCTGTCGGTTTTTTAGATCCTCCTCATTTGCGTTTATACCCGGCCCAGGTTTGACGGGCTCGTAAAAAGTCTTCAACCTTCGACTCCATCCAGTGCCTTGTCCCGCCGCGCAAGCGCGACAGAACAAAGCACTGGACCCGACTGCGCTCGCCGGATGTCCGCAGGCAAAGCCTGCTCCCATCCGTCGTGCTCGCGGGTCAGCGCCGCGGTTGGGCGTAAATGAAAAAACGAGAATCTGGGGAAGATGATTCTTTAGCTTGACAAGGTATATACCAAGATATATATCTATCGAGGAGGTGCAACATGCAAACAGCTAAATTATTTCAAAATGGACGTAGTCAAGCGGTTCGTCTGCCCAAAGAATACAATTTTGAAGGGACAGATGTACTAATTCAAAAGATTGGCGATTCTGTCATTCTCTTTCCTAAAAACCGCGTGTGGGAAACATTTCTCCATGGCCTACATGGGTTTACCGATGATTTCATGGAAAACGGGAGAGAACAGCCGCAAATGCAGGAGCGAAAGG
>CAYSSF010000502.1:0-1907 GCA_964433455.1 uncultured Syntrophaceae bacterium
CCGCCGCCGATGACCAGGACATGGCTGCCGACGCGCGGTTTGTCCACGCCGCCGGCCTGTCTCAGAAACTCCACGCCGAAATCGACGCCTTGGGTTGCTTCGCCGGGTACCCCCAGTTTCCGGCTCACGTGCGAGCCGGCGCTGATGAAGAGGGCGGCGTTTTCCTGCCGCAGCTCCTCGATGGTCTTGTCCTTACCGATGTGGCAGTTCAGGACGATCTTGACGCCCCTGCGCCGGATCAGCTCCACCTCGTAGGCGAGGGTCTCCTTGGGGAGGCGGTAGGCCGGGATCCCCCAGAGGAGCATGCCGCCGGCGCCGCCGGCGGCCTCATAGACGGTCACGGCAAACCCCCGGTCGGCCAGATCTCCGGCCGCCGTGAGTCCCGCCGGTCCCGCGCCGATGACGGCGATCTTCGGGGCATCGGCCAAGGGGAATTTCTCCTCCGGCAGGACCAACTCGCCCGCCTTCACCATCCGGATCTCCTCATCCACGGCGAATCTCTTGAGCTGCCGGATGGCCAGGGCCGCATCCACGTCGGCCCGGGTGCATTTGCTCTCGCAGGGGGCGGGGCAGACCCGGCCGCAGATCGCGGCCAGCGGGTTCCGTTCCCGGATCAGGTCCGCGGCCTTCTTGTATTCCTTCTTCTTGATGAGTTGGATGTAGCCCTGGACGTTGATGTTGGCCGGGCACTCCATCTTGCAGGGTGCGTGGCCCAGCTTGAGGATCCTCGGTTTGGCGGGGATCGCCTGGGCGGAATATTTCTGGATGACCTTCCGCTTCCCCAGATCGCGGTTGTAGCGGTCGGCGATTTCGACCGGGCAGGCCTTGGTGCAGTCGCCGCAATCGTTGCAGATCTTCTCGTCGATGTAGCGGGGAGACTTCTTGATCGTAGCCTTGAAATTCCCCGGCGTCCCTTCCAGCCGCTCGAGTGTGGAGAGGGTCATGATTTCGATGTTCAGGTTGCGGGCGCACTCGACCAGCTTCGGGGAGACGATGCAGGTCGCGCAATCGCCGGTCGGAAAGGTCTTGTCCAGATGGGCCATCATCCCGCCGATGGCGGCCGAATTCTCGACCAGGTAGACCTTGAAACCGGAATTGGCCAGGTCGAGGGAGGCCTGGACCCCGGCGATCCCCCCTCCCTGCACCAGTACGGCGCCGACTTTTTTCTTTTTACCTTTTTCCATGATTCATGACCTTGCCGATGACCGAACACGATTCATCGCCCCCTTGGGCGATACGATCAGCTTGTCGAGCCCGAGCGCGTCCCCGGACAAGCCGAGACAGGCCCCCATGAGCTGCGTAATGTAAAGGATCGGCATGTCGTAGCGCCTGCCGCCGGCCTTGCAGATATCCTCCTGCCGCATATCCAGGTTGATCTGGCACATGGGGCAGGCCACGGCCAGACACTCGGCCCCGGAATCCCGGGCCATCGCGAGGATCGATTCGGAGAGTTTGATCACGAGGTCCGACCGGGTGAGCGTCAGCGACCCGCCGCAGCATTCGACCTTGTGCGGCCAGTCCAGCCCCACGCCGCCCATGGCGTCGATGAGCCGGTCCAGATAGACCGGATTCTCCGGGTCGTCCTTCCCCGCGACCTCCGGCGGGCGCACCATGAGGCAGCCGTAGTAGGGCGCAACCTTCAGCCCTCCGAGGGAGTGGGTCAACGCCTTTTTGAAGGCCGCAAGCCCCATGTCCTCGACAACGATCTCCACGAAGTGGCGCACCCGGACCGTGCCGTCGTAGTCCTGCCCCAGGGCGGCCGCAACGATCTCCCGTTTTTGCGGATTCGTGGCGATTTCATGGTTGGCGATCTTCAGCCGGCTGTAGCAGGAGGCGCAACTGACCACCATGTCGAGCCCCATCTCCTTCACCTTGAGAAGATTGGCGGCGGCGAGCGACAGGGAGAG
>CAYSSF010000503.1:0-1906 GCA_964433455.1 uncultured Syntrophaceae bacterium
GGCATGAGTTCTGCGACTGGTACCTCGAACTGACCAAGCCCATCCTCTACGGCAAGGAGAACCCAGCGGGGAGGAGGGCGGCCCAGCAGACCCTGCGTACCGTCCTGACGACCTCGCTGAAGCTGCTCCACCCCTTCATGCCCTTCCTGACCGAGGAGATCTGGCAGGCCCTGGTCGCTGATGGAGGCTCCATCATGGTCAGCGCGTTTCCGGAGGCGGACGACGCCGTCGCCGATCCCGAAGCGGAGGCGGAGATGGTTGAGATCATGGAGGTGATCACCCGGATCCGGAACATCCGCGGCGAGATGAACGTGGCGCCGTCACTGAAGCTGAAAGCGATACTCACGGCGCCCTCTGAAGAGCTGCGGACGACGCTGGAGAGGGGACGGGTCTATATCACGAATCTGGCCAATCTGGAGAGTCTGGAGATCACCGGAGAGATGGCCGAACCGAAGGGGACCGCAACGGCGGTGGCCGGTTTGATCCGGGTTTATGTGCTGCTCGCCGGCGTGATCGACATCGACGGAGAAAAGGGACGTCTCGCAAAGGAGATCGCAAAGGTAGAAAAGGAGCTGGCCGTCGTCGCAAAGAAGCTGGCCAACCCGGACTTTCTGGCCAAGGCGGCGGAGGCGGTCGTGAAGAAAGAGCAGGAAAAGGCCCGCGTGTTCGGGGAGAAGAGGGCCGCCCTGGATGCGGCGTTGCAGAGAATCGCATCGCTCGCCGCCGGCGGTTAAGATGTGTAAGACGGCTTGATCCACCTCTCTTTGTTCCTCCCCCTCGACGGGGGAGGGAAGGGTGGGGGTGGTTTAGGCGGTTGAAGGGGAAAGACCATGTGGCCGCGTTACCTGTTGACGGAATTGATCCGGAACGCCCTTGCGGAGGACGTCGGTTTTGGGGACGTCACGACCGGGGCGGCGCTCCTTGGGGATGAGACGGGCCTTGCGCGGGCGTCGGCGAAAGAGGGGCTGGTCGTGGCCGGGATCGAGGTCTTCGGAGAGGTCTTTCGGATGCTGGACCCCGCCTTGGCTTTTTCACCCTGCAAACAGGACGGAGAGAGGGCGGAAAGGGGCGACCTCCTTGCGGAGATCTCCGGCTGCCTTGCCTCCATCCTGACCGCGGAGCGGGTCGCCCTGAACCTTCTGCAGCGGATGTGCGGGATTGCCACGCTCACCCGGCGCTATGTCGATGAGGTCGCGGGGATGCGTGCAAAGATCCTGGACACCCGGAAAACCGCGCCCGGTCTCCGGATCCTCGACAAGTATGCCGTCCGGGCGGGAGGCGGCTCCAACCACCGCTTCGCCCTCTATGACGGGGTGCTGATCAAGGACAACCACATCGCGGCAGCGGGCGGGATCGGGCCGGCGGTGACGCGGGTCCGCGGCCGGGTTCCCCACACCCTGAAGATCGAGGTCGAAGTGAAGGACATGTCCGAACTGGAGGAGGCGCTCATTGCCGGCGCGGACTCGGTCCTGCTGGACAACATGGGCCTTTTGGAGATGGCCGCCGCGGTTGCACGGGTCGGGGGAAAGATCCCGGTCGAGGCGTCGGGAAACATGACGTTCGAGAGGGTCCGGGAGGTCGCTTCCACGGGTGTCGATCTGATTTCGGTCGGCGCGTTGACCCATTCCGTTCCGGCGGCGGACATCTCTCTCAACGTGGTCCAGGTCGAAAAACGAGAGGCGTGAGGCGTAATGGCATCTCAACGGCCGGATCCTCAAACAAACTCCTGAGGTAATTGCAAAAGTACCAATAAATCCCCTCCCCCCCGGCGGGGGAGGGTTAGGGTGGGGGGGGGTGCCATGAAATCAGCATGTGAAATTTCACCCACCCCCTAATCCCCACCCGTCAAGGGAGGGGGAACATATTTTGAAGAGTTTTACAAGAGCCTCTGGATTATGGACAGAAT
>CAYSSF010000504.1:0-1900 GCA_964433455.1 uncultured Syntrophaceae bacterium
CACCGCGATGGGTACTGATGTTGTTCCCGAATTGAACCGGTTCAGGAAAGAAACAGAGCCGATATATATTTTCAGACAATACGTATTAAAAATGACTAAAAAATCTTGTCCGGATTCATCAGCCACTTGGGGTCAATCATCTCCTTGATCCGGCGCATGAGATTATAGCTCTCGCCATGTTCGAGCTGCATGAACTTGCGCTTGCCGATGCCCACCCCGTGCTCACCCGTGCAGGTACCCCCCACCTGAACGGCTTTTTCCACGATGGCATGGTTAACGGCTTCGAGCCTCGACCATTCCGCCTTATCTTCCGGATCTCCCACGAGAACAACATGCAGGTTGCCGTCGCCCGCGTGCCCGAAAACGTAGCCTACGGCCCGGTATTCATCCAAAAGTTTCTGTGAAAACACAATCATTTCGGGATAGCGGGAGATCGGAACCGCCGCATCGACAATAAGAGTTTGTTTCTTCGGGTGGGCGCGATGGATGGTCTCCCATGCCTCATGACGGGCGCGCCACAGATCTTTGCGGGCGCTCTCTTCGGTCGCGAAACTGAAGCCGACAGCGCCGCAGTCCTCGCACACTTCCCTGGCCAGATCCGCGGTTTCCTTAAGGACGTTTTGGCTGATGCCGTGAAATTCACAAAAAAGAGACGGCTCTTCGGCAAGGCCGAGATTTTTTTCCCGGTTCATCAACCGGATCAACTCGGGTGATAAAAGTTCAAGGGCGGCGGTACCAAGTCCAGATCCGATCATGAGCGCAACAGCTCTGGATGCGCTTTCAAGATCCTTGAAGCGGATGATTGCGGCCAGAAAATGACTCGGAATGCCGGTCAAACGAAGTGTCGCCTCGGTGACAATCCCCAGGGTTCCCTCTGATCCCACAAAAAGCTGCGTCAGGTCGTAGCCGGATGAAGATTTTGGCGCCTTGCAGCCGGTGTGGATGATCGCGCCCTGGGGCAGAACCACCGTCAGGCGCATGACGTAATGTTTGGTAGCTCCGTATTTTACGGTCTGGACCCCGGATGCGTTATTGGCGATCATCCCGCCGATGGTCGCATCGGCTCCCGGATCCGGCGGAAAAAAGAGCCCGTGCACTCCGGCCTGCCGGTTCAGCTCTTTGCGCAGGAGACCGGGTTCAACATCGGCCTGAAGATCCTGCGGCCGGATGTTAAGGATGCGGTTCATGAGGGTCAGATCCACCACCAGCCCGCCGCGGGTAGGCACCGGGTTTCCCTCGGTGCTGGTGCCGGCCCCCCAGGGCGTGACAGGGACATCATTGGCATATGTCCACGATAAAATGCGGGACACCTCATCGGTTGTAACAGGCCAGATGATTCCGGCAGGAAGCGTTCCCTGATGAAAGGAAATATCGTGGCGGTGAAGTTCACGGTTGGACTGCCCCGTGGAGAACCTGTCCGAAGGAACTATGGCTGACAAATCGGCGATGTGCCGGGGAGTGAACGTGTCCATAATCTCTTACTCCTCAATCTTTTATTCCCAAAAATCTCAAATCCGTTCGCATATGACTTTTTACGAGCCCATCAAACTTAGTGCACGCTGAATAATTTGTCCGGATTTTATCAGCGGTAAAACAACGACGGCAGCCACAGGGTCAGCGGCGGCCAGAAACAGGAGATCAACAGTGCCGTTATGGCCACTGCCACAAAAGGCATTGCGGCCCGGCATACCTGACCCAGGGGCAGGCCGGAAATGCCGCAACTGACAAAAAGGCAGATGCCTACCGGCGGGGTGAGCATGCCGACGGCCAGGTTGACCACCATCAGCACGCCGAACTGGACCGGGTCCACCCCCATCTGGGGCGACAAAACGGCCAGCACCGGTACAAGCAGGATCAGGGCTGCAGTGGTCTCCATGACGCAGCCCATGACCAGCAGGCC
>CAYSSF010000505.1:0-1895 GCA_964433455.1 uncultured Syntrophaceae bacterium
CAGAAGTTGTGCACGAAGAACCTGCTCACGGCCGCGGCCTCCCCGCTGCACTTCGTGTCCGCCTGGTGGCCGTGAAAGAGCAGGATGGCGCTCGCCCCCGTCTCCAGGACAATCCCCTCATAAATTTCGATATCGGGGAATAGTGTGCGATAGACAGCCTCGTTGTCCTTCCAGTACAGGTCGTGGTTCCCCCAGACCTTGAGGTAGCGGGTCTTCCCGGGATCGGGGTCGTGGAATTTCGCCAGGAGCTCATAGACCGACGTGTGGGTGATGTAGATCTGGTCGAAATTGTCATTCTCCCAGAGCTCCTCGGCGTCGCCCAGTTCGATGTAGGTGAAGCCGGTTTCGAGGTAGTGTTCCAGGGCGCAGCGGTAGATGAGGGAGTTCTGCGCGAAATCGTCCGCCCCGGAGCCGTCCCCCCGGTGCATGTCGGACATACAGATGAGTTTCATGCCGGGCGTCAGGGTCAACCGCCGGGTACGTTCAAGCCTGGGAAGGGTTTCCATTTTCTACCTCCTTCGATAAGTCGTTCTCAGAAGACCCGCGGCGCTGAAGCCTCGCCATAGCAATCCACTTTATTGAAGGCGTCGACGTCGTCACGGATGATCTCCCCGTGGCCAGGGTAGATGACACGGGGACAGATCGTTTCGGTGAGCGCCGCGAAGGTCCTCCGGATCCACTCTTCATCCCAGCAGAAGCGGTTCAGGTATCCCCGGCCGTCTTTCCGGCCGAGGATCAGGTCGCCAGAGATGAGTTCCCCCGAAGCCTCATTGAAGAACACCACCGACTCCTCCGTGTGACCCGGCGCGGCGATCGCCTCCCAGTCGCCGAAGCCGATCCGCGAACGGGGAAGACGATCCCCTTCGAGATAGCGGATGCGGTCCGCATAGGAAACCCGCTGGAGGTCCCGGAAAAAAGGCAGGGGCACGCCGGCCGCACCATCGAAAGCCAGATCGGACCGTTTCCGGACGCCGCCCCGGCCTCCAATCAGCGTGGGAAGCAGGCCGGTGATCCAGTTCCGCATCGGAGAGAGCGGCCGATTGGCTTTCAGGTAAGCCTTCACGAGGGGATGGAACAGGACCGTCGTCTTCGGGGAACATTTTCCCAGCAGCGCACCGATGCCGCCGATATGGTCGATATGAAAATGGGTGGCGGCGATGAAACGGATCGCCCGGAGGGATCGCTTCAGGGTGTGGGTACAGTAATCCTCCACCCCCTGGGCCGCTCCGATGCACCCGACATCGACAACCACCAGACCGGCGCCCTCTTCGATGAGGTACGTATTGGCCAAACCGCAATCCGGGACGTTGTGAACCATTTTTCCCTCTAATTTCTTCTCCAAAATTCAGATTCTCCGTCGCAAATCCCCTGCACGGCAAACCGAAATGAGTTTGTGCCCCCTACCCCCAACCCCCTTCCCCCAAAAATGGCGGGGCATCTGGCGCCGTGCCGGAGAGGGTTAAACCCGGTGGTGATCGGAACGGCGGAGCCCAGCCGAATCATGTCCCTGCCGAACCGGGCCCCGGCTGGGGTTGTTCGACCCCGGGGGGGCTGGGAGGAACGGCCGTCGATTCGACGGGGGCGGGTAGAACAGCCAGGCACCAGATGCGGTCGAATTCGGCGGCGAAGGATTGGATCAACGCTTTGTTGTTCGTGAAGATGGCGGCCTCGTGGTTCCGGAATTCCGATTCGTTCGTAAAATTGTAACTGCCGGTCATCAGGATCTTGCCGTCGATGATCATGAACTTGTGATGCAGGCTGCCGCCCTTGACATCGATGAAGCGGAGGTCGATCCCCTCGCCGGCGAGCCACTCGTCGATGGAGTAAGCTTTTCGGGCGATGTCCCAGTCCAGGATGATCCGGACCTTGACCCCTCGCTTGAGGGCCTCGGAAAG
>CAYSSF010000506.1:0-1888 GCA_964433455.1 uncultured Syntrophaceae bacterium
TAATATTGCAAGAGAATTGTACATATCAAACCCTTAAGTCAACGACATTGAGTATTTATTAACAACCGTTGAAGAAAACGCCATGGATGTGGTGTACGATCCGGCGCAAAATAAATACTGGCGAATGTTCAACGATCCACAGACCAAAAGAACCTATCCGGTCAAAGCGCACGGCAAGAAGATCATGATTTTACCATATGCCCTGAATGACCTCATGGATAAGTTCGATCTTCCCGGTGACATATTTGACTAATAATCGGGACCTGTCTCCCTTTTTGGAATAATATATCCCCCCGCAAAACGCTAATTTAAAGACCTGACCCCCATGTACCCATAAAAACTCCTATTAAAGCCCTGAACCTATAACCACCCATAACCATTGAAGGTGCAAAATGAAAAGGAAAGTGACCGCGATTGTCAGAAAGAGCCGCCTTGAGTATGTGGCCGTATGCCTGGAATTGAATGTCTCTGCCCGGGGTACGGATCTGGCGGACGTGGAAAAGAATCTGCGCCGTGCTATCGAGCTTTATCTTGAAGAAGTGTCGCTCTGCCCGGCGACTGTCGTGGCTCCCCTTCCTACGGAAGAATTGATCGAGTTTTTGAGAGACACGGAGCCGCACTGGTATAAGGAGTCGGAAGAAGACCTGCAGCTTCGTCCTTTGGAGGTCCACGAGGTGCCTTCCTATGCTTGACGTGCCCTCTATGGCAAGCAGGAAGCTGGTCCGTCTCTTGGAGAAGGGTGGTGCTCGGTTTGTAAGGCAGGGCAGTACCGATCATGCCATATACGAAAGAATCTTGGAGGGGAAAAGGTACGCGGCGCCGGTCCAGATGGGGAAAAAGTCGCTGGATCCGAATTATTGCAAGCGGGTCATGCGGCAATTGAAATTTACCGATGCAGACATTGAAAGGGTACTGGGAAATTAGGGACCAATCCCCTCTCTCCGCCCCGGCAAAACGCTAATTTTAAAGACCTGACCCCCCAAACTGACCCCCCAAAAGTCTCACCCTCGAAAGGCCAGACAATGAAAAAGAAAATTGAACAAATCGTCAATGAGCTAAAAGACCGTATTTCGGGAAAATACAGCATAAAGGAAATGCGGGTTTTCGGGTCGTCTGCGCGGGGGGACCGCAAACCAGAATCTGATATCGATGTATTTGTTCATCTTTCCTATGTCAACCGGCAAATCGAAGAGGATCTTTTCAACATGGCTTATGATATGGAACTGAAGCACGATTGCCTTATCGATATCATAGTTGTTGACGATCGCGGTTTGTCAGGTATCCAAGGAACGGCGCCGATCTATGAAAAAATCCGTTCTGAAGGCGCGGTCGTATGAAAGTGGAGGAATCACGTGCCCTGATTGCTTACGTATATTTTATTGAAATCGGTGGTCATGACATCTGTTACTGAAAGGACCCTTCTGAAACCTGAGGTTAAAATTGAGTACGGCTTTGCCATCCCCCGGCAAAACGCTAAAATGCAAGACCTGACCCCCAACCCCACTGGAATCTTACCCCGAGGTGGATTTCCATGTCGAAGAAGTCACGGATGGATTCCTGGCCGTGTTCCGCTTGCGCAGGAGAGTCGGTGAGGGAGTAAGTGAGGGAGTAAACGCGCCCCTGGCGAATTTCCGGGCAATGATCCTCCTGCAAGAATGCAGGGGACAGATTTAAAACCTGTCCCCGCCCCAACCCCCAAAAATAGCTTGACAGGGGCTGCCTGATCACTTAAGAGTACTGCCTGTTCAAAAAACAAACAAAGGCGCGAAATCGTGAATTTCGTACAAACGAAAATCGAAAGCAACGAGACGCTTGTCATCCTGCGCGAGATCTCCGCAAACCCGCGCGCGACGCAGCGGCAGATGTCCGCCCGGGCCGGCGTCAGCCT
>CAYSSF010000507.1:0-1885 GCA_964433455.1 uncultured Syntrophaceae bacterium
TACCGCTTTGTATGGGGAATTCAGTTGTCAGCCGCTGGAACGCGGCTTCGGCACGACCCTTGGAAACGCACTCAGGCGGGTGCTGCTCTCCTCCATCCAGGGGGCGGCGATCGTCTCCGTAAAATTTGACGGGGTTCTCCATGAGTTCTCCACGATCCCCGGGATCAAGGAAGACGTGACCGATATCATTCTAAACCTGAAGGGCGTGCGGCTGAAGATTCATCAGGATGGACCGCGGACCGTTCGGATCGATACCTCGCGGGAAGGGGCAATCACCGCGGGGGATATCGTGACCGACGGGACGGTAGAAATCCTCAACCCCGATCACCATATCGCAACCTTGCTGGGCAAGGCCTCCTTCTCGGCGGAAATGGTGGTTAAGATGGGAAAGGGGTATGTGGCCGCGCAGAAGGAAAAAGACCCCGAGCAACCCGAGGGGACGATCAACATCGATGCCATCTTTTCGCCGATCAAGAAGGTAAATTATACCATAACCTACGCACGGGTCGGTCAGGTTGCGGACTATGACCGTCTGATCCTCGAGATCTGGACGGATGGGAGTGTCCTTCCGGAAGATGCCGTGGCCTACGCCGCCAAAATCCTCAAGGAACAGTTCGACGCCTTCATCAATTTCTCCGAAGCGGAGGCAGATGAGGAGGCATCCGAGAGCGAGGGACTGGAAGAGGATATCAATGACATTCTTCTGCGGCATGTGGATGATCTGGAACTCTCCGTCCGTTCGGCCAATTGTCTGAAGAACGCAGGGATCAACCTGATTGGGGAACTGGTTCAGAAGACAGAGGCCGAGATGCTGAAAACCAAGAATTTCGGCCGGAAATCGTTGAATGAGATCAAGGAGATTTTGCTGGAATCCGGTATGGGATTCGGTATGAAGCTTGATTTCCCGCCGTGGAACAAGGTCGGAAAAACGGAAGAGGCGGAGAACATAGCGGAATAGATTTGGTTTCTTTGAAAGGATACAATTCGATGGGCCAGGGAAAATTTGGAAGCAAACTGGGAAGAACGACAAGCCACCGCAAGGCGATGCTGAGGACGATGGTGACCTCCCTTTTGAAATATGAGAAGATCCAGACCACCGAAATGAAGGCCAAAGAGCTTAAAAAGGTGGCGGATAAGATGATCACCTTGGGCAAGCGCGGGGATCTCCATGCCCGGAGGCAGGCCGCAGCCTATGTGCGCGAACGCGACATGGTGGGTAAACTGTTCGGCGAGTTGTCGGAGCGCTATAAAGAACGAGCCGGCGGCTATACCCGAATCGTCAAGTCCGGATATCGGGTAGGCGACAATGCACCCATGTCCATCATTGAGTTCGTCCGGAATGCAGAGCAGGAGAAACCCAAGAAAAAGGCATCGGCGCCGAAGAAATAGAGAGGTACGAGGGCGGGCTGATCAGCCCGCCCTTTTTTTATTCCGGTTCATCCGGTCCCAAAGGAAATTAGACCGATGCGTCCCTGGATAGGAATCACCTGTGATTACGACTCGGCTGATCCGGGAAAATTCTGGCTGAAGGAGGCATACGCGGCAGCCGTCTTTGACGCCGGGGGAATGCCGGTTCTGCTGGCGCCTTTGACCGGTTTGAACGTCGGGGATGTTGCGGCAAAATTGAGCGGTTTCGTAATTACCGGCGGGGATTTCGATATTGAGCCGCACCATTATGGAGAAGCGCCTTTCCCCGGTCTGGGAAAACTCAACCCGCGGCGCAGCGGATTCGAACTGGAACTGGTCCGCTGGGCTTTCAGGCATGATCTGCCTCTCCTGGGAATCTGCGGGGGGATGCAGACCATCAATGTGGCTTTCGGCGGGACGCTTTACCAGGACATTGCCGCCCAGTTTCCCGGCGCACCGTTAAACCATGAACAGGGCC
>CAYSSF010000508.1:0-1883 GCA_964433455.1 uncultured Syntrophaceae bacterium
CCTTCCCCATGCAACACCGGGTTGCCGTGAGATCGCGGATGGGGATTTTGTGATGATCGACTACGGCGCAGTCTTCGAGGGATACCATTCGGATGAGACCTGCACGGTTGTCGTTGGTCATGCCTCCGATCGGCAGCGGGACATGTATCGGCTCGTCCTGGAGGCCCACGACCGGGCGATCCGGGCGGTCCGGGCGGGCGTTTCCTGCGGGGAGATCGACCGCATCGCCCGTGCGTGTCTCGCTGAAGCGGGGATGGCCGGTTACTTCTCCCACGGGACCGGTCATGGCGTGGGCTTGGATGTCCATGAGGCGCCGCGCCTGGCCTCCGGAAGAGAGGAGATCCTCCAGGCCGGCATGGTGGTTACCGTGGAGCCGGGGGTCTACCTCCCCGGCGTCTGGGGGATTCGGATCGAGGATACGGTCCTGGTGAAGCAGGGGGGATGTGAAATCCTGACTCGGACCCCAAAAGAGCTTGCCGTTATGAAACAATGACGTACGCGGCCGAAGAAAAAATTCTCAGGAACAAAGGTGCCCTGTTATGAAAGCAATTCCGGATGATCTTCTGTACAGTCGGGAGCATGTCTGGGTCCGGGTGGAGGGGGATATCGCCACCATCGGAATCACGGACTATGCTCAGGAGAAGCTGGGAGAGGTCCTTTCTCTGGATCTTCCCGAAGCCGATTCCTATGTGGAGTGGAACGAGCCGTTCGGCAGCATCGAAACGGCGAAAGGGGTCGTCGAACTCATCTCGCCGGTCAGCGGGGTGGTGATCAGCGTCAATGAGGACATCACCGATGATATCGGAATCATCAACAGTGATCCGCATGATACCGGCTGGATGATCATCGTCGAGATGGAAGACCTGGAAGAGCTGGATGACCTCCTGGACGTGAGCTGCTATCAGGAGTTCGTGATTCAGGAAGCGGAGGTCGATTGAAAGGGATAAAAGGGCAAATGGATATCCGGGGTCTGATCAGGGATGAAATCCTCGCCCAGAATGCCTATGCGGTGGAGCATACCGCCTGTCCGATCAAGCTGGATGCCAACGAGAATCCGTTGGCGATTCCCGAACCGCTTCGGGAATGTTTCGCGGCAATGCTCGCCTCCATTCCGCTGAACCGGTATCCCGAGGCGGGCTCGCCTCTGCTGGCCGGCCGTTTTGCGAGGGCCTGCGGCGTCGGGGAAGACCAGGTCATCCTCGGCAACGGGTCGGACGAACTGATTCAGATCCTCTGTATGGCCGTTGCGCGTCCCGGGGCGGAGGTAATGATCCCGTTTCCCACCTTCGCAATGTACCGGATCTCCGCCCTCAATGCCGGCTGCCGGGTTGCGATGGTTCCGCTCGACGCGGAGTTTGATCTCGATCTCGCGGCCATGCGGGCGCGCGTCGCGACGAACCCGCCCGCCGTGACCTTCCTCGCCTCGCCCAACAATCCGACCGGCAACTGCTTTAGCCGGGAACGGATCGAGACGATCCTCGAAGACTGGCCCGGCATTGTCGTCGTCGATGAGGCCTATGGCCACTTTTCAGGCCAGACCTTCCTGCCGCTGACCGGCCGGCATCCGAATCTGGTGATCCTCCGGACACTCTCCAAGGTAGGGCTCGCGGCCATGCGGATCGGTCTTCTCATCGGCCCTCCGGATCTGGTCCACGAGCTCAACAAGGTGCGGCTTCCCTACAACATGAACGCGCTGTCGCAGGCGGCCGCCGGCTTCTATCTCGATCACGAGGAGCTGTTTCTGGAGCAGGCGGAGGAGATCCGCCGCCTGCGCGGCGAGCTTTTTTCAGCGATGAAGGCGATCCCGGGGATCCGTCCACGGCCGACGGATGCAAATTTTATTTTTTTTGATTGCGATTTCGATGCGGATCGCGTATACAGCC
>CAYSSF010000509.1:0-1843 GCA_964433455.1 uncultured Syntrophaceae bacterium
CTCCCGGGCGGAGGCTTTTCGCAAGAAGTTCGACGGTGCCGACGACTCCCCCGCCGATCCACGTGGCGCCGAGACAGGCTGCCACACCGGCCTTTTCAGCGGCTACGTAGCCGGCCGCGTCGCCATGGATGAACTCGACTTGACCGGCAACGCTGAACTCTTCAGCGCGGCGCTTCGCCTGCGCGGAGAACAATTGGCTCAAGTCGATGCCAGTGCCAATGATTCCGTAATCGCGTGCCCAGGTGCACAGCATCTCGCCCGAGCCGCTGCCGAGGTCGAGCACACGGGTCCCCGGTTCCAGGCGCAACGCCTCGCCGAGAGTGGCGAGTTTTTCGGGTGTGAACGGATTATGGATGCGGTGAGCACTTTCGGTGATGTTGAAGATCCGTGGAATGTCCATTGCGGAAAATCTCCTTACGGGTGTGAATAGATTTGGCCACTGCCTGACGGGGCGGTAACCAGCGCCGCCCGAAACCCCTACCGCGAAGCGCCGCGCTCCTTTCCGGCGTCGGGTTCACCGGGTTCTTACATCGCATACCTTTCCCATGCTTCACATCTTGTAAGTTCCATAAACCTCGCGCTGGGATGCTCGATGATTTCAATTACGTTCTGCGCTGATATGTTTTTTGTGCTGTACCCTTCATGTTCTATCGGAATTCTAAGTTGATGACCTAGATGTGATAGAAGCACCCTAGCCATAACCCCATCAGGAAACTTACTATCACTCATTGAGGCAATAGGTACATTTGCTTTAATAAGGCATGGAATGCCTATGCTGCGCAGTGCGGTTCCTGTAACAGGATTCCTCTCATGTGAGTTGTAAGGCGCTTCCCCGCCCCACGACCTGAAAAAGCGTCCGATTCCAGACTCTCCGGCCATGAACGGCTCGAAAAAACAAAACCACAACATACTTGCACGGTTGCCATCATTTGCCTGGTTTTTATCTTTTAGGCATTGTGCAACTCCAGAACAGATCAATCCGCCTCGTAAAAGCCGGTCTATTCTTGCATTTAGCGTAATTGCATTTTGCAAGAACATCCCATTGGCGCGAATACCCTCAATTTCCTCTTTCGTTAATTTGGTGCAGTGGTATCCGATTAACGAATACATCTTCAAAATATCCCGGAATTCTTCAACCAATGAATCGTATCCAGACGGGTTTTCATTTGTGCAGCAACTGCACTGCCAGCCTTCAAATTGGCTCAAATTGGCTTCCAAGAAATCGGACACATCTGTTGGCCATGTGCTCTTATCGGAAATCATGATTGAAATAAGCCATCCCTCCAGACAATTGCTTCTTGCTCGGTACCATAACCATTTATTAACTTGCACTTTTGCCCTGATAATGTGATTTTGGCAGCGTTTTCGGGCACTTGCCCGGTACCCGTTATCAGCATATTTGGGTGACAGCTTCGATAGGGATGCATATGCCTGACTCGATGCTATGTCAAGAACCAAAACCGCCGAAACTTCTCGATCAAGTCCGTCAGTATCTGCGCCTCCATCACTACTCGATTCATACCGAGCGTTCCTATGTGGACTGGATCGTGCGTTTTATCCGCTTCCACCGCATGGGTCCGCGCAATGATCTCTTTCCGGCGGAACCCAAGATCGAAGTCTTCCTGACTCATCTGGGCGTGGAGGCGAAGGCGGGGGTCTTAACTGGTTCATCGGTCAAGTACTTTTTTATTGCTAACGCGGGCGTCAGCGAGACGCGCTTGGCGGGGATTCGCTGCATGCCATAGTTCAAGTAAGCCGCTATCGCGGCAGAACCACCCATCCCGTAGTGTAGCTTACTAAACCGCCCCTTTCTTCTACTTCCCAAACACCCAATCCGTCGCAT
>CAYSSF010000510.1:0-1832 GCA_964433455.1 uncultured Syntrophaceae bacterium
CATTGTTGTCGGCGTGCTGGCCGCCGTTGATGATATTGGCCATCGGCACCGGGATATCGCGGGCGATTACGCCGCCGATATACCGGTAAAGGGGGATCTCCAGCGCCGCCGCGGCTGCCTTCGCGCAGGCAAGCGACACGCTGAGGATGGCATTCGCGCCGAGAGCGCCCTTGTTGTCCGTGCCGTCCAGTGCGATCATCGCGGCGTCGATATCACGCTGGCTCTGGCAGTCCATACCGATGATTTCCGGGGCGATCTTGTCGAGGACATTGCTTACGGCCTTCAGGACGCCCCTGCCGAGGTAGCGCTTTTTATCCCCGTCCCGGAGTTCCAGCATCTCATGTTCGCCGGTTGAGGCTCCGGAGGGTACGGAAGCCCGCACGGTGATTCCCGAGAGCAGGGTCACCTCTGTCTCAACGGTTGGATTGCCGCGCGAATCCAGGATCTCTCTGGAGTTGATGTTGATGATTTCCGTCATAAGGGCCTCCTTGAAGTTGGTTGATGCTGTCATTGTCAGAAAAGAGGGTCTTCGGGCTCCACGGCCGGACCCCCCAAAGGTTCATGCGCTCTTTTTTATACCAATGGATGCGGTTTTTCAAGACGAATGTCGGCGCCCCCGGTAGCGAAAGTTCCTTGATATGCAGTCCGATGTCGGATAGAATCCGACACGATTGGGGACAAGACGGCAATGGCGGCGGAAGATAAAAGAACGAGATTGTTCCTCCATTTGAAAAAATGGCTGGAAAAGGCGGTCATCGATTACGGCATGATCGCCGAGGGCGACCGTGTGCTGGTCGGCGTTTCGGGCGGGATGGACAGCATGGCGCTGCTCGATCTTCTCAACTCTCCGATGGTCTATGTTCCGCCGTTTTCGCTCGCCGCCGTCCATATCGATGCCGGATTCGGCCCGGATGGCGCCGGCCTCGGAATTCTCACGCAGCATATGAAGGCGGGGGGGTATGATTTCGTGGTCGAAAAGACGGAGATCGGTCCGCTTTCCCACAGCGACTACAACCGGAAAAACCCCTGCTTTCTCTGCTCCCGTCTCCGGCGGAAACGGATCTTCGAGATTGCGGCGGAACGGGGCTGTAACAAGATTGCCTTTGCCCACCACCGGGATGACATCATTGAAACTCTGCTGATCAACCTCTTTTACGGAAGGGAGATCAGCACGATGCTTCCGGATCAGCCGATCTTCGGGGGGAAACTGCATATCATCCGACCGCTGGCCTACATCCGGGAGGGGCTGGTGAAGAGGTATGCGAAGGAGCGGGGATTCCCCGTCATTGAAAACGGTTGCCCGACGAACCGGACATCGAAGCGGCGTCGCGTCAAGGAACTGCTCGACGGGCTGGAGAAGGAGGACCCGCAGATCCGGGACAACATCTGGAAGGCCATGGGGCATGTGAAGACCGATTATCTTCCGGCAAAGCTCGGCGGCCGCTGACGGCCGATTCTGCCCGGGGCGATCCTTTTCCGGGAGAACACAAGGACCGTGTGAAGCGAAAAGGCCGCCCTGCCGGCAGGGGGGATGCCGCCGGATGACGGCCGAAAGCGGAAAGACTGGAAAGACAGGAGAGACAGTGGCAAAGAAGGAGACGGCGGAGAAACCGATCTGCCAGAACAAAAGGGCCAGGATCAACTATTTCATCGACGAGACCTATGAGGCCGGCATCGTCCTTGTCGGAACGGAGGTGAAGGCGCTCCGGGACGGCCGGGCGAACCTGAAGGACAGCTACGCCCTTATCAAGGAAGGGGAACTCTTCCTCTATGACGTGCACATCAGCCCCTATTCGCACGGAAACCGGGAGAACCACAACCCGTTGCGCGTC
>CAYSSF010000511.1:0-1830 GCA_964433455.1 uncultured Syntrophaceae bacterium
TGACGGCCATCGCCTTTTCGATCACGGTGTTGATCGGGCGCGGCTTCAAATCCGGCGAGTAGGGGCGGGCGTAGTTGAGAAATTGCGAGACGACCCGGTTCAGGCGGTCTACCTCTTCGGTAATCACGTCGAGAAGCTTCCGCTGTTCCTCTCCCTCCACCTCCGAGCGGAGGACCTGGGCGGCCCCCTTGATCGACCCCAGCGGATTCCGGATTTCATGGGCCAGGACAGGGGCCATCTTCTCCAGCAGGAGGGCCTTTTCCCGTTCCAGCTTTTCATCCAGGTCGTACGGCGAGGTGAAGACGTCCTTGATCCCTGGGTAGATCGTCGTGAGCAGCCGTTTCAGAATGACCTGAAAGGGTCCGATGGCGATGACAATGAGGAAGGAGACCATGAAGACGAGCGTGAAGGGCGGCGCGGGTCCTTTCCCGAAGAAGCCGATCACGAGGTAAAAGACGATGGTGGTGAAGAGGGCGACGATCAGGACCACCAGGGCGCGGGTCATGAGGTCGTGGAGTTCTGTCAGATGGGGGTGGGTGATCATGATCAGGATAAAGTAGAGCATGCCGGCGACGACCAGGTTGAACAGCGGCGGGATGCTGTAGGTGGCGATGGCCGCAGTGCCGGCGATGATGAGGTAGACGATGCGTTTCTTTTCCACGCCCGTGGCCCTGCGTTTGGCAAAGGCGATCAGGGAGAGGTAACTCAGCAGCAGAACCGTTTCCCCGTAGAGGTAGATGAATGGCCCCATGTACTTCCATCCCGCAGCCGGGGTGAAAAGGACCGCGGCGAGGCCTGCGCTGAAGAGGGCTGTGGTGCGGATATCCCTCTTTTTGAGCAGGGTTTGCTCCTCGCAGAAGTCGCGACTGAACTTGATGGTGAGGGGAGGGGTGGCGAGGAGCCCCAGCCGCTCGACAAGATGCCAGAGGGAGACACCTTGCGGCAAGGTGTCCCCTTGGAAGAACGGATTGAAGAAGATGCCCCCTTTGTGAAAGGAGATGGCCAGGCAGAGCGCGGCGAAGGAGAGATGCAGCGGCTCCCGTTTCTTGTTGATCATCAGTGCAACGGATACGGTGATGCCCACCGCCGTCAGCATGAAGATTTCCATGGTTGTCCGCCGCCTTTCCCTGGGGAGATCCTTGTTTTGTCCCATGTGCCATACCGTAATCCCGCATCGGAAGTCAAGCGGAGGGGAAACCCCAAATCCACCACCAACTTTTAGCAAATCTCGTGGGAACGGTAGTTTGCTAACAATTTTCTTTCACCTCGCTGCGTAAATATAATCGCAATTTATGCCGTAAATTCAACCGACGTCAAAAGTTGGTGGTGGATTACGGAAACCGGTGCGTAGCGGGCTTCGCACCTCTGCCGGACATTACGCACCCCGAGGCGATATTTATGGGAGGTGTTGTACGCGAAAGAGCAGCCGTTTTGCGTCAATGACCCGTAAATGTTGACTTTTGAGAATCAGACGATGTTGTGGCACGGTTGCTGCAAATAGGCGCGCAACCGGCCGGTGCGGCGCCGGGTCGTGGTGTGCCCGGTCCGCAAGAGAGACCAAAAAGCAAAGGGGAGAGGCATTTTTTGATGGATTTCAATCTGAGCGAAGAGCAGAAGCAGTACGTGGAGACCGTGCGCCGTTTTGTCGGCCGGGAGATCATCCCCCGTGTGATGACCCTCGAAAAAGGCCACGACTTTCCGTTCGATATCATCCGGAAGGCCTGGGATCTCGGGATTCTGAACCTTTCCATCCCGGAGGCGGTCAAGGGGTACGGTATCGACCTCATCTCGACGGCGTTGATCATCCGGGAACTCTCTTACGGGGACAGC
>CAYSSF010000512.1:0-1829 GCA_964433455.1 uncultured Syntrophaceae bacterium
ATCAAAAGTCACCGCCTGGGAAAACCCCGGGAGGTGATGATGGGAGAAATAGGGGCTCTGTCCCTATTTATCCTGACCACTTCTTCGAATACCGCCGCCGGAACGATCACCCTACGGAACTCCGTCAGAGTCTTCAGCAAGCCCGATTTGGCCAAAAGAATCAGGGCACAACTATCTGCAACGATAATATTCATTGTTTATTCAGTCAGAAGCGTACGCATATTTTCAATTATGTATACATCACAGATATCATTGTGTCAAGACCGAAAGCAATTTACATAGGGCGCTGTCCCTCGTTTTAAATAAACTTCTTGACAAGAAGGTTACTTACGAGTAAGTTACTGGTGAGTAATTTCACTACATGAATTGGGGGGGGCAGTGAACATGAATTTCGTCGACAGGGAAAACGAACTCTCGTATCTGCGCAGCGCCTATCAGGAAGAAAAATCGCAGCTTGTTGTGATCTATGGCAAAAGGCGTGTCGGCAAGACGGCCCTGGTCAAGGAATTTTCAAAGGACCTGCCCCACGTCTACTTTCTCGCCGACAAGGCGCCCGACCGGGATCAGCTCAGCCAGCTCTCCGAAAAAGTCGGTCTTCATTTCCAAGACGACTTCCTCTTGTCCCGGGGGTTCGGCTCCTGGTACGATTTCTTCAAATACATCAAGACCAAAGGGAATCTCGCCCGGACGCAGGGAATCGCACCACCCGCACCGGCCGTACCCTCACAGTCCCCGCCCTCGTCAATCTCACCGCCCTCGTCGCCCTTGCCATCCTCAACACCCTCCCCGCCCTCGTCGCCCGCCCCGGCCATACCCTCACCGCCCTCACCGCCGGGGAAATTCATCATGATCTTCGATGAATTTCCTTATCTCATCGAAAGCAATCCGGCCATCCCGTCGCTGTTTCAGAAGGGTTGGGATGAAGACTTGAGCCGGTCCGGCGTTTTTCTGATCCTGCTCGGCTCCAGCATGGGCATGATGGAAACCGAGGTCCTCGGCCACAAATCGCCGTTGTTCGGCAGGCGCACCGGCCAGATCCTGGTCGAACCGCTCTCTTTCAGCGACGCGAAACCCTTTTTCCCGGCCCTCTCCGACGATGACTTCATGCGTTTCTACGCCATCCTCGGGGGGACGCCCGCCTATCTCCTTCAGTTCGACCCTTCCGCCGATTTTTGGGAGAATATCCGGCGGCGCATCCTCGCTCCCGAGGCATATCTCTATCGCGAGCCGGACTTCATCCTGAGAGAAGAGCTCCGCGAGCCCCGCAACTATTTTTCCATCCTGCGGGCCATTTCGATGGGGAAAACCCGTCCCGCTGAAATCATCAACGAGACGGGATTCGACAAGAACATGGTCGGCAAGTACCTCTCCGTCCTGGCCGATCTGAAAATCATCCGGCGCGAAGTGCCCGTCACGGAGTGGGGCTTCGAGAAGAGCAAAAAGGGGATGTATCTGCTGGAGGATCATTTTTTCCGCTTCTGGTTCCATTACGTCTATCCCAACAGAAGTTTCATCGAAGAGGGGCAAATCGACTATGTCGTGGACCGGAAAATGAGGCCTTCCTTCGATCGGTTCCTTTCGTGGTCCTTCGAGGAGGTCTGCCGTTCCCAGGTCTGCAAGGAACTGCCGCAGGGGATCCGGTGCAACCGCGTGGGCCGCTGGTGGAGCAAGGAAGGCGAAATCGACATCGTGGGACTTTCCGAGGATGAAAACACCGCTGTTTTCGGAGAGGCCAAGTGGAGCCTCAGACCCGTCGGCACGGACATCCTGGCCGATCTGGAAAGGAAAGCGAAACTGGTCGATTGGCGAAAAGGAGATCGAAAGGAATT
>CAYSSF010000513.1:0-1829 GCA_964433455.1 uncultured Syntrophaceae bacterium
CCCCGTCTCTGGTTGAGCAGACCCATCACTGCGCCCTGGAATTCGGTCGGCGTTTCCACGACCACCTTCATGATCGGTTCGTGGATCACGGCTTTGGCCTTGGCATATCCCTCGCGGAAAGCGCCGCGGGCCGCCGCCTGAAAGGCCATGTCGGAGGAGTCGACCGCATGGGATGCCCCGTCGTTGATCACGATCTTCACGCCCGTCACCGGAAACTCCATCTTCGGCCCCTTGGCCAGACACTGTTCGAAACCCTTTTCACAGGCGGCGATATACTGGGTGGGAATCGCCCCGCCCTTGACCTGGTTGTCAAAAATGAATTCATCTTCACCCTCCGTGATGGGCTCCATATAACCGGCCACACGGCCGTACTGGCCGGACCCCCCGGTCTGTTTCTTGTGGGTGTAATTGAATTCCGCCCGCTGGGTGATCGTTTCGCGGTAGGCCACCCGGGGCTTTCCCGTTTCCACATCGGTGCCATACTCCCGTTTCATCCGCTCCACATAGATTTCCAGATGCAGTTCGCCCATCCCCTCGATGATCGTCTCGTTGGTCTCGTCATCCACATGGGTGCGGAAGGTCGGATCCTCTTTCGTAAAACGGTTGAGCGCCTTGGACATGTTGATCTGGGATTTGTTGTCCTTCGGAAATATTGCAAGCGATATGACCGGTTTCGGAACGAACATGGAGGTCATGGTCAGGTTGATGCCCGGAGAAACAAAGGTATCGCCGGAGGCGCACTCGATTCCGAAGAGGGCTCCGATATAACCGGCGGTTGCGGCCTCGATGTCTTCCATCTGATCGGCATGCATGCGGACGACGCGTCCCACCTTCACTTTTTTACCGGTGCGGGTGTTGACGATGACCGCACCTTTGGCCAACGTCCCCTGGTAAACGCGGACGTAGGTCAGTTGTCCATATGTGCCGTCTTCCAGTTTGAAAGCCAGTGCGACGATCGGCAGGGAAGCATCGGAGGAGAGCGCCACCGGGATTTCTTCATGATCGAGATCCAGTGCGGTGTTTTCGACATCCGCCGGACAGGGAAGATACCGGTTCACCGCGTCCAAGAGCGGCTGAACACCTTTGTTCTTGTAAGCCGATCCCAGAAAAACAGGGGTGAGTTTTCTCGCCAGGGTTCCCTTGCGGACCGCATCGATGATCAACGCGTCGGGGATCGGGCTCTCCTCGAGGATCGCTTCGGTCAGTTCATCGGAGAAAAGAGAGGCGGCGTCGATCATCTCTTCGCGCTTCAAGCGGGCCGCCGCAAGGAGCTCGGCGGGGATCTCGTCGATCCGGACCTGCTCGCCGCTCTCGCCCTCGAAATAGACCGCCTTCATGGACAAGAGGTCGACGACGCCCCGAAAACCGGTTTCGAGCCCGATCGGCATCTGCATCGCAATGGCGTTGTGACCCAGTTTGGAATGGAGTTGGGCGATCACGCGGGCGGGATCGGCGCCGCTGCGGTCGCATTTGTTGATGAAGGCGATGCAGGGCACTTTATAGCGCTTCATCTGCATGTCGACGGTGATGGACTGCGACTGGACGCCACCCACGGAGCAGAGCACCAGCACGGCGCCGTCCAGCACCCGGAGGGATCGCTCGACTTCGATGGTGAAGTCGACATGCCCGGGGGTATCGATGATGTTGATCTCGTGGTCCTGCCATTGGCAGAACGTCGCGGCCGAGGCAATCGTGATGCCCCGTTCCTTCTCCAGTTCCATGGAGTCCATCGTGGCGCCGACGCCGTCTTTGCCCTTGACGTCATGAATGGCATGGATCCGCTTGGTGTAGAACAGGATTCGTTCGGTCAGGGTGGTTTTCCCCGAGTC
>CAYSSF010000514.1:0-1821 GCA_964433455.1 uncultured Syntrophaceae bacterium
GGGGATTTTCCTTTCTCGGAAGTTCATTCATCTACGTCATTTTCGATGAGGGAACGGACATCTACTGGGCGAGAAGCCGGGTCCTGGAATACCTGCAGGCGGTAAAGGCCAAGATCCCCGCCGATGTCAATCCCATTCTGGGTCCCGACGCCACGGCCGTCGGCTGGGGCTTTTCCTACGCGGTGGTCGACAAGACCGGCCGGCACGACCTGGCGCAGCTCCGCACCGTTCAGGACTATAACGTGAAACTGGCCATCGAGAGCGTGCCCGGCGTATCGCAGGTGGCAAGCGTCGGCGGATTCGTCAAGCAGTACCAGATCACCATTGATCCCAACCGGCTCCTTGCCTACAACATCCCCCTCATGGCGGTGACGGAGGCCATACGAAAGAGCAACCGCGACGTCGAAGGCCGGGGTCTGGAGTTTTCCGGAATCGAATACATGATCCGGGGACGCGGCTATATCAAAGGCCTCCGGGATCTGGCCGAGATCGCGGTCAGCACCGATGGCCGGGGGACTCCGGTCCTGCTGAAGGACGTAGCCGACATCCGGCTCGGGCCGGAGATCCGGCGGGGATTGGCCGAACTCGACGGCAAGGGCGAAGTGGCGGCCGGAATCGTCGTCGTGCGATTCGGGGAAAACGTCCTCAACGTCATTGAAAGGGTCAAGGAGAGGATCAAAAATGATGTCGTCCCCAGCCTGCCCAAAGGGGTGGAGATCGTCACTACCTACGACCGCTCCGACCTCATCGAACGCTCCATCGACACCTTGCGGGAGGAGATCATCAAACTGTCGATCGCGGTGAGCGTGGTCTGCATCGTCTTTCTCTTTCATCTGCCAAGCGCACTGGTGGTGATCCTGACGCTTCCCATCGCCATTCTCATTTCCTTCATCTGCATGTACTATCTTGGACTTACGTCCAACGTGATGAGTTTGAGCGGCATCGCGATCGCGATCGGCGCGATGGTGGACGCCTCGATCATCATGGTGGAAAACGCCCATAAAAAACTGGAGGAGTGGGAGGAGAAAGGGAGGCCCGGAAACCGGACGGATGTGATCATCGAGGCCGCCAAGGAGGTCGGGCCTTCGCTTTTCTTTGCGCTTCTCGTCATCAGCGTGGGGTTCCTGCCCGTTTTCACCCTGCAGGCGCAGGCGGGAAGGCTGTTCAAACCCCTGGCCTATACCAAGACCTTCGCCATGCTCTTTTCATCGTTTCTGGCCATTACGCTGACCCCGGTGCTGATGACCCTGTTTGTCCGGGGGAAGATTCGGCATGAGGACCGGAATCCGGTCAGCATCATCCTCCGCAAGATATACGAGCCCGTCGCGGCCCTGTCGCTCCGCTTCCGGAAGAGCGTCATCGTGATCGCCGTAATCATCATGGCCCTTACGGTCTATCCCTTCCTGAAACTGGGATCGGAATTCATGCCGCCGCTGTACGAGGGGACCCTTTTCTACATGCCCGTCACGGTGCCCGCGGCCGGAATCACGGAAGTCTCGAAATTGCTGCAACTGCAGGACAGGCTGCTGAAAAGGTTCCCCGAGGTGGCCCAGGTGTTCGGCAAGGCGGGGCGGGCGGAAACGGCGACCGACCCGGCGCCGCTGGAGATGTTCGAGACGATCATCAACCTGAAGCCGGAATCGGAGTGGCGGCCGGGGATGACCGTGGAAGCCCTGAAAAACGAGATGAACGACGCCCTCTCCATCCCGGGCGTGGCCAACTCCTTCACGATGCCCATCAAGGCGCGGACGGACATGCTCTCCACCGGCATCCGGACGCCCGTGGGGATCAAGGTGCTGGGCCCCAACCTCGATCAGTTGG
>CAYSSF010000515.1:0-1818 GCA_964433455.1 uncultured Syntrophaceae bacterium
CCCCCACCTCCACCTTTGACGTAATCCACGCCCACGACTGGATGACAGTCCCCGCTGCACTCCTGGCCCGACGGATCAGCGGCCGGCCGCTGATCCTCCACATCCATTCCCTCGAATACGACCGGAGCGGTGAAAAGGTGAACGAAGCGATTTTCGCGATCGAACGGGAGGGCATGGAGAAGGCGGACCGGATCATCGCCGTCAGCCATCGGACGAAGCGGATGATCGTGGAGCGCTACGCAATCCCCGAGGAGAAGATTTCCGTCGTCTACAACGCCGTATCCAGGACGCAGGCCCGGCAGGCCTACCGCACGGAACGACACGGGGGGAGGCAAATGGTCCTCTTTCTCGGCCGGATCACCTTCCAGAAAGGACCGGACTACTTCGTCGAGGCGGCCGCCCGGGTCCTCCACGTCCTGCCCGACGTGACCTTCGTGATGGCCGGCGCAGGCGACATGATGGAGAGGATGATCGAACGCGCAGCGGAACTGGGGATCGGAGACCATTTCCATTTCACCGGATTTCTTCAGGGCGAGGAGATCGAACGGATCTTTTCTCTCTGCGACCTCTACGTCATGCCAAGCGTCTCCGAACCCTTCGGCATCTCCCCGCTCGAGGCGATGTCGTACGATGTTCCGGTGATCCTCTCCCGCCAGTCGGGTGTTTCCGAGATCCTCCGACATGCGTTGAAGGTCGATTTCTGGGATGTCCATGAGATGGCAGCCAAGATCATCGCAGTCCTGCAACACCCCGTCCTGGCCGATAATTTGACGGAGAAGGCCCGCGAAGAGCTCCGGAAGATCCGCTGGGAGACCGTAGCGGAGAAGATCGCCACGATCTACCGGGAGGCGGTCCCCGGCACGCCGGAATCGGATTTGCGGAATGTGGGGGCATGATGCCGAGCGTCTGTCTCTACTTTCAGGTCCATCAACCCTGCCGTCTCCGGAAGTACGGTTTTTTCGATGTGGGCTCTCTCCACGACTATGAGGACGGGGCGGAAAACCGCCGTATACTGGACCGCGTCGCGGAGAAATGCTATCTTCCCGCCGGCGCCATTCTGCTTCGGTTGATCGAGGAATATGGCGGCGCCTTCCGGGTCGCTTTTTCTCTCTCCGGCGTCCTTCTCGATCAGTTGGAACGGCACAGGCCGGATGTTCTGGGGATCTTTCAACGCCTGGCGGCAACGGGATGCGTGGAATTCCTGAATGAAACCGACAGCCATTCTCTGGCCTTCCTCTTTTCTCAACGGGAGTTCCGGACGCAGGTCTCCCGCCACAGGGAGCGGATCCGTTCCCTCTTCGGGCAGGAGGGTCGAACCTTCCGTCACACGGAACTGATCTACAACGATGCCCTCGCGGCGACGGTGGAAAAGATGGGCTTTCGGACGATCCTTGCCGAGGGGAGCGAAAAAATCCTTGGCCGGTGGAGTCCCAACCTGTTATACAGACCCAGCGGCTGTAATAAACTGAAGCTCCTGCTCAGGAACTACCGCCTCTCGGACGATGTGGCCTTCCGCTTCTCGGACAAGAATTGGGCCGAGTATCCGCTCACGGCGGCCAAATACGGCCACTGGCTCCACCGGATTCGGCGGGAAGAGGCGGTTGTCAACCTCTTCATGGACTACGAGACCTTCGGCGAACACCAGTGGCGGGAGACGGGAATCTTCACGTTTCTGGAGGCGCTTCCGGGGGAGATCCTTCGCCACCCCGGTTTTTGCTTTCAGACACCTGCGGAAGCGGCCGCGGAACACGAACCGGCCGGGGAAATCCACTGTCCGGATTTCATCTCCTGGGCGGACGAGGAACGGGACACGACGGC
>CAYSSF010000516.1:0-1812 GCA_964433455.1 uncultured Syntrophaceae bacterium
AATTCTGGTATCGACGCCTGTTTTCGACGGCGCCGGTGAACAGGAGATCAAGAAAATGCTCAAGGCCGGCGGGCTTCCCGAAACCGGTCAGACCATCCTGTATGACGGGAGGACCGGAGAGCCCTTCAACCAGGAAATCACCGTGGGGATGATCTACATGCTGAAACTGCACCATCTGGTCGACAACAAGATCCACGCCCGGTCGATCGGTCCCTATTCCCTGGTGACCCAACAGCCCTTGGGCGGCAAGGCCCAGTTCGGGGGACAGAGACTGGGTGAAATGGAGGTATGGGCCATGGAGGCCTACGGCGCCGCTTACACGCTCCAGGAGTTCCTGACGGTAAAATCCGATGATGTGGCCGGCAGAACGCGGATCTATGAAGCGATCGTCAAAGGCGAACATACATCGGAGCCCGGCCTGCCCGAGTCCTTCAACGTCCTGGTCAAAGAGCTGCAGAGTCTCTGCCTTGACGTGGAGCTGATCGAAGAGGATTAGATTAGGGATGATGACACCTTGCTGCAGGGCGTCCTCATTTACATAATATCTTACATTATCGTGCGAGTGGAGACACCTTGTAGCAAGGTGTCCCCGTTGGGAGGCATCCGTGGAAGACGTTTTTAGTTATTTTGAAAAACCGAAAGATCCGATCCGGTTCAATGCGATCAAGATCTCCATTTCCTCTCCGGAAAAGATTCTTTCCTGGTCGCATGGAGAGGTCAAGAAACCGGAGACGATCAACTACAGGACCTTCAAACCGGAGCGTGACGGGCTTTTCTGTGCGAAAATCTTCGGCCCCGTCAAGGACTATGAATGTCTTTGCGGCCGCTACAAACGGATGAAGCACCGCGGCGTCGTCTGTGAAAAATGCGGGGTGGAGGTCATCCAGTCCAAGGTCCGCCGGGAGAGAATGGGACATATCACGCTGGCGACGCCGGTCGCCCATATCTGGTTCCTGAAGAGTCTGCCCAGCCGGATCGGCAATGTTCTCGATCTGACCCTGAAGGAGTTGGAGAAGGTCCTCTATTTCGAATCCTGGATCGTCCTCGATCCCAAGAACACCCCGCTGAAAAAGAAGGATCTGCTGACCGATGAGGAGTATCTCGACCTGAAGGATCAGTACGGCCCGGATGCATTCGATGCCGGCATCGGCGCCGAGGCGGTCCGTGGTCTTCTCGAAGAGGTCGATCTCGTTAAACTGGATGACGAACTTCGTTCGGAGCTGAAGAACTCCGTTTCGGAAACGAAACGGAAAAAGTACGTCAAGCGATTGAAGGTGGTTGAGGCGCTGCGGAAGTCGCAAAACAAACCGGAGTGGATGGTCCTGACCGTCCTTCCGGTGATTCCGCCGGATCTTCGCCCGCTGGTGCCCCTGGACGGCGGACGGTTCGCAACCTCCGACCTGAATGACCTTTACCGGAGGGTCATCAACCGGAACAACCGCTTGAAGCGCCTGCAGGAACTCAATGCGCCGGAAATCATCATCCGCAACGAGAAGCGGATGCTTCAGGAAGCGGTGGATGTCCTGTTTGACAACGGCCGGCGGGGAAGGGCTATCACCGGGACGAACAAGCGTCCGCTCCGCTCCCTGTCCGATATGCTCAAAGGAAAACAGGGCCGGTTCCGCCAGAACCTCCTGGGCAAGCGCGTCGATTATTCGGGACGCTCCGTCATTACGGTTGGCCCGGATCTGAGGCTCCACCAGTGCGGCCTTCCCAAGAAGATGGCCCTGGAACTCTTCAAGCCTTTCATCTATCGGCGTCTCCAGGAAAAGGGGTTTGTGACGACGGTCAAAAGCGCGAAGAAGATGGTGG
>CAYSSF010000517.1:0-1805 GCA_964433455.1 uncultured Syntrophaceae bacterium
CGACCATCCGGAGCAGATCCACAACGCGAAGACCCGCGAGGCGATCCTCCGGAATGCGGATCAGGCCAGGATGAGCCGGGATCTGGCGCAGATCCGGACGGACGCGGCCTTCGACTTCGATCCGGAGGCCTGCCGGCGGCGGGAGCCGGACCGGGAACTGCTGATGTCGCTCTTCCGGGAATTCGAGTTCTCGTCGCTGCTGCAGGAACTGAAGATGCGGGGGGAGGAGAGCGCCGGCGACTACCGGATCTGCCGGACGCCGGAGGAGATGGCCGCGCTTGCGTCCAGACTGCGGGAGTGCGGCGGGTTTTCGCTGGAGCCGCTTTTCTCCTCGCCGGAGGCGATGTCGGCCTCGCTGATCGGGATGGCCGTATCGCCCGCGCCGGGCGAAGGGTTCTACCTCCCGATCGCCCACGAGGACGGTACGCCGCGCCTTTCCGCCTGCACGGTCCTCGCGGTCCTTTCGCCGTTTCTGGCCGATCCGACCGTCCCGAAACACGGCCATGATCTCAAGACCGCCCTCATCGTGCTTTCGCAATGCGGCCTTCCCCTCCGGGGCCTCGGCTGCGATACGATGGTCGCCTCTTACCTCCTGAATCCCGCGAAGCACAGCTTTGAGCTTGCCGACACGGTGCTGGATCACCTCGGCCGCCAGACCCCTTCCATCAAAGAACTCGTCGGGAGCGGCGCAAAGGCCGTGCCGTTCGCCTCCATTTCCGTGGAGAAGGCGGCGGACTACGCCGGCCGGCGCGCCGACGCGGTGATGTCGCTGGCCGCGGATCTGACCGGAAAGATTGTCGCGGCGGGGATGGAGGAGCTTCTTAACGAAGTGGAGATGCCGTTGGTCGCGGTTCTCGCCGCGATGGAACAGAAGGGGGTTTTGCTGGACCTTGCCCTGCTGCGGTCGATGTCGCTGGAGATCGAGCGGCTCCTGGCACTCTCGGAGGAGAAGATCCACCGGTTGGCGGGGGAGAAATTCAACATCGGCTCCCCCAAGCAACTGCAGGTCGTCCTCTTCGAAAAACTGGGCCTGCCGCGGGGCCGGAAGACCAAGGAGGGGTACTCCACGGATGTGGATGTGTTGACCGCCCTCGCACAGGGCCATGAGCTTCCCGCGGAGATTCTCGCCTACCGCGGGATGGCCAAGCTCAAATCGACCTACATCGACGCGCTGCCCGCGATGGTGAACCCGGTGACGGGACGGGTCCACACCACCTACAACCAGACCGTTGCGGCGACCGGCAGGCTCTCCAGCAGCAACCCGAATCTCCAGAACATCCCGATCCGGACCCTCGAGGGAAAGCGGATCCGGCAGGCTTTCATCGCGCCCCGGGGCTGGGAGATCGTCTCCGCCGACTACTCCCAGATCGAACTGCGGGTTCTGGCGCACCTCTCCGGAGACGAGGCGCTGATCGAAGCCTTCGCCGCCGGCGAGGACATCCACAGCCGGACCGCCTCCGACCTCTTCGGCGTCTTTCCCGAGATGGTCAACCCCGATATGCGGCGGCAGGCAAAGGTGATCAATTTCGGCGTCCTCTACGGGATGAGCGCCTTCGGTCTCGCGAAGGAGCTCGGGATCACGCAGAAACTCGCCCAGGCCTATATCGACGCATATTTCCAGAGATACCGGAAGGTTCGGGAGTACCTGGACGGTCTTCTCGCGCAGGCGCGGCGGGAGGGGTACGTGACGACGCTCCTCAACCGGCGGCGGTACCTGTCGGAGATCAACAGCGCCCAGGCCACCGTCCGGCAGTTCGCCGAGCGGATGGCGATCAACGCCCCGATCCAGGGGACGGCGGCGGACC
>CAYSSF010000518.1:0-1800 GCA_964433455.1 uncultured Syntrophaceae bacterium
GGTGGAAATTTCCTCCTCATTAAGGTAATCAGAGTCTGGTGTCGGTCAACACGCTTGTCAAAAACCTAAATATTGGGGATGGATGCTTGCTGTCATCCGAGGAGCTTCGTCAATGGTCGCCAATGGCCCGGGAATAACCAAGTACTCAAACATTTTTAGCGAGCTACAGGTCGGGAGTTTTAGATGTCGGAACCGGGTGAAGTATGCGGCCTGTTCGGTGTCAAACTTCAACACCCGTGACGGAGTCATCACGGACCGGGAATACGCCCGTATGGAAGTGATCGCCCGCACGGGAGCAGGAATGATCACGAACCAGGGAGCCTATCCGGACCCGGCGGGGGCCGGCAAGGCATATTACCGGCAACTGAGCATCGCGGATGACAGATACATCCCCGGCTTTCGGAGGATCGCCGATCTGCTCCACGGCGCCGGGGCCATTGCTATCCAGCAGATTCTGCACGCCGGCCGCTACGGGGGTATCGACCTCGACCATTGAGTCCAGCCCTCCGACGTTCCACAGACCTTGCGACACTTCCGTTCTCCCCGACAGATGAGCCGGGAGGATATCCGCCTCTGCATCCAGGACCATTGCGCGGCGAGCCGGCGCGCCTTGGAGGCGGGCTTTGACGGCGTGGAGATCACGGCGTTCATGGGTTACCTATTAGCCAATTTCCTTTCGCCATTCACCAACCGGCGAACCGACGAATACGGAGGCTCGCTCGAAAACCGCGGCCGCTTCATGATGGAACTACTGATCGCCATCCGGGAGGTGACCGGAAAAGGCAAGCTCTTAATCATCCGTTTGAATGGCGAGGAGTTAATGGACGAGCACGGCGGAAACAGCCCTGTGGAGTGCATCGAGTTCATGAAAATGGCGGAGCGCGCCGGAGCTGACTGCATCAGCATCGTGGTAGGCTGGCATGAATCCACGCGGGGCGCCCTGGGGCGAGATGTGCACGACGACCAATGGCTGCCGCTGGCGGAAAACGCCTCGCGAGCGCTGAAAATCCCGGTCGCCTTTGGTCCCCGCTTCTGCGACCCCGCCAAAGCAGAACAGGCCCTGGCAAAGGGGGCATTCGCTCTTTGGGAAGTTTGCCGGCCTTTTCTGGCCGACCCCGAACTGCTGCACAAGGTTGCCCGGGACCGCCTGGAAGAAATCCGCCCCTGTGTGGGCGGCCTGCTCTGCCTTTCCCGGATGTTTCGGAATCTTCCCTACATCTGCGCGGTCAACCCACGGCTGGGCCATGAGGTAGAGCCCGAATATGAATTGCGCCCGGCGCGGATTTCCAAGAAGGTGCTGGTCATCGGCGGCGGTCCCGGCGGCCTCGAGTGCGCCTTCGTCGCTGCTCAACGAGGCCACTCCGTTGTTCTCTGTGAAAAGAGTGAACGGTTGGGCGGACAGTTGATCCCGGCTTCCAAAGAGATCGGCGGCGGCCATATTTTTCAGGACTTGATTCGCTACTATGAAATCATGCTCAAGAAATGGAACGTGGACGCGCGCCTGGGAACGGCAGTGACGCCCCAACTGTGCACCCAAATCGGTCCCGATGTCAGCGTCGTCGCCGCCGGCTCGGAAATCGATCATTCCCCCATCCCGGGAGTCGGACGAAACCACGTCGTGGTCGCACACGATATCCTGGAGGAAGGTTCCCCCTGCGGCGATCGCGTGGTGGTGCTCGGGGGTGAAAGGATCGGGCTGGTGGCTGCGGAGTACCTGGCCTCCCGCGGCAAACAGGTAACTCTCGTGGAGATGGGAAAGAGGCTAGGCGAGGATGTGATTGCCACCTTCAAGTGGCGTCA
>CAYSSF010000519.1:0-1746 GCA_964433455.1 uncultured Syntrophaceae bacterium
ACAATCTGGAGCAGGTCGTTGAGGATAACGATTTCATCTTCCTCTCCGTCACGATGGACCGGCTTCCGGAGATCCTCAACCAGGTCAAGCCGATCCTTCGGCACAAGACCACGAAGACCTGTTTCATTTCGGCGATCAAAGGCCTCACAGCGGCAGAAACGACCCGCCAGCTCATCACTCCTTCCCAACTCATGCGGAACCATTTCTACAATCTCACAGACCGGTTCTCCGTGGTTTCGATCGGCGGGCCCTTTTTCGACATGGACATCGCGTTGGGGAATCCCGTCTGCGTTACGGTTGCGGGGGCGAAGCCGATCTGCAGGATCGTCCGGAAAGAATTCATCGGCGCCAACCGGCGGGAGTTGACCTCTCTGTACAACTTCGATACCGTCGGGGTCGAGGCGTGCGGCGCGCTGAAGAACATCGTCGCCAACGTCAAGGGGGTTACGGACCGCCTGAATCTGGGCGACTCGATTCCCGGGACGCTCTTCTCCCGTTCCGGCGTCGAGGTGAGATCCCTCTCCCGGATCCTCGGCGGGAGCTTTCAGGCCTTCCAGAGCCAGGCGGGCGTGGGGGACATGTACATCACGCTTTCGTCGGATGCGAGCAAGAACCACCGCTACGGCAGTTATTTCTATGAGAGCTTCACCGGCAATCCGGTCGAAACCCATCTGAAGGTCCTCCGGCAGATCGACGGAAAGCCGGAGGGGCCCAATACCATCCTGAATGTGCACAAGTTCCTGGAGAAGCGGAACATGTACAGCCCGATCTTTCACTGCGCCTACAAAATCTTCAATGATGAGAAGACCCGGGAGGCGATTCGTGAACAGATCATCCAGGCGACGCAGTTCGACCGCCGGACAAGGGAGTACATCGGCCCGGTGTCGAGGCTCCTCTACCGGCTCTTTCCAAACCTCTGGTACCGGCGTCACCGCGGCGCCCTCGCAAATCCATAAATAACCCCAAATAACCCCTTGACATCCATTTTTACCCTGTGTTAGGAACAAACCAACGTCGAAAAAGCGGGAGTTGCGAGGATGGGCGCAAAAGTTAAAATGTTGTTCTGGTGGTGGCGGACGACAGTCGTCTGCCCTTAGCTCTCCCGAAAAGAGGGGCTGTGGGCAGGGTAAACCCCTTCCCATGCTCCGAATGATCATACAGCAAGCCATGGGAAGTCCCCATGGCTTTTTTTGTTTTAATAAACCAAAAAAGGAGACGAATTATGGAGCAGACCAAGGTAGTTCTGGCGGATCACGAGATCCCGACGAAGTGGTACAACATCCAGGCCGATTTGCCAAAACCGATGAGTCCCCCCCTTCATCCGGGGACGGGGAAGCCGGTCGGGCCGGATGATCTGGCGCCGATCTTCCCGATGAATCTGATCGAACAGGAGGTGAGTCAGGAGCGGTGGATCGACATTCCCGACGAGGTTCTCGGGAAATACCTGATCTGGCGGCCCAGCCCCCTCTGCCGGGCGCGGAATTTCGAGAAGATCCTCGACGCGCCGGTGAAGATCTACTACAAGTACGAAGGCTCCAGCCCGGCCGGTTCCCACAAACCGAACACCGCGATCCCGCAGGCCTATTACAACAAGGTCTTCGGTGTGAAGCGCCTTTCCACCGAGACCGGCGCCGGGCAGTGGGGAAGCGCCCTGTCGATGGCCTGCGCCATGTTCGGCCTGGAGTTGCGCGTCTTCATGGTCAAGGTGAGCTACGAACAGAAGCCCTACCGGCGGATGATGATGAA
>CAYSSF010000520.1:0-1734 GCA_964433455.1 uncultured Syntrophaceae bacterium
ACAGACGCACATGGCGGTCGCCGGGCACGGGAGCCTCCTCACAGGGGTAATCAGGCATATGCTTAGGCATAGGCTACCAAATCGACGGCTCCACAGCAACCCCATTTTAATGGTTTCCATCCTGAGGGAGCATGTTCGCTCTCCAGCCCGAGCAGGTAACCGGCCAGGCCGACATCGTGGAAATACAGCTTGGGGGACTTGATCAGCCGCTTCGAAACGTTTCCGAACCACGGAGGAAGCAGGAACACGACGTAACTCGCCTCCAACAGGGTCATCCACCCGCGCGCCGTGGGATGGGATATCCCGACGTCGCCGGCGAGGCTGTTCAAGTTCAATATCCGCCCTACCCTGCCGGCGGTCAACCGGACGAACTTCTCGAAGAGCCCAAGATCCTTGACGGCGAGGAGTTGCCGGATGTCCCGTTCGACGTAGGTCGCGAGGTAATCTCCCAATGCCTGCGTCGGGTCGAGGTCCTGGTCGTAGATCCTTGGATAAAAACCGGTCAGAAGGAGGCGATCGACCGGGAGAGGGCCGTATTTCCCCTTCAATTCGGAGATGCTCAGCCTGCACATTATGAAAGTTGTTATTTCAATCGGCCTGAGAGTTCCATGGACGTCGACCCCGAAGTAGCGCAACTTTTCGCGACGCGCCGGGCGATCCTCGAGCACCACGAACATTTCGACGGGTCGGGGAACCTGTTCGACCCCGAGGTGGCGCAGCTTTTCACGGCAACGACCTCTACCCACTGACCGCCTAACCCTGGAACCGAGGATCTTTCCTTCACGCTGTCGCTAGAGAAGCAGCTTTTCTGCGCCGTGCGGATTTCCGACACGCAGGACGGCGACCCGGAGCAGGTTCCGCGATCCGTTCAATCATTACCGGGGGACGGTTCGGAAACCGGGCGACCAAGTCGAGTTGCCCCCCCATCGCTTCAACGTAACGCTTCAGGGTCGAAATCAACATATCGCTCCTCTGTTCGAGGCGCGAGATCGTGTCCTGGCCCACGCCGAGTGAGGAAGCGAGATCCTCTTGCGTCCGTTTCACTGCCTGCCGCAGGTCTTTCAGGGTTGCGAGTTCCGCCGCCCGACGCTCGACCTTCTCCCGGCGCTTCGGGGGCAACTTGGCGAGGACCTGTTCAAGATTTCTTGCCATGACTTTTTTCCTTTCCTGCCTGACGATCGCTCTTGGCACGTAAGGATGCCAGGTGCCTGTTAAAACGCTCATCGGCAACCGCGATGAGCTTCCTGTAGAACCGTTTCTTATCGACTCCGGACTTGTCGCCGCAGACAAGCAGGACAGCTCGTCGCATGCGGTCGAAGGCAAAGGCCACCCGCCAGACCTCTCCCTCCCAGTCGAAACGGAGTTCCTTCATGTTTGCGTGTGTCGAACCCTTCAACGTATCCACGGTCGGTCGTCCGAGATTCGGGCCAAAGTCTCTCACCAAGATCGTATGTGCGAGCAGCTCGTCCTGCAGCCCCTCGTCGAATGCCTTGAACTCCTTGTCGAATTCTTCGTGGAAGACCACCTTCCACTTCATAGCCATATTATGCATCCTGTTCCATATGTATTCAAGATCATATTCCAACCAGCTTTCCCCACGGCTTTTTCTCCGCTACCGCCGCAATCCGCGACGTGTCGTTTTTCCTCGATTCAGGCTTTCATTCTGAATAAGCATGTACCATGCCGCCGGGCCCGGATGCAGGAAAGCCCCCAGGCCGGTTCCGGGGTTGGCCT
>CAYSSF010000521.1:0-1731 GCA_964433455.1 uncultured Syntrophaceae bacterium
CGCTTCCAGGATGATTCCGTTGCCCTCATCTTCAAAGGCGAGGATCACCCGACGGTGAAGATGACCTATGCCGAACTGTATGATGAGGTGGCGAAACTCGCGAAGAGTCTGAAGTCGTGCGGGGTCGGGCCGGGTGACCGTGTCGTCGGGTTCATGCCGAACATGCCCGAGGCAGTGACGGCGATGCTCGCCGCGACAAGCATCGGGGCGGTTTGGTCCTCCTGCTCTCCCGATTTCGGGATAAAGGGCGTGCTGGACCGTTTCGGGCAGATCAAGCCGAAAGTTCTTTTCGTCGCCAACGGCTACTTCTTCAAAGGGAAGAGCCTCGATTCGATCTCCCGTGTGGCGGAGATCATCAAGGATCTTCCATCGATCGAGAAGGTCGTCGTCGTTCCCTATACGGAAAGCGGGCCGGATATCAGCGCCCTGCGCAATGCCGTCCACTACAGGGATTTCCTGGCGCCGGAAAGCGGTCTGAAAATCCATTTCGAGCAGCTCCCGTTCGAGCACCCGCTTTACATCATGTTTACCTCGGGGACGACCGGTCTGCCGAAGTGCATGGTACAGAGCGCCGGCGGGATCCTGATCCACCATCTGAAGGAACTGATTCTCCATACGAACCTCAAACGGGAGGATACGATTTTCTATTTCACCACCTGCGGCTGGATGATGTGGAACTGGCTCATCAGTTCGCTCGGCGTGGGCGCAAAACTTCTCCTCTATGACGGGAACCCCTTCCATCCGGATCCGGGCGCCCTGTGGCGCACGGCACAAGAAGAGGGAATCACGATCTTCGGCACCAGCGCCGGATATATCGCCGCGCTGATGAACGAGGGGGTGAAGCCGGGCAAGGAGTATGATCTTTCCGCCCTCAAAACCATTCTTTCGACAGGGTCGCCCCTCTCCGAGGATGGGTTCGAGTTCATCTACCGGGAGGTCAAGGCGGATCTTCAGCTCTCCTCCATATCCGGCGGCTCGGACATCAACGGCTGTTTCGCGCTGGGCAACCCGATGGGAGCGGTCTATTCCGGAGAACTCCAGTGCCGGGGTCTTGCGATGAAGGTCGAGGCCTTTGACGAGAACGGCAAGCCGGTGATCAACCAACAGGGCGAACTGGTCTGCACGGCGCCTTCCCCTTCGATGCCCATCTACTTCTGGGACGATCCCGGACACAAGAAGTACAGGGCCGCCTATTTCGACGTCTATCCGAATGTGTGGCGCCATGGGGATTACATCCTGATCAACGAGCGGGGCGGCGTCGTGATCTACGGCCGCTCCGACGCCACGCTGAACCCGGGCGGCGTCCGGATCGGAACTGCGGAGATCTACCGCCAGGTCGAGAACATCGACGGGATTGCCGACAGCATCGTCGTCGGGCAGAACTGGAAGAACGACGTCCGCATCATTCTTTTCGTCAAGATGGCGCCGGGGAAGGAACTTACCGACGAGCTCCGGGACCGGATCCGAAAGATGATTCGCGTGAACGCATCCCCGCGACACGTCCCGGCCAAGATCATCGCCGTGCCGGACATCCCGTACACGCTGAACATGAAGAAGGTAGAACTTTCGGTGAAGAAGGTCATCGAAGGGCAAGCTGTTCAGAACAAGGACGCGCTGAAGAATCCGGAGGCCCTCGACTTCTATGCGGGGATCAAGGAATTGCAGGAGGAGTGACAAGTTCAAATGAACGAGACGGGCGGCCCACGGGCCGCCCCTTTTCATTTCAGCAGG
>CAYSSF010000522.1:0-1725 GCA_964433455.1 uncultured Syntrophaceae bacterium
AGTGCTACCTTCACACGGTAGAAGTCACTGGTTCAATCCCAGTACCGCCTACCATGAAAATCAAGGGGTTGCGGGTCATTCCGTAGCCCCTTTTTCTTTTTTGGTTTCCTCCGTAGCGGGTGAGCGTAGCGGTTCACTCATTTTTAATGTAAATTCTCCCCTAATTTTGTCCGTCGCGGCCAGGGCGGATGAGTCTACCGAATGGAGGTAAATTTCGGTCGTTCTGACGTTCTTGTGCCTCAACATCCCGGAGACGGTTTTCAGGGATGCTTTCTTTTCATCCATCAGGTAAGACGCCATGAAGTGCCGGATTGAATGGAATCCGTAATACTGAGGGATGGTCATGATTCTTTCGTCTTCACGGATAGGTCGGTTGTTCTTTTTCTCGAATGCTCGTATCTGCTTCGGGGATCTCTTAACCCTTCGCGTCCCGATCGGGGGGCAGCCGGCACGTTTGCAGATTGTCCACATCATCTTCGGCCGCTCCTTATATCTGTCTTGACAAATGGGTCAACCTTAGGCTATGCCTCGCCTAATATTCAGCAGAATAAAACCGTGGGGATAAGAGGAGTCATCATAGACATCACCGAGCGCAAGCAGGCCGAAGAGGCGAATCGGAATGCAGAAGCACACTATCACGCATTATTCGATCAATCACCGAATGGCATTCTTCTGATAGACACTGAAACAGGACGGACCATCGAGGTGAATGAAACCGCATACAAGCAATTAGGCTACACCCGTGAGGAATTTGCTGTTTTGAGAATCTCTGACTAAGAAGCGTTAGAGAAGCCAGAGGAAACAATCATCTGAATGAAATCGAGAAGAACAGCGGTGTCTTTTATGACAGCACTGCCGTAGATGCCTGCCTGAGACTCTTTCGGGAGAAAGGTTTTAAATTTGAAGGGACTTGATTTTAAGTGTCTATTATCACTCAAATACTTTAAATTGTGTAGCAGATGAAAAAAAATAATCAATTGGTCATCATCAGTGTGCTGTTGATTGTCGGTTTTATACTCACCAGCCTCATCAGTTACTTTGTTTCCCGTGCTGCGCTGCGCTCACAGATCGCCTTGAACCAGCTTCCGTTGACCAGCGACACCATCTACTCGGAAATCCAGCGCGATCTGCTCAGCCCCATTTTCATTTCCTCGCTCATGGCCACGAACACTTTTTTGCGGGACTGGGTGATCCAGGGAGAAAAAGAGGCAAGTCAAATCACGCGCTACCTCAAAGAAATCAAACAAAAATATAACACCTTCACGAGTTTCTTCGTTTCTGAACGAACGAAAATCTACTACCACGCCGATGGCATTTTAAAAAAAGTCTCACCCAATGAAGCGCGCGACGTCTGGTATTTTCGGGTGCGGGAGATGGCGCCCGATTATGAAATAAACGTCGATCCGGACATGGCGAACAAAGATACGATGACCATTTTCATCAATTACCGCGTTTACGATTATCATAAGAAATTCATGGGTGTTACCGGCGTGGGGCTCACGGTCAGTACCGTCAAGCGGCTCATCGAGACGTACCAGGAGCGTTATGGCCGCACGATCTACTTTATTGACAAGCAGGGGAACGTACAGCTCCACGGCACGAATTTTCCCCGAAAGGGCGCCAGTATATTGCAAATGGACGGCCTCTCTGCCCTTGCCGAGGATATTCTGTCCAACAAAAAAAATACGTACCTGTTTAAGAGTGCGGGGAAAACAACACACTTAA
>CAYSSF010000523.1:0-1710 GCA_964433455.1 uncultured Syntrophaceae bacterium
ATTCCGGGAACCTTTTCCCCGAAGAAAGCGCAAACGGCGGCGCCCATCACGCCCTCTGCGGCTTTTGCAGCCATTTTGGGCAGGTTTTCGTCATATCCCCAGTTGTTGACAATGTGATCGGCGCCAAGGCCCAGGGAATAAGCATCTCTTAAGGTTGCCGAGACTGACATGGTGGTGTTTCCATGCCATACAACGTCCGCCTTGAATTCCTTCAATGCAAGAACCTGGCTTTTGGTGTCAATGGCAAACAAGGATACGTCCTGGTCGGGGCCAACATCAAAACCAAGGATGGCAGCCTGATCTTTTATGGCCTTGATCGGAGCGCTGCAGTAGGGTGACGCAAACATATACGAGCTTGCAAAACGGGGCTTTCTCTTCCCGTAATCCGCATGCTTGGGCCATTTTTTGTCGAACCAGGCCGTAAGCGCAGCCCTTGCATTGGATGAATAGTCCGTCGCAAAGAAGAGGTTATAGGGCGTCTTCTTGGGATCCGTCAGATGTCCCGAATAGGAAGCGGAAACATAGGGCATCTTATCCTTGGTGACCGTGGGCGAAAGGGCTTCCGTATCGCCTGTGCCCCATCCAAGGACTGCAACACAACCCAACCTCTGGAACAGTTTATATTTGGTAAGAGCTTCGGGAACCCGATAGCCATAATCAAACTGATGAAGCTTGATCTGCTTGCCGTTGATTCCGCCCGTGTCGTTTACATAATGAATCGCCTCGGCTATGCCCAGAGCGTAATCCCTTCCAACGTCCGAAGTGGCTCCGGTCATATCATAGAGAGCGCCGACGTTGATCGTTGCGGCGGGACCCGCTGCCGACACAAAACCTCCACTGAGCAGCACAGTAAGCAACAGTACATAAAACCCGGTCACTACTTTCTTGAAATTCATATTCTCCCCTCCCTTTTTCATTGCAAAGCAGACTGTCATTACGACTTAACAAACCAACAGCTTAATATTATTAGCTGAAATCAATCACCTCCTTTGAAATTTAATATGAAAACGGCCATAAATTGAAATAATTCTTGGCTTGCCACCAGCGGTAAGCCAGACCGTTTGGTTCAAATATCAGGAACAGACAAATTGCAAGACCGAAGGCCGATTCCTTGATAAAAAGAAAATCTAACAAAAGTTTCGGGTATGTATCGGCAAAAGGCATTACAGCCATTTGCATGAGTTCCATGACAACCACCATGAAGATAGATCCGAAGATTGTTCCGTGAATCGAGCCGGCCCCTCCTATCAGGACGACGCCGACAAGCCACAAAGACCAGAACCACGGAAAATGTTCGGGGCTTATTGCCGCAAGGTTGCTGATCCAGACAGCCCCTGCAATGCCCCCGATGAAACCGGCGACAAAAAATGCAAGGAGCTTGTATTTAATAATATTTATACCCATAACTTCTGCCGATATATCATTATCCCTGATCGCCACCCAGGCCCGTCCGACCCTCGAACGCAGCAGGTTGACCATGCCGACGACGCATAGGATCACCAGCACGATCATCATATAATAGACTTTGATGTCGCTGTCGATCACCCAGGGCCCGACCTTTATCGTTCCCGGAGGAAGTGAAAAAGCCTGCCCTCTTCCCCCTATCTGGCTCACATACTGGGTGATAACAAAATCAACGGTAATGAACTGCGCCGCCATGGTGGTCAGGATCAGATAAAACCCCTTAACCCTGGCCGAGGGAAGCCCGAA
>CAYSSF010000524.1:0-1695 GCA_964433455.1 uncultured Syntrophaceae bacterium
TCTTGAGGGGGTGGTGGGGAAACCCGTGCGGGTTCAAATCCCGCCTTCGGCACCAGCCTTCACTCCTCATCGCAAGCGCAAACCCCAGATTTCGGAGTTACGGCTGGCAAGCCAACGGTGAAGGCTGTCCGCCGAAGCTCCGAAGCGACGGGCGTTACATCATGCGAGGAGCGAAGTCGGACATTTACGCTTAAAGGGAATTTGGCTTCGCGCCAAGTTCCCTTTTTTCGTAAAAACTGCCCGACTGGCTAATTTCTGGCTCGTGGAACATGCGGGACGCGACTGACCGTCTCCTCTGGTCCTCCCAAGTGGTCGTGATCCCCAGCGGCATCCGAAAGAAATGGCACGACCTCCCCCTTCGAGGACATGGAGACGGTTTCATCGTGATGATAGATGGTGCCGTTCGTCCCCTCGAATGGCGGCTTTTGGTGGATACGAACGATAAAGAGAGAAACCGGATTGCCCGCTCGATAAGATTTGTCCGTACGGATCATCTATGATAAAAAAACAAAAAAGATCTCTCGCGAGGTATGCAACTTGATGCGGTCCATTGAGCGCCCCTTCCTTTCTATCGTCGCCGCCCTGCTGGGGCTGGCGGCGATGTCGCCGGCTGCGGCCGCCGCGGATCGCTACGACGTTTCCTATCTCTGGTCGCGGAGTCTCGCCGGGGTCCAGGACTACCGCGACCGGGTAGCCGAAGTGCTGGGGCCGGGAGTGACCATCGGTCTCAAGGTGGTTGGCAAGGGCGACCTGTTCGGCCTGATCTACGCGCGCCATGGCGACCGCGCCGGGGCGACGCAGGTCGCAGCGTCCCATACCCGCCTGTTGCAATCCCGGGGGCTGGAGGCCGCCATACCGGTGCGCTCGCGGGATTGGGCGATGCTCGACAACGGTGACACCCGGCAAGTGTCTTTCACCTCGGTCAACGTTCCGCGTGCTTCCCGAAACGGGATGACGGAAGCCGAACGCAGTCGCGAGATCCTGGACCTCCAGTCTTCCGTCGAAGACTACATCAGCCGTCTGCGCCGGGAAGGGAAAATCAAGGATGACGAGCGCACCGCTTGGTCGGTTTACGATTTCACCTCCGGCGAAAAACTGGTCAGCATCAACGAGGACGACCAGTTTGAAGCGGCCAGCATGGTGAAGCTCTTCATTGCAGCGGCTTTCTTCTACAAGGCCGAGCAGGGCGAGTTGATTTACGGTAATAAGAGTCGCCGGCATATGGAGATGGCGATCCAGCATTCGAACAATGCCTCCACCAATTGGATGCTCCGGAAGATAGGCGGGCCGAATGCGGCTCAACGCATACTGAAACGGAATTACCCCGGTATCTTCCAGGATACGCGTATCGTCGAATACATACCGCGCGGCGGGGGGACCTTCCCCCACAAAGAGGCCCCCCCCCACGACTACAGCCGTTTCCTGCATGCGGTCTGGAATGAGGATATTTCCGGCGCCCGGGAGATCAAGCGCCTGATGGGGCTGCCTGGCCCCAACAGGATCCGCACGGGGATACAAGGCATCCCAGCTGGCACGCGGGTCTACAACAAAACCGGCAGCACCGCGCGCGTCTGCGGTGATGTTGGAATCCTCGTCGCCAAGGGTCCGGACGGCAAACGTTATCCTTATACGGTGATCGGCATCGTCGAGAAAGGGAAGCGCGCCCGCAAATACACGACCTGGATCCGCTCACGC
>CAYSSF010000525.1:0-1693 GCA_964433455.1 uncultured Syntrophaceae bacterium
ATTTCCAGCCGTTTGGGATCGATCATGATAAATTTAACTTCTTCGGGCGTTGCCTTGAAGAGGATGCTGCAGATCATGGCGTTCAGGGAAACACTCTTTCCGGAGCCGGTAGTCCCGGCGATCAGCAGATGGGGCATTTTGAGAAGATCGGCAATAACCGGCGTTCCCAATATATCCTCGCCAAGAACGATCGGAAGCTTGTGAGGAAATCCCTGAAAGGCCGGATGGTCGAGAACGTCCCGCAGGCTGACCGGGTTTCTCTCCTGATTGGGAATCTCCACGCCGATCGCCCCCTTGCCGGGGATGGGGGCGATTATCCGGATGCTCTGGGCGCGCAGAGCCAGCGCCAAATCATCGGAAAGATTTGTTATTTTGTTTATCTTGACCCCGGGCGCCGGTTCGAGTTCGTACATCGTGACAACCGGCCCCGGCTTTACTTCGATCACCTTTCCCTCAACCCCGAAGTCAAAGAGTTTCCTTTCAAGCAGGCGGGAATTTTCCAGCAGTGTTTCTTTTTTGACCCGGGTATCTTTCTTCTGAAGCTGTTCGAGGAGGGCCAACGGCGGCAGGTTGAACTTCCCCTTTGCTTTACCGGTAAAATCAAAATGCGTCTGTTCGGCCTTCGCCAGCTTTTCCTTTATCTTTTCTATCTTTATATCTTCGATCCTTGGGTCTGTTCCCTTCCCCGGTTTTGATGACGCCGCTTTTTCCCGATCCCCCCACAACTTATCTTTCAGCGCAAAGAAAAAGGCCCCCGCCTTTTTCAGGTTGAAAACTGAGGCAAACGACTTCTTCGCAAAAGCGACGATGGAAAAATCGAACAGGACGATCAGCGCAACCAGAAAAACAAGACCGAGCAGAATGGCCGAACCGGCCGGATGCAGTGATGCCTGAAACAATTCATAAGTCCTGGCGCCCAGCAGTCCGCCGGTATCCACAGGATTCCCGTAAAGAGAAATGTTTCCTGTCGTCATCTTCAATATCCCGGATGTGGAAAAGATGAGACCAACGACAGCGGCAACTGCATCGATCCCGATACTGAACTGGGGCGTCTGGAAAAAACGCACGGCGAAAAACAGAAAAGCAACGGGAAGCCAGAGGATCCCGAACCCGATCAACCAGATCACCGTATCGGCGATATAAGCGCCGACTGCTCCTGTCCAGTTGCGGACGGTTGTCTCCTCCGGACCGTAGAAATGCCGGAAGGAGGGATCGGGGGGATAGTAGGAAAGGAGGGTTATAAAAAGAAAAAGGGCGCAGGCGATGCAGACCAACCCGGCTATTTCCGTCCATCTTTTTGAAAAAGAAGAGTCATTATTCATCTGTTTTCGCCGCCGCTGCCTCCTTTTCAAAATTCCGGATCATGATGCCCCGAATCAGGTCGATCAGTTCCCCTCTCGTTTCGATCGTATATGGCGACACATCGACAGGCTGACCGATAATCATTTTAATTTTCCCCGGTTTTATCATAAGACTCCGCTTCGGCATGATCTCGCTGGCGCCAATTATGGAGATGGGGACAATGGGCACGCCCGACTGAATGGCCAGGTAAAACATCCCCTGCTTGAACTGTTTTATCGTTCCATCTTTGCTTCTCGTCCCCTCCGGAAAGGTGACGACCGATGTTCCCTCCCGGATCATCCTTGCCGCCTCACCAAGGCTTTTTAGCGCATTTTCGTGGTGTTGCCGATCG
>CAYSSF010000526.1:0-1692 GCA_964433455.1 uncultured Syntrophaceae bacterium
AATTCACGGTGAACCGTTTACTGCGCGCGCTGACGGAGCGGTGCGCCGAGCTGGACCTCAGGGTGCGGACCGATGCTTCCGGTCTGGAGATCACCGCCTATCTAGCGACGCTTGCCTCCCATTACCGATTAACCGGAAAGTTCAAGAAATCATGATGACCGTATTCAACCTGAGCCGCCACTCAGAAAGGAAGAGATGAGAAAGAAGCTAAAGGTGCTGGCCCTCTTCGACACAGCCGGCACCCCTCCCGCCGATCAGGACTTCAGCCACGAACTCCAAACCGTAGACTGGAAGGCCGAGGCCAACGTCATCAACGCCTTGAAGCGCCTGGGTCACGAAGTGCGGACGCTCGGAGTTTTTGACGAACCAGGGTTGATCCTGGATGAAGTCAAGGCGCATGCGCCGGACGTGGTGTTCAACCTGACCGAGCATTTCCATAACCGTTCGGCATACGATCAAAATGTGGCCAGCCTGCTCGAAATGCTGGGGGTCCGCTACACCGGCAGCGGCCCCACCGGGCTTACCCTTTGCAAGAACAAGGGGATGACCAAAGAAATCCTTGCCTATCACCGCATTCGCTTCCCTGCCTATGCCATTTTTCCTCCCGGCGCCACCGTAAGGAAACCCAAACGACTCTCTTTTCCGCTATTCATCAAACCCCTTCAGGAGGAAGCCTCCTATGGGATTTCCCAGGACTCGTTTGTCGAAAATGATCAAGCCTTCGAGGAACGGGTACGGTTCATTCATGAGCGGATGAACCAGGAGGCCTTGGCTGAGGAATACATCGATGGACGGGAGCTCTATGTCAGCATTCTCGGCAACAGGCGGCTACAGGTTTTTCCGCTCCGCGAGGTAATTTTCTCTGAAATACCGGAGGGGCGCCCAAGGTTCTCGACCTTTAAGGCCAAATGGGACAATGCCTACCGCCAGCGATGGGGCATTCAGAACATCTTCGCCGAACCCCTTCCGGAAGGCATGGCAGAACGAATTACGCAGATCTGCAAAAAGGTTTACCGCGTCCTCAGAATACAAGGATACGGCCGCATCGATCTCCGGGTTTCACCCGACGGAGACATAGCCATTCTGGAGGCGAATCCAAATCCCAACCTCGCCGATGACGACGAATTTGCCCAGTCGGCGCTCAAGGCCGGGCTCAGCTATGACGGGTTGATACAGCGCATTCTCGGCCTGGCGATTTCCACCTAGTCCCCTTGCAAGCGAAATTGAAGCCGGATAATATCGCCCTCACTATTTTCAGGAGGAAAAAAATGGCTTACGAAAAATTCGGCTCCGACGTCATCATCGACATGATGCGCGCTTACAAAATTCCTTATGTCAGCTTGAACCCCGGCGCTACTTACCGCGGCCTGCACGACTCATTGGTCAATTATGGAAAAAATGAGATGCCGATCATCACCTGTACGCATGAAGAAACCGCCGTCCAGATCGCCCACGGCTACGCCAAGGCATCCGGCAAACCAATGGTGGCGATCGTTCACGACGTCGTCGGATTGCTGCACTCCTGCATGGCGGTCTTCTACACCTACCTGGACCGCGTCCCGGTTTTCATCATGGGCGCTACCGGTCCGATGGACACAACGCGCAGACGCCCCCAAATCGACTGGATCCACACCGCTAACGTTCAGGGAAACGCCATCAGGGATTACGTCAAATGGGATGACCAGCCCTATA
>CAYSSF010000527.1:0-1692 GCA_964433455.1 uncultured Syntrophaceae bacterium
CCTTGACGATGCTCTGCCTGTAGGTCAACGGTTCAAAGGGGATCAACTCCCTGGCCTTCCGGTCCTGACAGACGACCTCGTTGGCCAGCCCCCTCATCAGGCAGACGGTGATCGCCGCCGGCACCGGTGTAATCAGGCTGGCCACATAGGAGAGGAATCCGATCCCCGAGAACGGGGAGGGAAGAAAAATCCTCTTTACCCCAAGGATGTCCGCCATCTCTTTGAGCATCTCTTCGTAGGTCAGAATGTCGACGCCGCCGATGTCCAGGTGCATTCCCGTCGTTTCGGGCGTTTCCAGCGCGCCGACCAGATATTTGATCACGTCGCGGATCGCGGCCGGCTGACATCGGTTCTTGGCCCAGCGGGGAATCAGGATGACGAAGAGGTTTTTAACCAGATTTTTGATGATTTCATAGGAGGCGCTGCCGGACCCCACGATGATCGCCGCCCGCAGCACGGTGACCGGCAGATTGCCGCCGGCCAACTCTTCGGCAACTTTCATTCGGCTGCGCAGGTGATCCGAAAGCTTGCTGCGCGTATCTCCCAGGCCGCCCAGATAGATGATGCGTGAAACATGGGCCCGTTCGGCGGCATCGCGAAAGTTGGCGGCGGCCTCGATCTCGGCCTTCTCAAACTTGCTGGGTCCGAGAAGCAGCGAGTGGATCAGGTAATAGGCGGTGTGGACATCCCGCATCGCCGTGCGCAGGCTCTCCGGATGGAGGGTGTCCGCCACGACGATTTCGGCGCCGGGCCACCGCGTCTTATACGCGGGAGAGGCGTCCCGCACCATCGCCCGGACCCGGTATCCGCGGGCCAGCAGCTCCGGCAAAAGTCTCCCGCCGATGTACCCGGAGGCGCCGGTCACCAGGATCGTTCCGATCTCGGGCCGCGGGCGGCAGAGCAACTCGTCGCAAAAGAGCTCTTCCAGCGGGGCTCCCCGAACCGGATCATCGCTGTCCAAAATCTCGGCCATCGCGTTTTTCCTGCTTTCAGGCGCCGATGCGGCCTCGCCGCCTCCTGCGCGCGGTGAAAAGATGTTATCAAATCCTGGATGGAATGGCGATAATCGTCCCACATTCATCGTTTCTATGCAACCGGAATCTCTTTTTTTCGGTTGTATTTGTGGAAAACTGTGCTAAAAAACATGCACGTGTAAAAAACAACGCCAAATTTGAAGAGGGAGACCCCCATGTCCGATCGCATTCGTGAAGAACTGGAGCGCTGGGAGAAGACCACGCTGAACAAGGCCGTCTCGAAATCACCCGAGCGGCAACCCTCTTTTCAAACCACCTCCCACATCGCACTGAAAAATCTCGCAACGCCGCTCGACGTTGGAGAGGCCGATTACCTCCGCGATCTCGGGTTTCCCGGGGAATTTCCGTTTACGCGCGGGGTCCAGCCCACGATGTACCGGGGGCGCTTCTGGACCATGCGCCAGTATGCGGGATTTGCGACCGCGGAGGAGACCAACAACCGCTATAAATACCTGTTGAACCAGGGGCAGACCGGTCTCAGCGTTGCCTTCGACCTTCCGACGCAGATCGGCTACGATTCCGACCACCCCCTTTCCGACGGCGAGGCCGGGAAGGGCGGGGTGGCCATCGATACGCTGCAGGACATGGAGATCCTGTTCGACGGCATCCCGCTGGACAAGGTCTCCACGTCGATGACGATCAATTCGACGGCCGCGAT
>CAYSSF010000528.1:0-1691 GCA_964433455.1 uncultured Syntrophaceae bacterium
GATGACACGCTTGCTCAAAGGGCCGGCACGTTGCTCTACCGGTATTACGAGGGGTGCGGGCGCTATGGCGATGCCGCGCGCGTGGTCGGCGAGCTTCTGGAGAGGGCGAAGAGAAGAGGGGATCGCTCCAACGAAGCCGTCCTCACGAACAACCTCGGCTACGATTATCTGCTGGCTCGCGACTGGGAGCGGGCCGAGGGATGCTTTGCCCGCGCCATCACTCTCTTCGCGGATGACCGTAGCGGTTTTGAACGGGCGAACGCCCGCCTGAACCACCTGGTGGCCCGGTTTGAGCGAGCCGGAGGCGCCCCCCCCGAGCGCTTCGAGAAGAAGCTGTATCGATTCATGGCCGCCCTTGGGAAAGACTGGCGGCGGCGCAAGGCGTTGATCCCGTTGGCGCGGATCGCGGAGCGTCGCGGGAACCTGGAAATGGCCATCCGTTACGCCCGGCAGGCGGTGGAGGCGTCCCAAGGCATCCCAACGAGGCACTTGAACGACGATCAGGAATTTCTTGCGCATCTGGAGGGCATCAGGAAAGAAAACCCATGACCACACGATGGAAACCCCCTGAGTCCCGTTTCACTCGTGTGTTTGCTCAAAGCGGGAAATCGACTCCGTTTCCATCGCAGTTGCCCTTACTCAACCTCCGAAAATCGACCCAGGTTGCGCGGCATCCGGCACAACCCGGTGTTTCGATACGAGAAGTTACCTCATGCCCTGCATGGCACGACTTCTGCTCTTTTCCCCGGCAAGCGGGCGATTACCTCCTTTCGGGAAAGCGAGGCGGTACATGGCCATGATGAAGGGGACGAGTATGGAGTCGATGACCGAAGACAGGCCTTGGACCTTGGCGATTTTCTCCCTGGGAAGTTTCCGCGTCTTCTGCAAGGGAAAACCGCTTCGCTTCCCCGGAAGGGTGCACAGGAAGCCGCTCGCCATGCTCAAGGTAATCGTGGACAACGGAGGAAGAAATGTCCCCGTTGGTCCCGTTATGGACGCTCTTTGGCCGGAGACCGACGGCGATCGGGCACACAAATCGTTCGCCACTACGCTGCACCGCCTTCGCAAGCTCATTGGTGCGGCGAAGGCCATCCGGCATCACGACACAAAGGTTTCCCTCGACGACGACTATTGTTGGGTCGATATCTGGGAACTGGAAACGCTGCTGGAAGACGCGGAGACGGAGTGGGAAAAGGCACGGGAAAAAGCGCGGGGCGGTGGCGGTCCGGCGAAAGCCGTGGAACTGACGGAAAGGGTCATCGGGATGTTCAAGGGGCCCATGATTCCCGGGGAAACCGCTGACCCGTGGGAGACACCGTTCCTGAAAGGATTGCGGGGCAGGTTCGTCCGCTCCGTTGGTCACCTGGGGCGCCACAGGGAACACATCGGCCAGTGGGACAAGGCGATCACGTGTTACCAGAGGGGACTGGAAGCGGACGAATTCTCCGAGGACCTCTGCCACTGCCTGATGATCTGCTACCAGAGGAAAGACAGGGTCGCCGAGGCGTTGGCCGCCTACGGGCGGTTCCGGGAGGTGCTCCATGCGACGTTCGGGATCGAGCCCTCCAGCCGGTTGAAGACGCTTGCAAGGGATCTCCGGCGAAGCCGGCTTCCGACTCCCCCTCGGAGGCAAAGCCCCGTGTAGCCATCGTGTAATCGATGGCGTGATTCCATTGGAACAGCTCCATGCG
>CAYSSF010000529.1:0-367 GCA_964433455.1 uncultured Syntrophaceae bacterium
GATCAAATCCGTCCTCGTCGTTCCGCTGATGCTGGAGAAAAAGGCGATCGGCGTCCTGCGCGTCTACGCGGACCGGATCCGGAAATTCCGGGATGAAGAGCTGAAGTTCATGAAAGCGGTGGCCAACCTGAGCGCGATCGCGCTCGACAACGCCCGCTTGCACGAAACGCTCCAGACCCGCTGCGATCTGATGGCGGCGCACAAATACCGCATCGATGACAACTGAAAGGAGGTCCTCATGATTCGCCTTGGCATCAACGGTTTTGGCCGGATCGGGCGGCAGGTTCTGAAGGCCGTCCTGTCCCGATACCCCGAGTCTCTTCAGGTCGTTGCGGTCAATGACCTCTTCGATGTGCAGACGAATGCC
>CAYSSF010000529.1:377-1690 GCA_964433455.1 uncultured Syntrophaceae bacterium
GGTGGGCGTCCGGAAAGACCGCTTCATCATCGACGGAAAACCGATTAAAAGTCTCGCCTTTAGCGATCCCGCATCCATCCCCTGGGACGACGAAGGGGTCGATATCGTGATCGAGAGCACCGGTCTCTTCCTGACCGGTCCGAAGGCCGCCGCCCATCTCCAGGCCGGGGCAAAGAAGGTGATCATCAGCGCCCCCGCCAAGGAAGAGGATCTCACCATCGTGATGGGGGTCAACCACAAGAAGTACAATCCCCGGAAACACCATATCGTCTCCAACGCCTCCTGCACGACCAATTGCCTCGCGCCGCCGGTGATGGTCGTTCACGAGGCGTTCGGCATCGAAAAGGGGATGATGACGACGGTCCACTCCTACACGAACGACCAGCGGATCCTCGACCTTCCCCACAAGGATCTCCGGCGCGCCCGCGCGGCGGCGATGAACATCATCCCGACGACGACCGGCGCGGCGAAGGCCCTCGCCCTGGTGATTCCGGACCTGGCGGGCCGTTTCGACGGTTACTCGCTCCGCGTGCCGACGCCCACGGTCTCCGTCGTCGATTTCACTGCCGAGCTCAAGACGAAGACGACGACGGAGGAGCTGCGAAAAGTTCTCTGCGACGCCGCGAAGAAGCGGCTCAAGGGGATCATGGCCTGCGAGACAGAGCCGCTGGTCTCGATGGACTTCAAGGGGGACCCCCACTCCTCGGTCGTGGATATCGAATTCACCCAGGTGCTCCGCGACAACATGGCGAAGGTCGTGGCCTGGTACGACAACGAGTGGGGCTACTCCTGCCGGGTGGCGGATCTCGCCCAGTACATCGGGGAGAAGGGGCTTGGGTAAAAACGGCGCGAAAATCCGCATCCTGGTCATCGACGACGACGCCGTGGCCTGCGAGTTCCTCCAGGAGGTGCTCCTCAGGGCCGGTTACGAGGTCGACCCCTTCACCTCCGCGCGGGAGGCGCTGAAAAGGGATCTCTCCGGATACCATCTCCTCCTCTCGGACATCCGGATGCCGGATATCGACGGTCTTGAGTTTCTCCGGAAGGTTCACGAACGGTGGCCGGAGCTGCCGGTGATCCTGATGACGGCCTTCGGTTCGCTGGAAACGACGATGGAGGCGCTCAGGTTCGGCGCCTCGGATTACATCAGCAAACCCTTCTCGCCGGACGCGATCCGGTCGCTGGTCCGGAAGGTGCTCGATGTCCGGGAACTTCGGCAGCTCCGGACGCAGGGACAGGGGGAGAGCCGGGAAGAACCCCAGTTCATCGGTTCGTCCGCCGTGATGGTTGATTTCTACAAGCAGATCGCCCGT
>CAYSSF010000530.1:0-1678 GCA_964433455.1 uncultured Syntrophaceae bacterium
CAGGTTGTCAGGATTCGCGAAGCCGATTCAATCCCTCGAAGTCCGACGTGGCTTTCGAAGCGCTGGTCGAATCTCGACCAGTCAATCTCCTTTACCTGCCGGAACAAAAGATCTGGCAATGCGGAAGCCTAGATTGCTGAAGCGGATGTCGGGACCGACGCCGTTGCGGATAGCCGCCCGACAGTACATGGCGATGACGAACCAACTACCCCCGCGATTGACCCAGTACGTGCCCGAGTTCGGCCCAGTAGGATCGCTCACGCTACCTAAAGGGTAGTCGCCATACCAATCCCATGTCCACTCCCAGACATTGCCCAGCATATCGTAGAGACCCCATGCATTGGCTTGTTTGCTTCCGACTGGATGGGGCATTTTACCCGAGTTACCGTCGTACCAGCCCACTGCTTTGAGGTCGCCATAGCGCGCCCCCGTATCTCCTGCCCGCGCAGCATACTCCCATTCTGCCTCTGTTGGTAGACGGTAACCTGTACAGACGCGGTCCCAATTAATCATAGAACCACTACCCGTATAGCACGGTGTCAAGCCTTCCATGTGCGACAACTTGTTGCAGAACTCAACAGCATCGTTCCAGCTCACCATCTCTACTGGACAGCCATCTCCGCAGTCAACAAATTGACTGGGATTACTGCCTATCACCGCCTGCCACTGCCCCTGGGTTACCTCGGTCTTGCTCATGAGAAATGGCCGAGTGAGGGTCACTGTATGTTGAATCTCGTCACTTGATCGCCCTTCTTCGTTTGAGGGTGAGCCCATAATGAAGGTCCCTGGCTCAATCTGGGTCATCGATTTTTTCAGGGCCTCTATCTCATCTTTCACTTGCTCCTCTCGCCTCGCCCATGTAAAAAATGCCAACCCAAGAATCAACACCACCAGCGCAACGACAATCCCAACCGTCACTTTCTGCAACTTTGACCATTGCCTCTGCGGTTGTTCCTCCGCATTATGATTATCTCTCGAATAGGTATCATCATTTATAGTATTAATTATCAATAACCTTTTATCAACGATACTCGATGGCTTGCTATCTAATTTATATTTATGAGGATTATTGATTACTTCTCGTAATAAATCCCGCCCACGACATGTAGATATGCATGCAAGATATTTCTCTCTTGTTGTTGTATTTACATACAGCAAAGCAGTTGCGATTTCTTCCATGGTAATAGTAGCTTTGCTCCAATCAATGTTGGGTGGCATTGTATCTTTCGATAACTGGAATCGATTTATTTTTTTCCAGGTCGCGAAGTCGGTTTTCTTGAGGTTTCTAATAAAAAGTAATAGTTGCAATTTGCCAAAGAACGTTCTTATTGAACAAATGATAAACTTTACATAAATGTCTTTAAACATAACATGCAACAAGATGGCAAATATCAGTGCAAAATTATAAATATTTTTATAGAAATCACTCATTACTTACAGATATCGTTTTCAGAAAGTAGTGTCTCCCAAGCCGAACTCCCAATCCGGACACGGTTTCCACACCCCACTCTTTCGTCCACCTTCTTCATGCCGACAAGGGTACCATCTGGTCGATTTGGCGGCAAGCAAGGAAACCCAACTCCGGTATGGCTTCAGTAAAAAGTCTGTGAACAATGATCAATGCAGTCTTGGGTGGTTCGAGGGGTCCTGTCACCTCTCACACCGACGCCGCTGCATC
>CAYSSF010000531.1:0-1632 GCA_964433455.1 uncultured Syntrophaceae bacterium
AGGCCCGGCGGGAGATCGGTGGAACCGCAGAGGATACGGTCCGCAGGCGGATTGCGGAGATTGAAAGCCAATGAGGCGCGATCGCTTTTTCCGGTGGGTGGTTGCCGGGCTCGGGATCGCGATCCTTTTCGTTCCGGGATGCGGGAAGAAGGGCGATCCGATCATCCCCGCGCAGCTCCGCCTGCCGGCTGCGATCGGCGATCTCAGCGCCGTTTCGTCGCCGGCGGGGATGATCCTTCGCTGGCAGGCGCCCTTCCCGCTCGACCAGGCGGGCGGCTTCCGGATCCTTCGGAGCGACACGAAAGCGGCCGAGGCTTGTCCCGGTTGTCCTCAGGATTACCGGATACTCGTGCAACTCCCGCTTGGCGATGGCCGGCTCCAGCGCGACGGGGAAAAGGGGATCCGATATTTCGACGGTTCGGTCCGTGCAGGGTATTTTTATTCGTACCGCGTGACGCTTTGCAATACACGGGGGGATTGCGGAGAGGCGTCCAACGCGGCGCAAGGGGTTTATCAAAAGCAATGAGGTTGCTTCTCGAAAAGGAGTGAAGAGAAAGAGACGATGAACTATTTTCAATATCAGAACCGGGCGCTTTTTTGCGAGGAGGTCTCTGTCGAGCGGATCGCCCAGGAGGCGGGAACACCCTTCTATCTCTACAGCCACCGGACGCTTCTGCAACATTTCCGGGTTTTTACCGCGGCCTTTGCGGAGGTTCCCCACATCGTCTGCTTTGCCGTCAAGGCCTGTTCGAACACGGCGATCCTCCGGATTTTCGCCCGCGAGGGGGGAGGGGTGGATCTTGTTTCCGGCGGAGAGCTCTACCGTGCGCTGAAGGCCGGCGTCGATCCCTCCCGGATGGTCTATTCCGGCGTCGGAAAAAGGGACGATGAGATCGATTTTGCCCTCCGGAGCGGCATCCTGATGTTCAACGTCGAGTCCACGCAGGAATTGGAGACGATCAACGCCCGCGCCGGTGCGCTGGGCCTGCGCGCCGGCATCGGCCTCCGGGTCAACCCTGACGTCGACCCCGAGACCCATCCGCACATCTCGACCGGCCTCAAGGAGAATAAATTCGGAATCGATGTCGAGGCGTCCCTTCTCGCTTACCGCCATGCGGCCAGGCTGAGGCACGTCGACATCAGGGGGCTCAGTTGCCATATCGGCTCGCAGGTGACAAAGGTTGCGCCCTTCATCGACGCGCTCGCGCGGCTGAAGGATCTGATCCGGCGGCTGCGGGAGGAGGGGATCGCGATCCGCTATCTCGATCTCGGCGGCGGCCTGGGGATCATCTATGATCAGGAGACCCCTCCCCATCCCTCGGAATACGCCCGGGCGATCATGGACGCGTCAAACGACATGGACTGCACCTTCCTCTTCGAACCGGGCCGCGTGATCGTCGGCAATGCCGGAATTCTGGTGACGCGGGTTCTCTATACGAAGGAGAACGCCGGGAAGCGGTTCGCCATTGTCGATGCGGGGATGAACGATCTCATCCGACCCAGCATGTACGGCTCTTTCCATCAGATCCAGCCGGTCATTCAGCGCGAGCGGGAGGAGATCACCACGGACGTGGTCGGCCCGATCTGCGAATCGGGCGATTTTCTGGCGAAGGGACGACAGATGCCCGCCGT
>CAYSSF010000532.1:0-1623 GCA_964433455.1 uncultured Syntrophaceae bacterium
GTATGGACCGTGATGAAATCGGCGGTCCGGAAGATCTCGTCGAGCGTTGCAGGGTAAACCCCGCCTTCTCTGCCGCTTCCGTCGAGATGAAGGGGTCATGGGCGAGGACCTTCATCTTGAGCCCCAAGGCGCGGTCGGCAACGATGCTGCCGACGCGGCCGGTGCCGATGACGCCAATGGTTTTGTTCAGCAGTTCATGCCCGGTGAATTTGCTCTTCTCCCATTTTCCGGCCTTCATCGACGCCGTCGCCTGCGGGATCTTTCGGGCCAGCGAAAGCATCATCGCAATCGCGTGTTCGCCGGTGGTGACGGCATTGCCGCCCGGGGTGTTCATGACCACAATCCCCCGCTTGCTGGCGGCCGGGATGTCCACGTTGTCGAGGCCGATGCCGGCACGGCCGATCACCTTCATCCGGTCGGCGAGATTGATCACCTCCTGGGTCACCTTCGTGGCGCTCCGTATGACCAGGGCGTCGTAATCCTTAATCACTGCCTTCAGTTCGTCGGGGGTCATTTTTATCTTGACGTCGACCTCGATCCCCGGCGTCTTCCGGAATACCTCGACCCCTTCCGCGGAGAGGTCGTCGCTGATCAGCACCCTCTTCATGAATCTCCTCCTTCTTGACAAATCTTATAACGCGGCGATCTTTTCCCGGTAAACCTTCTCCAACTCCTCCAGCGCGGCGCCGATCTCCTCGGGAGCAATCGTGGGGCCGCACCAGAAGCGGAATCCCGGAGGGGCATCCTTGTAGGAACCCATGTCGTAGGCCGCTTTTCTCTTTCCCATCTCGCCTGCGATCTCCTTGAGAAACTTCGCCCGCTCCTCCTTCGGGAGCACTTTGACCCGGTCGCTGACAACGGAGAGACAGACCGAGGTGTTGGAACGGATCTCCGGCGTTTCGGCCAGGAATGCGATCCAGTCGTTCTTCGCAACCCACGCCTCGACGACTTTGAGATTCGCCAGGCTCCGCTGGATGAGTCCTTCGAGACCGATCCCGCCCGCCCACCGGATCGCGTCGAGGTAATCCTCCACGCACAGCAGTGACGGGGTGTTGATCGTGTCCGCTTCAAAGATCGCCCGGTTGACCTTTCCGCCTTTCTTCAGACGGAAGATCTTGGGAAGCGGCCAGGGCGGATCGTAGGAATCCAGACGTTCGACGGCGCGGGGGCCCAGCACGAGCATCCCTTGGCCCGCCTCCCCGCCGAGGCATTTTTGCCAGGAGAAGGTGGCCACATCGACCTTCCCCCAGTCGATCGGCATCGCGAAGGCAGCGCTGGTGGCGTCGCAGAACGAGAGTCCTTTCCGGTCGGCCGCGATCCAGTCCCAGTGGGGGATCTTCACGCCGCTCGTCGTTCCGTTCGCAACGAAGATGACGTCGCTCTCCCAATCGACCGCGCCGAGATCGGGGATTTTCCCGTAATCGGCCCTCAGGATCGTGGGATCGAGCTTCAACTGTTTCGCGACGTCCGTGGCCCATCCTTCGGAGAAGCTCTCCCAGACGAGGACGGTCACCGGCCGGACCCCCAGCAGACTCCACATGGCGGCTTCGAAGGCCCCGGTGTCCGAAGCGGGCAGGATGCCGACCAGGAAATGCTCCGGGATCCCGAGGATCCGTCTTGTTT
>CAYSSF010000533.1:0-1586 GCA_964433455.1 uncultured Syntrophaceae bacterium
GTTGGAAAAAGACCGCCAGGCCGTCGATAACGACCTCCTCGAGACGGGCGTCGAGATCGACAGGAGGGGCGGCGATGATGATGTTCACCACCGGCGAGGCTGACCTTTTGAGATCACGGTTTGTGATCTCAAAACTCACTGGTCGTGGCGACCGTCCGAAAGAACATCACCATCGACTGGACGCTCCGCGAGAACGTGCGGGCTCAGCTCCGCGTCGTGGTCAAGCGCATCCTGCGGAAGTACGGTTACCCGCCTGACAAGCAGGAGAAGGCAACAAAGACGGTTCTTGAACAGACGGAGGTCTCGTCCGAAGAGTGGGCGGAGGCTTGAGGGCGGGCGGATGGCTTCGCCCCTGGTGTCATGCCGGTGGATCGCATTCCCATGGCCCTTAAATCCCCGTTGACTTCTTCCTCCCGATTGCATAGTTTCTCAATGGTGATTTCTGCGATAATTTCGCAACAGCCAACCCCGGTATCGGATACCACAAAAACCTGCAAGGAGGATATGATGAAGGTAGTCAGAATCGATAAAGTCTCAAGGGAAGCCTATGCCAATCCGCTGTTTACGGGTCCGGAGGTCACGAGGCAGGTGCTTCTGCCCGACAGCCAAGAGAATGTGGTCAACGTTGTCCATTTCGGGAAAGGCGTACGGAACAAATTCCATACCCATGATTGCGAGCAGATCCTGATTATCACCGCGGGAAAGGGCGTTGTCGCCACGGAAAAAGAGGAGAAGGTCGTCACCGTGGGGGATATCGTGTTGATCCCCGCCGGCGAAAAACATTGGCACGGCTCCAATGGGGAGTCCGATTTTTCCCACATTTTCGTTTCGCGGAAGGGAAGCAAAATGACGCAACTGGAGGATTGAGCATCAGCAACCCCTTTCATGCGGCACAAAACCGGTCCAGACTGTCCCTGGCGATGAAGGCGCGCTGCATCTCCGAGGTGCCGTAGGCGAGCTCCGCGAACCGGGCGTCGCGGTAGAGGCGTTCCACCACGGCGCCTTTCAGATAACCGTGCCCGCCGTGGACCTGCATCGCCAGATCGGCGATCCTTCCTGCCGCCTCGCTCGTAAAGAGCTTTGCGCAGGAGGTCAGAACTGGGCCTTCCGGGTCCTTCTGCTCCATCGCCCATGCGGCCCGGCAGGTCATCATCCTGCCGATGTCGTTGAGCGTGAACATGGTGGCGAGCTTCGCCCCGACCCCTTCGAACAGGCCGATCGGTTTTCCGAACGCCTTTTTCGCCTTCGCGTGGCGCGTCGACTCCTCCATGCAGGCCATGCCGACGCCCACGCACAGGACGGAGACGGCGAGCTTGATCTCTTCCAGGAGGGCCTGCATCCGGCCCCAGCCGGCGCCGACGGTTCCGCCGAGGAGGGCCTCATCCGTCACCCTGCAGTTCTCAAGGCGGATCCCGGCGGTCGGCGCGCCGCGGAGGCCCATCGTTTCCAGCGGCCTGCCGATCGTCACCCCCATTGCGTTGTGGTCAACCAGAAAGAAAGTCATCCCCCGCTCCGGACCTGCTTCCCGGTTGGTCCAGGCGAGAACCAGAAAGAAATCGGCGAGCGGTGCGTTCGTTACGAGGTCC
>CAYSSF010000534.1:0-1125 GCA_964433455.1 uncultured Syntrophaceae bacterium
GAAGTGGCCTCCCTGCCCGATCCGGTCGGCAAGATCAGCTCCATGTCGCGGCGGCCGAACGGCCTCCTCGTCGGCCGGATGCGCATCCCCCTCGGGGTGATCGGCATCATCTACGAATCCCGCCCGAACGTCACGGCGGACGCAGCGGCCCTCTGCCTGAAGTCGGGCAACGCCTGCATCCTTCGCGGCGGCTCGGAGGCGATCCACTCCAACCTCGCCATCGCCCACATTCTCCAGGAGGTTCTCCGGGACCTGGCTCTCCCGGAGACGGCGATTCAGGTCATTGCGATCACCGACCGGGAAGCGGTCTATGAGATGCTCCAACTGGAGGAATTCATCGACGTGATCATCCCGCGCGGCGGAGAGGAACTCATCCGCGCCGTGGTCCGGGACTCAAAAATCCCGGTGATCAAGCACTACAAGGGAGTCTGCCATGTCTTCGTCGACGAAGGGGCGGATCTCGACATGGCCCTCCGGATCTGCATGAATGCCAAGACGCAGCGTCCGGGGGTCTGCAACGCGATGGAGACGCTTCTCGTCCATGAGGCCGTCGCCGGAACGTTCCTGCTACTCGCTGCGGCCAATCTCCGGGAGGCCGGCGTTGTGATTCGCGGCTGCGGGAAAACACGGGCGATCCTGCCGGAGGCGGAGACGGCGACCGAGGAGGACTGGTACCGGGAGTACCTTGACCTGATCCTTTCGGTCCGCGTGGTCGGCGACCTCGACGAGGCGATCGCCCACATCGAGAAGTACGGCTCCCTCCACACCGAGGCGATCATCACCGAAAACTACGGCAGGGCGCAGCGCTTCCTCCAGGAGGTGAACTCCTCCACGGTTCTCGTCAACGCCTCCACCCGCTTCAACGACGGCTTCGAGCTGGGGCTGGGGGCGGAAATCGGCATCAGCACGACCAAGCTCCACGCCTTCGGACCGATGGGTCTGGAGGAGTTGACCACAACCAAATTCATAGTTTACGGAAACGGGCAGGTGAGAACATGAAATGGGGATTGTTCGGCGGTACGTTTGATCCGATCCATATCGGGCATCTGCGGTGCGCATCCGAGATGCTGGAGCTTTTCGATCTGAACCGGATCATCTTCGTTCCGGCGTCGCGGCCGCCGCACA
>CAYSSF010000534.1:1135-1584 GCA_964433455.1 uncultured Syntrophaceae bacterium
CAAACTCGACGCCGCGATCACCCCCTTCTACCACCGCGAGCAGATGATCCGCCTCGCCATCGAGGGAAACCCGGCCTTCTCCTTCTCCGATGTGGAAAACCAGCGCGAGGTCACCTCCTACTCCGTGGAAACGGTGGAGTATGTCCTGGACAAATACCGGCTCGAAAACCTCGAACTCTTCTTCATTCTCGGGCAGGACGCCTTCCACGCGATCCGGACCTGGAAAGACTGGGAGCGCCTGCTCCTGCTGTGCAACTTCGCGGTCATGACGCGGCCGGGCTACGACAACCAGGGTCTGGAGACGATTCTGGGTCCGGAATTCGCCTCCCGGTTTGCGTATGATGAAAGCGTCCGGGGATTCCGCGGACCGACCGGGCACCTGATCTACTTCCGCGAGGTCACCTTCCTCGACATCGCCTCCAGCAACATCCGGCAGCGGGCCAAAGAGG
>CAYSSF010000535.1:0-1567 GCA_964433455.1 uncultured Syntrophaceae bacterium
TATACCAGCCGCCGATGACATAGGCCCAGTCATACTGATCGGGTTTTGGGGCGCCTTCAAGGGTGAGGTCGGCCTTGACGTTCTTGAAATCGCCCTTGGCTATCGGCCGGACCATCCAGGCATGAATGGTATTCTTCCAGTCGTTATACTGCGCCTTGTGACAGCTTTTGCATTTCTCCGAACCCGCGTAGGCCTTGCCCGTGATCGGATCTTTGGACGGGCCGGGCGCCATCTTTGCGGAAGCGGTATAAGCAAAGGTTACAAAGAGAATACCCACAATAACAAGAAAAAATGCCATCCTTCTTTTCATTCCATGACTCCTTTCTTTGTATGCGCTCCCCTTTGCAGCGGAGTGCGAGAAAAAAACAGTAAAAATACACGTTCATTGACATCAACAGCATACACAGAATTTTGATTGCCGGTATCGTTTATGCCTGAATGGGACAAGGGCACAAGAGAAAACTTATTCACCGATTTGCATTTCTTGTGAACAGTTCTTCACAGGCGGGGTATCCGGAATCACCGGACAGGAAATGGCAGTTCATGCAATATGTTAAAAGATTAGCCCTTGTCATAGGGGAAGATAATCTTCCAACATCCGGAGACAGTCGATAGTCTTTGTTCCTTCTTTGGCGAGGGAATAAGATTTTTCCTTGTCCTGTTGTACAATCCCGGCTTCTTTTAACAGCCTTAAATGAAATATCACTTTCGTGTGGTCATCGATTCCCAACTCACGGGTAATTTCCATGAGACGCATATTTTCTCTGGCGTGCAGCAGTTTGATTATATTTCTCCGGATGGGGTTGGCCAGAGAGCTCAGTGTACGATCTAAGTCCAGATTATTTACACACGCTTCGAATCTCGCTTCCTCAAGCACACGCCGTACGGTGGTCAGAAGAGCTTCGATCTTAAATGGTTTGGCAATGTAATCGCTCGCCCCTCTTTTCATGGCATCAACCGCGTTCTCGACGGTGGCGAAGGCGGTTATCATGATGACCTTTGTTTTCGGTCGCAGTCTTCTCAAGGTAATGAGTGAGTCGATGCCGTTCATTTTGGGCATCATGAAATCGAGGAGGATGATGTCAAACTCCTCTCCTTCGCTCCTGGCAATTGCCTCTTGAGCAGACGCCGCGCTTTCGGCCTGATATCCTGCTCCCGTCAATACCTCGGTAAGATTCGACCTGAATTCTGCGTCATCGTCTACAATCAGTATCTTTTTCATATTGTTCCCTGGTTGGAATTTTTATGGTCGCCGTTGTACCTTTCCCGACAACACTTGAAAGTTCTATATGACCATAATGTTGCTTGATGATGCCATAACAGATATAGAGCCCCAGTCCGGTGCCCGACCCTATCTCCTTGGTCGTGAAAAAGGGATCGAATACCCGTGACAGGTTCTCCCCGGCAATCCCCATACCCGTATCCGTTACACGGACTTCTATTAAGCCGTTTTTCCGCGATGAGGAGATGAAAATCTTGCCTCCATCCGGCATGGCCTCCAGAGAATTTGATAAAATATTGATAAACACCTGTTCGAGCTTTCCGCTGTCACCCATAACCTCCGGCA
>CAYSSF010000536.1:0-239 GCA_964433455.1 uncultured Syntrophaceae bacterium
GGGCCCAGCCGTGGGCGTAGAGATCCTCGATGGAGTGACAGCGGATGATCCCGGCCTGTCTGAAGATGCCCTCATAGAGCAAATCGGGGCCGGTGAGCGCCCCGGTGTGGCTCTGGCCGGCCTGGGCGCCGGCGGCCGATCCGCCTACATACTGGGCCAGCACCGGCTTGTCGGGAGTGATCCGCCTGGCGGCCTCGACGAACCGTCGGCCATCGCGGAGCCCCTCGATGTAAAGGATA
>CAYSSF010000536.1:249-1566 GCA_964433455.1 uncultured Syntrophaceae bacterium
CAGGTACTCGAGGACGTCGATGATGTCGATATCCACCTCGTTTCCGCAACTGACCGCCTTGCTGAACCGGATTCCCCGCTCTTTGAGGTAGGAGATCGTTTGAGCGACATAGGTGCCGCTCTGGGAGGCGAAACCGAGGGCGCCTTGTTGCTTGGGAAGTTCGCCAATGGTCATGTTCAGGGCGGTCCCGGTATTCATGACCCCCATGCAATTGGGGCCGAGGAACCGCATACCGGACGCCGCGGCAATCTCTTTGAGCCGCGTTTCCCGCTCCCGTCCAGCATCGCCGGTCTCCCGGAAGCCGGCGCTGATGATGATCGCCCGCTTCGTCCCGATCTTAGCGAAATCTTCCAGTACGGGGATGACCTGGTCGGTCGGGACGACGATCAGGGCAAGGTCCGGGGTTTCCGGGAGCTCCAGCGGGGAAGCGTAAGCCCTGTGACCGAGGACGATCTTGTCTGTAGGGTGGATCGGATAGAACTTGCCCTGATAACCGTCCTTGATCAGCGAGAGGGCTTGCAGGGTTCCCATTTTCATGGGATTGTTGCCCGCGCCGGCCGTGGCGACGGATCGAGGGTTCAACAGCAAATGCAGCGGATTGTCCGGCATGAGTCCCCCTTTTCTGTAACAGATCCTTTCTGATTCCCGACGAAACAGCGGCACTATAGCTGCATGTGCTACCAAGAAACCGGAAAATTTGAGTTGGTAGAGGGTAACACTTTCTCCGAAATTTAAGAAGGAGGAAGTGACATGGAAAAGAGTTGTAAGTTTAATCAGGAACAAAAGTTGGTAATTTTGGAGAGTGTGAAGGAGGTTGGGATCAAGGAGGCTTCGCTGATAGCGGGAGTCCATTGCACGACGGTGTATGAATGGCGGAACAAATTGGAGGCTCTGGGCAGGGATGGATTTTTGTCATACTGTTCTGAGAGTAGGGGCCGCGGGTGATAACGCCTTATAAAGGCTCTCGCGTCCGAGGCCTGTTTCGCGAGCGATTTGCGTTATTCCCTTCGCGCGTGCGATATCCCCCATAGCTGCCGCCACCAGCGCGGGGTCGCCTTCTTCGAGTGCAGCTTCCAGATAAGCGGCCATATCCTCTGCGGTTTCCAAATGTTCTGCAACATCCCAGGGGCGGGGTTTCGTCTTTGTCATAATAGTCTCCGATAATTTGGATGAATTGTATCTTTTGGGATACATAAAAGCAAGAGGAATCTCCAAGCACCAGCGGTCATTGACAACATAGCGCGATTAACGGATAATGGCCAAAAATATAATGATTATGAAGAGGATTGCAGATGAAGACACGACAGGTCGTAATCG
>CAYSSF010000537.1:0-1554 GCA_964433455.1 uncultured Syntrophaceae bacterium
ACATAGCCGTCCGTGTTGTCCCAGTCGTAGCTCTTAACGATGATCGGACCGACATGGGCCAGATTCCGCGTGGCCGCAGTGGTGCACGCCGGAGCCTGAACCGGCGGCGAGAAAACCCCCAAAGCGGTGGTGATGGCGAGGACTTTCTTGTATTTCATCATGTCCATCTCAATCCCCCAATCCGCTGGTGTCGACGGCCCCGTCCGTCTTCGGGTCCGGAGGGGTCGGATCGACATCTCCGTTGTCGTCCTCATCGGTGTCCCTCTCGGCCGAGTCGCTGCCGGTGCCGCCGTTGTCGCCGCCGTTTATGTCGATGGCCGGCGGAGCCTCGGCCATGCTCAACGGGGAGTCACCCTGTTCCGTCTGGGCCGCGGCAACTTTCTCGAGGGCCTGAAGGAAACGCTCATAGATTCGAAGCGTCGTATCCTTGTCCGCGTTCAGATTGAGCGAGAGTTCACAGGCGCGGTACATCAGTTCTCGGGAGATCAGCGCCGCCGGGCTGCGCCCGCCCAGCGAGAGTTCTCCCTTGCCGCGTTCGACCGTCATTCCTTCCTTGAGCGCGGGCACGCCCGGAACACCTACTGATAAACCGATCCCGCCGGTCGCCCCGCTGACGGAATCGTGGGGCGGGGTCAAGCAGGTGCGATGATTCTCACCGGTGATTGCGTCTTTGACGAAGAGCAGCTTTTGATCATTCTCAGTAACGTAGATATCCAGCTTGCCGTCTTGGATCGCGTGCGGTACTCTGGACGAAGTCATCGCGCATCCCGCACCGGCTAGGCAGAAAATGATGGACGCATACATTGAATTTTTCACTTTTTCTCGCTCCCGTTGACCTTCCCCCAATCTTTCATCCAACTGGAAAGTTAGTCCCAGCAGGATGACTCAGGGGGCTAGCCCCCTGACCCGCAGCCATCTCAGCAGGCGTCAGATAGCCCAAGGAACTGTGCGGCCGTTCCTCATTATAGCTCTTGCGATACCAATCCGCGATCACCTGCGCTTCTCGCTTACAATATCGTCGAGGGGCTGGTATCGGCCGGGGCTCCTAAGAACTTGAAGTGGCGGCTTCTGGTCAACGCCCGCGTGGAGCCGGAAGCCGTGTCCGATCCGTTGGGCCGCCCCTTCTCCGTCCGTTCGCCCTGGTTCGAGGGGCAAGCCGAGGGCCTTGGCCCACGGCCGGCGGCAAGGCCATGATCCACCAACTCCCTCCGCCGGTCAAGAGGAAGCCTCTGGGGACCCGCGACAACACGGTCTTGAACTTCTTCTCCCGACTGCCGCCTTCCGCCGATCTCTTGAGCGCGCGGGTAAAGCGCTTCTTCACTCCCCTATAAGCCTTCCTCGTAGCGGCGGTCATCCCTTGCCCCCGCTCTCCGGCTCGGGAAGTTCCTTCAGCGCCGTTATGTCCGCCACATCCTTCGGCCGCCCCGTCGCCCGCTTGTTCTTGATAAAAACATCCTTGCCTATATAGAAAACCTTCTGCTCCCCGAACAGCCCCTCCTTGCGACCGACCCATATCTCATCCGCCGTCACGCCGTCCAGAAGAGTGATCAGGTC
>CAYSSF010000538.1:0-1552 GCA_964433455.1 uncultured Syntrophaceae bacterium
GCAGCAGATGATTAAGCGCCACGCCCTGATCCGCAAGCTTCCCGCCGTTGAAACCCTTGGATGCACCACAGTGATATGTTCGGATAAAACGGGGACGCTGACACAGAACAAGATGACGGTTCTTCAGGGTTGGGCCGGGGAGAAGAGATTCCGCGTAACCGGAGAAGGTTATGTCCCGAACGGAGAGTTCTCTCTGGACGGCAAGCCCTTTGACCCGATTAAGGATCCGGATTGCGCAGTGCTCCTGCAGGGCGCATTACTGTGCAACGATGCCAATCTCGATGAGATAGTTGCGGAATCGGGAGATCGTTCATGGAGAATCCTCGGAGATCCGACAGAAGGGGCCATGGTTGTCGCCGCAGCAAAAGGCGGTTTCCGCCGCAAAGAGATGGAAAATGTTTTTCCGAGAATACAGGAAATCCCTTTCGATTCGGATAGAAAAAGGATGACCACTATACACAGCCATGATCAGATACATGACCGTATTTCGCCGTCAGGCTTCGAATATCCGCCCTTCATCGCTTTCGTCAAGGGAGCGCCTGACGTAGTTCTGGACCTCTGCGACGGTATACTGCAGGACGGACAGGCCATTCCTCTCACCGATTCAAAACGCAAAATAATACTTGAACATAATCATGATATGGCGAGTAACGCCCTCAGGATACTGGGAGTGGCTTACCGCCCCTTAAATGATGCCCCCGAAGACTGCAACCCGGATAATATTGAAAAGGAGTTGACCTTCATAGGTCTCCTCGGAATGATTGACCCGCCCAGGCCGGAAGTAGTCGTGACCGGCGACTACAGGGACACAGCTGAGGCCATTGCAGGCGAGATCGGCCTGCTGAAACCTAATGGTCTGGTTCTGACCGGAGCGGAGCTCGACACAATGAGCGACGCTCAGCTCACCGACATAGTGGACAACGTGGACGTATGCTGCCGCGTATCCCCGGCGCACAAGACAATGATCGTCGATGCCTTCAAAGCACGCGGCCACATAGTGGCAATGACCGGTGACGGCGTGAATGACGCGCCTGCCCTCAAGCGGGCAAATATAGGCATCGCCATGGGCATCTCGGGAACGGACGTATCCAAGGAAGCGGCCGATATGGTTCTTACTGACGACAATTTCGCCAGCATCGTCTCTGCCATCGAGCAGGGCAGAATCATCTATTCCAACATCAGAAAATTCGTCTTCTTTCTTCTGGCTTGCAATGTCGGAGAAATCCTGATCGTCTTCGGCGCCATGCTGATGGGAATGCCAATTCCCCTTAAACCTATCCAGCTTTTATGGTTGAACCTTGTTTCGGACGGCGCCCCGGCTCTCGCGCTTGGTATGGAAAAAGGTGAACCTGATACCATGAAACAACCGCCGAGGCCGCCGAAAGAACCGGTTATCAATGCTGATATGTCGATCGGTGTTTCCGTGGTGGCTGTTGTAGACGCCATCGCTATCCTGCTGGTTTTCTATCTCGGTATACAGCGTTATCCCGGTCATGTCGAGGCTGCCCAGACCATAGCTTTTGTGACCCTGTGTACTTCTGAATTGCTGAGG
>CAYSSF010000539.1:0-1537 GCA_964433455.1 uncultured Syntrophaceae bacterium
GGCCACTGCGGCGATGATCTTCTTCATATCGTATGCGCGAGACGCCTTGTCCGGGATCACCGTGTCCAGCTCCGGGCACTCTCTGTCCGCGCTGTCCGTGCAGGGTGAGACAGGCTGGGGGCTGTGACAACTGTCGGGAAGATAGGAAAGCAGGGTCTTCACACGGCCGATGCACTCCGCATCGTTCTCCGTGACGAAATGGCAGACCCCGCTCTTGGCGGCATGGGCCATCGGACCGCCGAGATCTTCATGGCTCACCTCCTCCGCGATGACCGCCTTCACGACATCAGGGCCGGTAATATACATGTAGCTGTTCTTCTGCACCATGAAGATCCAGTCCGTGAGCGCCGGCGAGTAGACGGCGCCCCCCGCCGTGGGTCCCATGATGGCGGAGATCTGGGGGATAAAGCCGGACGCAATGCTGTTGCGGTAGAAGATCCCTGCATATCCCTGCAGGGAGGTGATGCCCTCCTGGATGCGCGCGCCGCCGGAATCGTTCAGCGCGAGGAAAGGCTTCCTGGCCTCGATGGCCATGTCCATCGCCTTCCAGATCTTCTGGGCGTGCATCTCCCCAAGGCTCCCTCCGGCGCTGGTGAAATCCTGGGCGGCGACGAAGACCACCCGCCCGTTGACCCGTCCGAAGCCGGTGATGACGCCGTCCGCATGGATCTCCTTCCCGGCGAGGCCGAAGAGGGTGGAGCGGTGTTTGACAAAGAGCTGGATCTCCTGAAACGTTCCCGGATCGAAAAGGAGATCGAGCCTCTCCCGGGCCGTCAATTTGCCCTGCTCATGATGCTTTTGGACCATCTTTTCGCCGCCCATCGCGCCGATCCGGGTTTTCCGTTCCGAAAATTCACGGATTTTTTCTGCGGTTGTCTTCTCCGTCATCTCTCAGGCCCCTCCCCATGCTTGATTTTGATGTCTTTCTGCCTCATTTGCCGGGATAAGTCAAATTTTGATTCCTTCATCGGCCAAAAGTGATGTATATAAGCAGCAAATTTCGACAGAAAGGCCGGCAAGGGTCGGCGCCCGCTGTAAAAAGAGGCGAAAGCGCGGGTGCGCTTTATCGAACAAACCGGAGGCGGTCATTAGATGCAACACGAAATTTCCGATTATCGTTCGGGGGCCATCGGCCGCATCGCCGAGTTGCACGCAGCCTACTACCACCGCCATTGGCAATTCGGCCTCTTCTTCGAGGCCAAAGTCGCGACGGAACTCGCGGAATTCCTCCGCCGCTTCGAAAAGGGGCGCGACGGCTTCTGGACAATCCTGCACGAGGACCGTGTAGCCGGCGCAATCGCCATCGACGGATCCAGAGCGGCGACGGACGGAGCGCACCTCCGCTGGTTCATCGTGTCTCCCGAGATGCACGGAAAGGGGCTGGGCCGCAGGCTCATGACGGAAGCGGTCTCCTTCTGCGACCGTCAGGCCTATCGCCGGATCTTTCTCTGGACCTTCGCCGGACTCGACGCGGCGCGCCACCTCTACGAAACGTTCGGTTTCCGCCTCGTTTCCCAGCAGGAGGGCGAACAGTGGG
>CAYSSF010000540.1:0-1534 GCA_964433455.1 uncultured Syntrophaceae bacterium
CTTAGCGATCCTTCCCGGCGCCGATAAGGCCGCCGCCCTCGCGGTTGCGGAGAAGATGAGGAAACAGATCGAAACCGCCGATGTCATTCTCCCTTCCGGAGAATCGGGGAAGAAGATCACCGCGAGTTTTGGCATCGCCTCGTTTCCCGACGACGGCATCGGAAAATTCACGACTCTTCTCAAAAAAGCCGACGAGCGTCTGTACCTCGCCAAGACATCGGGCAGGAACCGGGTTGTTTGCTAAATCGACCAAAATCTTTTTAGGCGGGAGCAAGAGACTTCCGGATGGCAAGGAGAAAAGGAACTGATTCCGGACACAACAACAGGAGGATGATCGATGAAGAGATGTGCTTTGTTCACAACAGCGATCGGACTGACGCTGCTGGTTTCCGCGTGCGGCCGTTTCGATTGCGGCTTCGGGGAGGGATGGGGACCGATGATGAATTTCGGATACGGAGGAATGTTTATGGGGATGATTTTCCTGATCGTTCTAATTGCGGCTGCGATCTGGTGGTTCGTCAAGGGCGCAGGATCCAAGGATTATGGGCAATTGCATGGGGAAACCCCTCTCGACATACTGAAGCGGCGCTATGCCGCAGGGGAGATCACGAAAGAACAGTTTGAAAGCATGAAAAAGGATTTGGAGGCGTAAGGCGCCGCGCCGATCAGGGGCGAGCGGCGCGGACAGGAATGAGATGAATCAACATGTCAACCAAAAATTGATCGTCAGGTTGCTGCTGGCCTGATCGGCGCAGCGGTGTTCTTTCTGGAGATGAGGAAGATCGACGCCTATGTCGTCTCGCTGGCCTCGGTAGAATCCCGTGAGTTCAAGATGGACTATGGGGATTTTCTCAAAAGCCCCGATTCCCTCCATCTTGAACGCCTCCGGGAGGAAACCCTGATGCACATTGGAGATGAACATTTCATCGCTGTCAAGCTCTATAACCGGGTCTGGGAGGTGATCGTCGAGGCGAGCCATCCTACCGCCTTTCTGATTAAAAAGGAAATCAGTAGGCGCCGCAGCGATATGGTCATGACGGATGATGTTCATTTCCAGCGGTTCTACGGCAAAGGCGGCCAGATCTTCGTTATTGTCCATATCCCCCTGCAGACGACCGGCCGGGAGATCGAGGGCTATTTTGAGGGGGTCTATAAAGCGGACCCCGGGACGATGGCGGAGATCAAAAACCGTATTCTCCTCTCCCTCCTGCAGGTCGTGGTGATCATCTTCTTCACGGCGCTGGTGATTTACCCGATTGTACTGACCCTGAACAGAGGATTGATCAGACTGACCAAGGACCTCTCCCAAGCCAATATCGGGATGCTCAAGGTCTTGGGTGGAGCCATCGCCAAGAAGGACAGCGACACCAACCTCCACAATTACCGTGTGACGATCTATGCCATCCGCCTGGCGGAGGCAGTCGGTCTGAAAAAGGAATATATCGCCGGCCTCATCAAGGGTTCGTTCCTCCATGACGTGGGGAAGATCGCGATCAGCGATCGCATTCTCCTCAAGCCGGGGAAACTCACGGAT
>CAYSSF010000541.1:0-1532 GCA_964433455.1 uncultured Syntrophaceae bacterium
CCACGCGAAGGCGAAAAAAGCATTCGGAAAACCGATCGGCTTGTTCGAAGGGGTCGGTGCGAAGCTCGCCACAATGTTCACCCTCAACGACCTTGGCCGGATGATAACCTGCCGGGCCGCTTGGGCGATGGAGCAGAAGGATCCGGAAGGCCCCGTTCTCGCCTCCTGTGCGAAGCTCTTCACGAGCGAGGCGGCAGGGCGGATCGCCGACCTGGCAATGCAGGTCCACGGCGGGCACGGTTATTTGAAAGGCGCCGTTGTGGAGCGCCTCTACCGTGACGCCCGGTTCGCCGAACTCGCCTACGGCACTTCAGAGATGCAGCGCGCGTTCATCGCCAAGGAGAGTCTGGACCGGTTCCGCGCCGCCTGAAAGGGGTTATAAATTCTGCCGGAGGGATTGATATCATGTACGAAGAATATTTCACCGAGGAGCACCGGATTTTCCGGGAGAGCGTTCGAAAGTTCGTCGACAAGGAGATCAAACCCCATATCGACCGCTGGGAGGATGAGGAGCTATTCCCCGTGGAGCTCTACAAAGGGTACGCCGAAGAGGGTTTTCTCGGCCTCGGTTTTCCCGAGACCTACGGGGGCACCCCCTGCGACCGGTTCATGTCCATCGTCTTCACCGAAGAGATGACCCGCTCCGGTTCGGTGGGGCTGGTGGCCGGCCTCGGCAGCCTCACGATCGCCATGCCGCCGGTCGTCCACCTGGGAACGGAGGAACAGAAACGACGGTTTCTCGTTCCGGTGCTAAAAGGGGAAAAGATTGCGGCGCTTGGGATTACGGAGCCGAACGCCGGCTCCGACGTCGCGAACATCCGGACCCGGGCGGTCCGCGACGGGGAGCATTACATCGTCAACGGCGCCAAGACCTTCATCACGAGCGGCTGCCGGGCGAATTTCATCACCACGGCCGTCCGGACCGGCGATGCGGGATACAAGGGGGTCAGCCTGCTGGTAATCGACAGCTCCACGCCCGGATTTTTTGTCGCGAAGAAGCTCCGGAAGATCGGGTGGAACGCCTCCGACACGGCGGAGCTCTCCTTCGTCGACTGCCGGGTCCCCGCGGAGAACCTCCTCGGCGGCGAGGGTCAGGGGTTTTACGGCATCATGGCCAATTTCCAGAACGAGCGCCTCGCGATGGCCGTCATGGCTCACGCCGTCGCGTCGCTCGCGCTCGAAGAATCGATCCGCTACGCGAAGAGCCGGGAGGCCTTCGGCCGGACCCTTTCCGGCTTTCAGGTGACCCGCCACAAGCTCGTCGACATGGCCACGCAGGTGGAGGTCGCCCGGGAGTTCAACTACCGGGTCGCCTCCCGGATGGAGGCTGGGAAGGATGCCGTGAAGGAGGTGTCGATGGCGAAGAACTTCGCCTGCCAGGTGTGCGACAAGGTGGTCTACGACGCCGTCCAGATCCACGGCGGCTACGGCTGCGCCCGGGAGTATCTCGTCGAGCGGCTCTACCGCGACTCCCGGATCCTCAGCATCGGCGGCGGCACGACGGAGATCATGAAGGAGATCATCGGCAAGGT
>CAYSSF010000542.1:0-1514 GCA_964433455.1 uncultured Syntrophaceae bacterium
TTATCGGATATTTTGGCGCTGTTTTTCCATCCGAGGGAAATTCCTGAAATCGTTAATTCACAGGAGGAGAAAACGTACCCATGGCTTATTCCGATCTGCATGAGCATCTGAAGAAGCTCGAAGAAAAGGGCTTTCTTCGCCGCATCCAAAGAGTAATTAACAAGGACACCGAACTCCATCCGCTGGTCCGCTGGCAGTACCGCGGCGGTATTCCGGATGAAGAGCGCAAGGCATGGCTGTTCGAGAACGTGACCGACGCAAAGGGCCGCCGCTACAAGTTCCCGGTGGTCGTCGGCGCGCTGGCGGGCAACAAGGCGATCTATTTTCTCGGTATGGACTGCAAGAGCGTCGAAGAAATGGACCAAAGATGGAAGCATGCTCTGTCGAATCCGATCGCACCGGTCATGGTAACGAACGCGCCGTGCCAGGAGGAGATCCACCTCGGCGACGAAGTGAAGCGCGAGGGTCTTGGGCTGGAGGAATTCCCGGTGCCGATCTCGACGCCCGGTTTTGATAACGGTCCCTACACCACTTGCTCCCATTGGATAACCAAGGATCCCGAGACGGGAATTCAGAACCTGGGCAACTACCGCGGGCAGATCAAGTCGCGCACGCGCGTCGGAGTGTTCCCGTCGGGCCTGGGGCAGGACATCTTCCTCCATTGGAAAAAGGCGCAGGCGAAAGGCGAGCCGCTGCCGGCCGCGCTGGTTATCGGCGCCCCACCGGTGGTTTCTTACGTTTCGGTGCAGAAAGTCGCGTATGGGTTGGATGAAATAGCCGTTGCCGGTGGACTGGCGGGAGAGGCGATCCGCGTGGTCAAATGCAAGACCGTGGATCTCTACGTGCCGGCTGAGGCTGAGATCGTCGTCGAAGGGTTTCTGAACACGGAGTGGGTCGAGCCGGAGGGGCCGTTCGGCGAATCGCACGGCTACATGCACCCGAGACAGTTCAATCCATTCATGGACGTGACGGCGGTGACCCATCGCAAAGACGCGATCTACGTCTCCTGGCTCAGCCAGCTCACCCCGAGCGAATCATCGGTTATTCGGAAAATCGGCTACGATCGGTTGATGCTGGTGCACCTGCGCGACGAGTGCCGCGTCCAGAGCGTGCTGCGCGTGGAGATGCACGAGCCGCTGACGAATACCTATAAACTGGTCATCATCCAGATGCGGCGTCCGAGCGAAGCGGAGGTGTGGCGCGCGCTGCACGCGGCGTGCTCGTTTCATCCCGGAGTCGGCAAGATCGTCGTTGCCGTGGACGAGGATATCGATCCCTCGAACGAGGCGGCGGTTTTCTGGGCGATGTGCTATCGCATGAAGCCGCACAAGGACGTGCACATCGTTCCCGGCATGGAGAAGGGGCACGCGCCGCCGTTTCTCTATAAGGATGATGTTTTCGGCACGGATGTAGTGTCGTATCATCTGCCCGCCGATGAATCCGCGATGCTGTGCAATGCGATTCAGAAGGAACCGTTTCCGCCGATCTCGCTGCCCAAGCGCGAGTATATGGAG
>CAYSSF010000543.1:0-1513 GCA_964433455.1 uncultured Syntrophaceae bacterium
CACAGCGAAAAACTTGTTCAAACGATCCAAAGTACCAAAGATGAACATCCGGAAATGTCCTGTTTAGTGATCGAACAGGACGTCCAGGCCGATCGCGGCCCGGATCTTGTTTGTGACTACCCACCGGAGAGGGCCAAGCTTCGGAAGGCGGGGCATAAGCGCCGACCTCATGGCGACTCGTGCATTCACCACTTTCCAGCATTTTTTTTCGCATTGGTCGACTTGTGCATGACATCGGTGAGCCGCCGGACTCGATACGATGTCTTTCCAGGACTGTTTTTGAAGATTGCCCATCACCAGATCCGGTCTTACATTGCAAGCGAACACATTCGCCCAAGGGTCGATAAAAGCGAAGCCGGTGCCTGCCGTGCATTTCTCGGATGAACCATGACCCAAGACCTGCCTTCTGAGTCCGAGAAGCAGGTAGGCTCGAAACCAGGATTTGATCGAACGGGATCTGATGAAGGCGGCAATTGTCTTTTCCACTTCACGCGCCACGGTTTTCTGGTCGCGGAGATGATTATCGGACTTGTGAAACTGCCAGCCATTATGAAGTGCCGAGGCCGAAAAGTCGGCTCCAATGAATCTCGCTATTTCGTGCACAACGGCTAATTGGGAAGCGTTATCATCCTGGACCACCATCGCGAAACCAAGATCTTTTCCGCCCGCCTCTTTGAGTTTTCTCAAACCCTCGACCTTGGTCTTAAATCCGTTGGATTCACCGCGGATGTTGTTATTGGTCGTTTCATCGCCCTCAAGACTGAATCGCACTTTTAGATCGGGATATTTTCTGATGATTGGAATTAACCGGTCGGGTAATAGGCCGTTTGAACTGATTTCCGTTACGCGAGCCTTAGGGTAGACCGTATCTATTATTTCCATGAGATCCGTCCGCAGCGTCGGTTCGCCGCCCTGGATGTTCACATGGCCCAGCCCTTTAGGCAGTTTAGCGAGCGTTTCAAGGGTCAGCTCATCCTTTGGTTCAGAAGGATTTTGCCAAATGTTGCACATCCGGCATTTAGAAATACATCGGTAGGTACAAATGATCGAAAGATCCATTACGCTCAATGATAAAATGAATGATAGGAAATTGCTTTTCCCTTAAGAGTGATAGTATAACAAAAACGAAGAAGATTGCAAGATTTTTTAGCAAAATCAAAAGCCAAAGCAACGGAAATTGGAAGAAATGGTGTGGAATTATAGGAGAAATAGGTGCATTGTCATGCAATGGGTAATGTGCAGCACATTACCCTATTTTTTGACAAAAAATGGCAAGACCATCCCTACGTCCTGGAGAAGAGTACAAAGAAAGGGTTAATTTTGTGCAATACAGGATTCATCATAACCGGGCCAACCGTCTGCGTGTTCGTTAAACGCAGACAGGTCATCGAAGAATTCATAAACCGGCTCATGGTTTTTAGGGGCGGAACTTGTGTTGGGCGGGTCTCTGGAAGGTGCTGGTATCCAAAGACCGAGGTGTTTCAGTATCTGCCGTATTACCTGCTGGTCAGTG
>CAYSSF010000544.1:0-1511 GCA_964433455.1 uncultured Syntrophaceae bacterium
CGGCGGCGAGGATCTGGCTGGAGATCGGCAGGCGTATCCCGCGCATCGACTGGGCCGGCTGGCCCGAATCCACAGCGCGCATTTCGGGCCGCTGGACGACGAGGTCCGCCCCGAGGTTCTTGAAGGGGAGGCTCACCGCCTCCCGGTATGCGGCGGAGACGGCGTTGATCGAGACGAACAGGGCGATCCCCACGGCGATGCCCAGACAGTTGACCAGCATCCGCTGACGGTGGTGGCTGAGTTCCTTCAAAACGTAGCGATAATACATGGTTCCCTCACAGTAATTTTCTCTGTTCGTGGTGACAGATGTTAGAAATCGTTTGTCATGCCGGACTTGATCCGGCATCCAGGATTGTCCTGGATTCCGTCGCCTGTCCCGGACCTGATCCGGGATTCGCCGGAATGACGGATTGGAATACCGGAATTACGGTTCCCCGGCGCCCTATTTTTTCCCGGTGGCCTGATCCAGCGCCGCGCGCAGATCGTTCATGGTCCAATTCCCCTGGAAGGAGGGGGGGCCGGAGCCGGTGGGAAAGCCGACAAATTGAATCTCTTTCCCGTTGACCTTGAGGGTCGGTTTGCCGGCAATCCAGACGACCAGGGGAATGTGCTGCCGGATCCCTTTTTTGGCCATGAACTTTTCCCCCTCCGGGCTTTCGAAATCGTACCAGGAGGCGGTAACGGCCTTTCCGTACCCGTTGCAGAGCTCCTTGATCCCCCGGACCGTCGAGAGCAGGGGGCCGTGGTTCATGTAGAGGATTTCCACGGAAACCGGCGGGGCGGGCAGAGCCGCCCCCGGGATGAAAACCAGGCAAAGGGCCAACAGGCCATACAAAGCAAACTTTTTCATGAGAGCACCTCCCCGTCCCGCATCTGAATGACGCGTTCCGCCGTTTTGGCCAACTCCGGTTCGTGGGTCACCATGAGCAGGGTCATCCCCTGTTCCCGGTGTAGCCGGTTGACGATCTCCATGATCGCGTCGCCGGTGGCGGTATCGAGGTTCCCCGTCGGCTCGTCGGCGAAAACGATCTTCGGGTTGTTGATCAGCGCGCGTGCGATTGCCACTCGCTGCTTCTCTCCGCCTGAGAGCGCCGCGGGCAGGTGGTCCACCCGGTGCCCCAGTTCCATCCGGTCGAGGATTTCCGTCGCCCGCCGGCGCCGCTCCGCTTCGGTCATCCGGACGGGAAACAGGGGAAGGGCCGTGTTCTCCCAGGCGGAGAGGGTCGGAATCAGATTAAAGGACTGGAAGATGAACCCGACGTTCTGACGGCGGAAGAGGGCCAACTCGTCCTCGGATTCGCCGGAAATCTCCTTACCGGCGATCGTCACCCGTCCCGAGGTTGGGCGCTCCAGACCGGAAAGGATGGAGAGGAGCGTGGTCTTGCCGCAGCCGGATTTGCCCACCAGGGCGACGAATTCCCCCTCCTGGACGGCGATCGACGCCCCCTTGACAATTGTCAGCTTGTCGAACATTTTGGTCAGATTATCACCGACCAGAATCGCTTCACTCA
>CAYSSF010000545.1:0-1500 GCA_964433455.1 uncultured Syntrophaceae bacterium
GGTGATCGAGGCGCATTTGCGGGGAAATATCGTAGCCGGCCTCTACCCTCTGCTCCGGGATGAGACGTGCCACTTTCTGGCCATTGATTTGGACGATGAAGACTGGCAACAGGACTGCGCCACTCTAAGGGAGGTCTGTGCCGCTTTTGACATCCCCGCGGCCCTGGAGCGTTCCCGTTCCGGAAACGGGGCGCATGCCTGGTTTTTCTTTGCAGAACCGATCCTGGCGAGTCTGGCGCGGAAGTTCGGGTTCGCCTTGCTGACCTGTGCCATGAGCCGAAGACATGAATTGACCTTCAAATCCTACGACCGCTTCTTCCCCAGTCAGGACACCCTGCCGAAGGGCGGCTTCGGAAACCTGATCGCGCTCCCGCTTCAGAAGGCGGCCCGGGAACAGGGCAACAGCGTCTTTCTCGATGAGAACTTCGAGCCCTGTAAAGACCAGTGGGAATTTCTGGCCAATATCGAAAAATTGTCCGAAGTCGGGATTGCGGGATTGATCCCGATGTTAAGCCCTGGAAGCGAACTGGGGGCGCTCCGGAAGGACGACGAAGAAGCCGAAAAACCGTGGGAGACGAAACGGATACGATGGTCCGGGAGCGATTTTTCGGAAGAGGTAAGGCTAATCAAGGCCAACATGCTTTACGTCGAAAAAGCGGGGATTCCTCAGCGGGGGTTGAATGCGCTTAAAAGGCTTGCCGCGTTCAGAAACCCGGAGTTTTACAAGGCCCAGGCGCAGCGTCGGCTGACCTATGGCGAGCCGCCGATTCTCTCGTGCTCGGAGGAGACCCCGGCATATCTGTGCCTGCCAAGAGGCTGCGAAGCGGACGTCGCGGGCCTGCTTGACGAGGCCGGCGTCAAGGCTGCATGGACGGACCATACCTGTCCGGGAAGGCGCATCAACGTTGCATTCAATGGAAATCTGAGAGATGAACAGATCCCCGCTGCCGAAGAGATGCTGAAACGCGATACCGGCGTTCTTTCGGCAACCACGGCCTTTGGCAAAACGATCATCGCCGCGAAGCTGATCGCCGAACGAAAAGTCAGTACGCTGGTCTTGACGCATCGACGGCAGTTGCTTTCGCAGTGGACGGCAAAACTGAACGAGTTTTTGGATATCGATGAAGCGCTGCCCGTTTTGGAGAAAAAGAGGGGGCGAAAAAGGAAGCAAAGCCTGATTGGCCAGATCGGGGCGGGCAAGGCCAGCCCGAGCGGCATCATTGACGTTGCGGTCATGCAGTCCTTGAACAGCGGCGATGAGGTCAAGGAGTGGATCAAGAATTACGGCATGGTGATCGTCGATGAATGCCACCATGTCCCGGCGTTCAGCTTTGAACAGATCCTCAAGGGCGTTCACGCAAAATATGTATATGGTTTGACGGCCACCCCGACGCGGCAGGATGGCCGTCATCCCATCATCTTCATGCATTGCGGGCCGATCCGATACCGGGTGAACGCGAGAAAGCAGGCGGAAAAGAGGCCCTTCGACCATTATGTCAT